>NZ_QQAY01000002.1:0-306180 GCF_003350505.1 Falsibacillus pallidus
ATCCCCAGCGGGGATAATATGGAGGAGCCGTATGCGATGACCCGCACGTACGGATCTGTGAGAGGCGCATGAATCATTCATGCGCCTACTCGATTTAGAGATACTAGCGGTTTATTTTGACGTATTTTTATAAAAAGGCTGTTTTCGTATATATTGTTGTTAAAATCTTTTTGCCGATTTCAACTTACAAATACCTGTTTTGCGCTTTGAATTGGAGTATCCAGGCTCTTTTCCAGCTAATTTCCCTGAATAGATTGCATAAGTTATCCTTTTTTTTATGCTACAGCAACAAACTTTGAGAAAAGAGCCATAAAAAAGAAGGAATACAGTGCCTCTAACAAGAATAAATTAGGAAATATCAATAGTTTCGACAAAATTAGTAAGAAGTTGTTGACAGCTTATGACAATCACCACGATGCCACTTGTCTATAATGAAAAAAAGGATATGGCTGGGAGTGATTCATTTTGCGTTCCTATCAAATTTATTTCATAGAGGATGAATTTGCCGGACATTATTACGGCAGGGAAAAAATGTTCTACCAATTGTTTCATGAGCACCAAAATTCCATTGGTGAATTAAAGACGATTCTCGATCTCCAGGTGAACTATATTACGAAATCCATTCCATTTCTTCCGTTTCACCGATTATTGGTCAACCATCTTCAAAAGAGGAAAGATTTTTCGTTTGAAGGGTGTTCCTATCAAGTCGGTTTCACGACGAAAGTGAACGGAGCGGAATTGCTTTGGCATGAGAGATCTCTGCAGCTATGCGCGTGGGGCAGCTATGATTCGGAATTTGCATTTTTCGAGGTTTTACGTCAATTTGATGGGCGGCTGCTGGCGGTTGATTTAGAAAACCAAAGATTCGGCTGGGTAAAGCCGATAAAAGAGAGAAAATACGTTTAAATTGATGATTTATAGGAGAAAAAATTATTGATATATTGTATAATGTCTTGTGGTTTAGTACACTGTAAAGTAGACAACACGAAGGAGGAAATTATCCTATGTTATGGCAATTTATTCTAGTGGGCGTCCTTGCATTGCTTGTCGGTGTCGCGCTAGGATTTTTCATTGCTCGCAAATACATGATGAGCTACCTAAAGAAAAATCCACCAATCAATGAACAGATGCTGAAAATGATGATGATGCAAATGGGCATGAAGCCGTCCCAAAAGAAAATCAATCAAATGATGGCTGCAATGAACAAACAATCCAAGTAATCATTCATCAATATGGACAAGCACTATGTAAAATAGAATTTGTCAGCAAAAAGCACCCAATTGGGTGCTTTTTTGCTTGCAGTATTATTTTTGATTGATTATTCACGGAGAATCCTGGCAAAACTAACAAGTAGTTTTTATTCTGTTGAGGTGACTATTTCTATGTATTTGCTTTTGGTTATGTTTGTCTGGTGTTTTTTTGCTTATAAGTTTATCCGATGGGAATCAGTTAAAGAACAATACCCAACCGTACTGTTCTTTATTGTCATCAATATGACTTATAATATGCTCTATTATCAACATACTTTGTGGGCATTCAGGGGTGTCACAATTGATTGGCTGAATCATACGATCATCAATTTAGCTTTTACATTTTTCATTTGTCCAGCTGCCCTTATCATATATCTACAGCGTTTACCCCATACTAAAAGGAAGATGGCTATATACATGGCTGTCTGGGTAGTGTTCTTTAGCGTACTTGAAACACTTTTTGCGCATAAAGGAATGTATGTATATGGGAATGGGTGGGGCGGCTGGTACAATATTTGGCTTAATCTGGTCTTGTTCATTGTGTTGACTGTTCATTATCGAAAACCGTATTTCGCCATTTCACTATCTTTGCTGGGTGCCATCATTTTCTTCTTGCTCTTCCCTATACCATTGGAACAATTAAAATAGGAGGGTTAATAATGCTGGTTCAAGATTCATTGTCTGTACCTGTATTTCTACTATTGCTGTTTATAAGTTATATATCAATGGCACTTTTCCTCACTAGATGGATTCATACTGAATGAATATCAACAAGACTTAAAAAAGGAAGCAGAATTGTCTGCTTCCTTTTATTGATGGTTTTTAGCCTTATAATATTGGATTATAATGGTTGTGGGGAAAGATAAGATTTGTTTTGTGAAGTTGAACTCAAAAATAAACGATTATAGTCATTTAATAAGCGGTCCAATTCTTGACTATACTCAATGGCTAGGGTAGAATTTAGTCCTTGCTCACAAGCAATCTGAATCAAGTCCGCACGCTTTTGTTCAATTTTATCAAGTAATTGCTGTTTAGACACGGCTGCTTGTCCTTTCCAAAAGTATTTCACCGGACAGTGGAAATATATCCTAATCTAGTACATATTTTCAAATTCTTGTAACTTGTTTTTTATAGTATACCCAATTCTTTACACTTTTTAAAGGAAAATGATTTAAATTTTTTTCGTGCATTAATAATAGAAAAGTCGACTCATTCCTTGTGAATACTGGGTTGCTGTTTTTTTTGAATTTGAAAGGAAGTAAATGCCACAAAAACTTCATATTTAATAAATACATATTTTTCAATTAAGTTTGATAGAATAAAGGCAAAGTAAATACTGGGAGTTGTTTTGATTGAGTGATGTAACTATTTTTCTGGCGTTCGGGGCTGGATTTCTAAGTTTTATTTCTCCTTGCTGTCTGCCATTGTACCCAGCTTTTTTATCTTACATAACAGGGATGTCCGTTAACGAATTGAAAACCGAAAATGCGATGCTTCAAAAGAGAAGCCTGCTGCATACTCTATTTTTTTTACTGGGTTTCTCATCCATATTCATTGCAATAGGATTTGGGACTTCGGCAGTCGGTGGATTCTTTAATCAGTATCAGGATCTGATTCGCCAATTCGGAGCAATCTTTATGGTTCTTTTCGGATTGATGGTCATTGGATTATTGAAGCCTGAGTTTTTAATGAAGGATCGACGACTGGAATTTAAGAATAGGCCGGCAGGCTATGTAGGCACTATCCTTATCGGTATGGCATTTGCTGCAGGGTGGACGCCTTGTACAGGGCCAATCCTTATGTCGGTTATTTATATGGCAGCCTCTCATCCAGGATCTGCGATTGCTTACATGATTGCCTATACACTGGGTTTTGCAGTGCCGTTTTTCATTCTCTCTTTTTTTATCGGAAAGATGAAATGGATTCGAAGGAACAGTATGAAAATCGTAAAAATTGGCGGTTATATCATGATCGTAATGGGAATCATCTTATTTTTTAATTGGATGACTGCCATTATAGGACTTTTCAGTTATCTTACTGGAGGTTTTACAGGTTTCTAATCATTTTATTTCATTTTTCTGTAATAACTCTTGATAAAGAGTTAGAAAATTTGATATATTTAGTGATGTGGTATTTTTTTCTAAATAATCATTACTTTATGACTATGAAACGCATCGAATGGGAATACGAGGGGGATCATCAGTGGCGACGGTATTGATTGTAGATGATGCAAAGTTCATGAGGATGACACTTGCAAATATGTTAAAGAACACGGACCATGTAGTAGTCGGGGAAGCTGAAAATGGCCGGGAAGCAGTCGAGTTATTTGATCAGCTGCATCCTGATATTGTTACAATGGATATCACAATGCCTGAAATGAACGGGCTTGACGCCACAAAACAGATTTTAAAACGACATCCAAAAGCAAAAATCATTGTATGCTCTGCGATGAGTGTCCAGAAAACGGTTATGGAAGCCATAGAAGCTGGTGCGAAGGATTTCATCGTGAAGCCTTTTGATGAGAGCAGGGTTGTAGAAGCCATAAGCCGTGTGTTGTCTTAACGAAATGACCATTAGGATTTTTTCCTGAATGGTTTTTCTTTTTGCCCCGAATGAGATATAATAAAAATCGCAGTTTGTCTTTTCTAACAGAAGAGGCTAAACTGAATGAAACAAATACAATGTTTACTAGATGAAAGAGGGATGATGAACATGTTGATTGCCTCATCCATAATTGCTGTACTAATGGGGTCCCTTGTCATATTTGTTCGAATGAAAGCTTCCAAAAAACCAGTATCAGGCCGAAAAATCATTTTGCCGCCTATTTTTATGAGTACGGGCGCATTGATGTTCCTGTTTCCGTTTTTCAGGGTAACATTGGCCGAGCTCTTAGAAGCGGTGACGGTGGGAATGGTATTTTCTTTATTGCTGATTAAAACTTCTAAATTTGAAATCAAAGAAAATGATATTTATTTGAAACGTTCTAAAGCTTTTGCATTTATCTTGATCGGCCTCTTATTGATACGGCTTGTGATGAAAGCTTTCTTAAGTAAGACGATTGATTATGGCCAATTGAGCGGCATGTTTTGGATCCTAGCGTTCGGTATGATTGTTCCTTGGAGAGTGGCGATGTATGTGCAGTATAAAAAGCTGCTCGGCCAGCTGGATGGTCCGTTTCCGACGAAATCAATATAATCATTAAGACCCACAGTACTGTCACGTACTATGGGTCTTTTTTTCTTCTTATTTAAGATCTTTTAAACTGTCCAATACTTCAATGACAGACTCGCCTCCTGCCGAGGTTACCATTGCGTCGATCTGTCTTCTGGAATCATATAGCCGTCTGTCAAAGTCAAAACTTACTTGCTCTCCGTCTTTTAAGTTGAATATCAATTTCTTCGGAACTTGAGTCCCGCGTTTTTTTACATAAACCTGCTCCATTTTTTCAACGTCTGCCCATTTTATTTCTTTTTCATCCAGGGTAAGCAGACCATTATAATAAAATCCATCCGCTGTTCCATAGTGATACTCATCAATACTGACATAAGCCCCTGCAAATGCAGCTAGAATAACTACGGCAGGTATCCACTTTTTTATGGAATGTATTGGGATTAAAAGCATTCCAACCCCTATGAGGGCAATGGATGATGCAAACACAATATAAGTCATCGGGCTTGAGACAAAAATAAATGTGTTTTCAGGTTTATAAAATATCTCCCTTAGCATTTCTCCGAGGAAGAGTGGAGAAATTAATGAAGATAAAATTATGATGATTCCCCCCGGAATAAAAAACGCGGAATTTCGATCTGTTTGTAGATTCATGATATACCCCCTGTTTCTCTGTATAGTAAAATTTTACAATAAATACGTTCATTTCGTATATGTTTTTTTGTATAAAGAAAAACACCTTTTAGAAAAGGTGTTTGTAAGGATGAAAATCAATATTTAATTCTTGAAGCTTTTTTTTAAGAAATTTATGGTCTCTTTTAGGAGTTGCTTGGATATATCCACGTATGACATGATCCATTGAAATAGCATCTGCTTTTTCATTCATTGCAATCTGGCCTATTTTTCCGGCAATCTTCTGCCGGGCAACATCCCTGAATAAATCCGGAACCGGGCTGACGAGCTCTTCAAGCAATTCTTTCTTATCTGGCTTCCAAAGCTGCTTTGTTTGACTCACATAATATTCTTCCCAATCCAGATCGGATTTCCCGTCTTGCTTCGGCATTCTTTTCAAAAATTTCCGAAACATGAAAAATCCACCGATAGCAAAGGAAGAAACTAGTACAACAATCCAGAAAAGGATAAAAACCAAAAACCATCCGCTAAGTGCAGTACCCACTTTTTTCACCTCAAATTATTTCACGATCCTATATTGTCGTTATTATTATAGACAATATTGAAATAAGAAGACAAGTGATTTATGAGAGGAAAGAGGGGAAAAACGACTGGAAAAAGTTAGTTGAATAATAGGAATATTTATAATATTGGAGCTTTTTGAATTTGATGAAATATTCCTTTACCAATATTTCTCACCATGATATGATGAATCTCGGCAGGGGGGATAAACTTCTGCTGAACATCGGGGACTTCTACATAGATAAGAAGCGACCAGGGATTAGGGAAAAAATTAAAAAGGGAAATGGAGGTTGATCACCAATGAAAAAATTATGGTGGTTAGGCTTAACTCTATTATTGGCAGTATCTGTAGCAGCAGGCTGCTCAAGTGATGGAGAAAAATCAACAGACAAGAAAGATACAAAAGATACTGAATCAGCTGAGTCCAGCAAAGAAAATGTTCAATCTGACATGATTGATTTCTACATGAACTTGACTGGAACTATCAATTCAGCTGATACTGACGTTCAAAATTATGATGCTGCCGCTGCAAAAGAAGAAACGAAAAAAGAAGATTTAGCAGCAATGGCTCCAAGTGCTGCAGCTTCTGCTGAAGCGGTTGCAGGAAAAATCGGTGAAGTAACTGTTCCTGATTCTTTAAAAGATTACAAATCTGATTTAGAAGCAGCTTTGACAGATCTTAAAGATTCTTATTCTATGAAAGCTGAAGAGCTTAAAAAAGGCGCTGACGCAAATCTTGATGCAGCTAATGAAAAATTAGCATCTGCAGATGAAAAGATGGGTTCAATCCTTGAAAAAGCAGGATTGACAACTGCAAGCATCACAAACGACGTTAACTAATTATTGAGTATTGAGGACCCCCTGCAATTGCAGAGGGTCCTTTTCTATAATAAAAAACCCTCTGACCTAAAAAAGTAGGATCAGGGGGTTTTTTAACGAATATTCAGCTCCCGGTACTGGCAAAGTTATTATTTGGTGATGGACCTCCCTAAAAAGCAATGGCGTAAATAAAGAGAATTTCTTGAACTACTCACCACTTAACACCCTCACGGGTCGTTTTAAGTGGGAGATTCCTAAATACAGAAGCCCCTTGGCTTCTAATGGATTAGGCTAGCCCCGTAGTCCCTACGGTTAGAAGTCTTATGGCTTCTTTTTGAAGATTTTGTCCTGCGTTAAGATCCCTATCGTGGGGTGTTCTACATGAAGGGCAATCCCACTTGCGAAGGGCAAGGTTCTTAACGTCTTTGTTTTGGTAGCCACAGCTCGAACACAATTGAGAACTCGCAAACGTTTTCGACACCGCAATAACACGCTTTCCGTACCATTTTGCTTTGTACTCCAGCATGGTGCGAAATTGTGACCAGGCTACTTCACTGATCGCTTTGGCCAACCTATGATTCTTTTGCATTTTGGATACTTGCAAATCTTCAATCCCTACAACATCGTGGTTTTTGATGATGTGGGTGGAGATTTTTTGCAAGTAGTCTTTTCGTACATTTGCGATTTTCTCATGAATACGGGCAACTTTGCGTTTTTGTTTTTGAAGGTTCTTTGCTTCATCCCATTTACACTTTCTTTTCAAGGCGGACTGTTGGCGTCTAGAAAGAACTCGCTGGGCATCAGCCAGTTTCTTTTCCAAATGACGAAACCATTTAGGATTGCCAAACACTTCACCCGTTGATAAAATGGCAAAGTCTTTAAGTCCTAAGTCAACACCAACAGAGGAACCTGTTTTTTCATATAGATGTACGTCCATTTCTGCCAGAATGGATACAAAGTATTTGCCGCTTGAAGTCCGTCTAACAGTCGCATGAAGAATACGTCCCTCTACCTCACGACTTTTGGCAAAGCGGATCAAACCAAGTTTTGGCAGTTTGATTTTTTTGCCGACTATGGCAATATTTCCGTTGGTATACCTCGTTGTATAGGATTGTACGTGATTCTTTTTCGATTTGAACTGGGGAGCCTTGTTTTGTTGTTTGAAAAAACGTGTATACGCATCCGCAAGATGTTTGAGCGAGGATTGAAGAGCAATGCTGTCGACTTCTTTTAACCAGCCCAATTCCTTTTTCATTTGGGTTAAGGCGGCTGAACAGGAGTGGTAGGTTAATCCTTTGCCGGTTTCTTTGTAGGTATCATTCCATTGGGCTAAGAACCGATTGAAGACGAAGCGACAACATCCGATGGTTCTAGCAATCTGTCCTTCTTGTTCTTTGGTTGGATAGATCCGAAACTTATAGGCTTTGTTGACCAGCATGGCTTTCATCTCACCACCAGTAGGGAACGTTTGTTCTTATTGTATCACAAAGAGGGAAATTTTGGCTACCACCAACTGCCATTCATCTCCCCCTTATCGTTGGGCTTTGCCCTTCACACGATTGAAGAGGGAGTCTTCTGTCAGAAAAATGATAAAATGTGGATCCTTTTAATATAGTAATGTGGTCAAACACGATTTTTTAGAAAAGGCTGTTTTCGTAAACATTGTTGTTAAAATCTGAAAGCCGATTTTAACGTAAAAATACATGTATTGCGCATTGGGATAAAGTATCCAGGCTCTTTTCGAGCTAGCTCTTCTGCATATTCTGCATTGATCGCCTAAGTTATTCTGTTTTACTGCATAAAGTAACAAACATTCAGAAAAGAGTCTAAGAAAAAGGTTGAAGTGATTTGCTGGATAAATACAGACAGCATACCAATGATAAAAAATGGAATAAAATTCTTATTTGATACAATCGTTTCATCAATCGCCATCATAAATGGTATAATGGAATAATAAAGAAGTGGCTGCATTAGTGATGCCATACTATTCAAATTATATATAAAAGGAGTAATAGTATTGATTATTGAAGAATATGTCCAGGAACTCGAACGGAAAATAGAAAAATACGAAAAAATTTTACAGGATATCTCAGCACCGATAATCCCTTCTATTGTACCAAGTACCATTCTTGTTCCTCTTACTGGTAGACTGGATGAAAATCGATTGAGCAATGTCAGGGAGAGAATCCTGAATTCGGTATATGAACAGGATATTGATACAGCCATCATAGATTTTACTGGGATCGGACACTCTGAAATAGAAGAGCTGGGGTATGGCCAATTGGCTAAAGAGGTTTCAGATATTTCACATTCATTGAAATTAATGGGGGTCGAGCCGTTGTATGTGGGCTTTGCACCACATATCATCCGGGATATCATTGATTCGGGAATAGCTTTTCCATTCAAAGCACACTCAAATTTCAAAACAGCACTTCAGTATTTAATGAAGAAAAAGAAAATGAAATTCGACGAAACGTCCGAAGAAGAATGATGACAAAAAAGAGAAGCCAATTTGCTTCTCTTTTTCCATGTCATTAAACGAATAGATACTAATTATTCACTCCCAATTTCTGAGAGTTTTTAAGTATACTAGATATAGAATATTGGAGGGGATAAAATGAAAGCATACATTTTTTTAGCTGCGGCCATTGCTTCTGAATTGATCGGTACATCTATGCTGAAGGCTTCCGATGGATTTACAAAAGCAGGACCGGCAATCGGTGTCGTCCTGGGGTTTGCTTCTGCCTTTTTCTTTCTTTCCCTTTCACTGAAAATGATCCCTCTCAGTATTGCCTATGCTATTTGGTCTGGAGCAGGAACCGCTGCCACAGCCGTAATCGGGGTCTTGATATGGAAGGAAAAGATCAGCATGGCGACACTTGCAGGAATTATATTGATCATTGCAGGAGTAATCGTCATAAACCTTAAAACGCAAGTGGAGAAATAAAGCAAGAATTATTTAAATAAGAAATTTCAAATGCATTTTATGAGGTGATAATTGATGAAATTTATACATACAGCCGATTGGCATTTAGGAAAACTGGTGCATGGCATTTATATGACAGAAGAACAGCGGGTTGTCCTTGAGCAGTTTGTTCAACTCGTTGAAGAGGAAAAGCCGGATGCCGTCATCATTGCCGGCGACCTTTATGACCGCTCCATTCCGCCGACGGATGCCGTGGATTTGCTGAATGATATCCTATTTAAAATCAACGTCGAATTGAACACGCCGATCATTGCCATTTCCGGCAACCATGATAGTGCAGAACGCCTTTCGTTCGGTACATCCTGGTATAAGCACAGCCATTTTTATTTAAAAGGAAAATTGACTGATGATTTCAGCCCCATCATGCTTAATGATGTGCATTTTCATTTGGTCCCTTATGCTGAGCCCGGACTGGTAAGACAAATTCTCCAGGATGAATCCATCCATTCTCATCAGGATGCGATGAAATCAGTAATCGGCAAAATCGAAAGTCAAATGGATCAGGACAGTCCGAATATATTTGTAGGACATGCCTTTGTATTAGGTGGTAAAGAAACCGAATCTGAGAGGACATTATCGGTGGGTGGATCAGGGTGTGTTACATCCGACTTATTTGGTCCATTCAACTATGCAGCACTAGGACATCTGCATAGTCCTGATGCTTTAAGACATGATAGTGTCCGGTATTCGGGATCTCTATTAAAATACTCCTTTTCAGAAGCAAAGCAGCGGAAAAGTGTTTCCATCATCCATATCGATTCAAAAGGGGACATCAATATCGAAGAACGCCTGCTTTCTCCTGCAAGGGATATGAGGGAAATTGAGGGACGCCTTGAAGAATTGCTCGATCCGTCTTTTTATCAAAAACAAAAAATCGATGATTATTTAAAAGTTACACTGCATGATGAAGGTGCGCTGATTGATCCCATCAATAAATTGAGGCAAATCTATCCGAACGTCCTTCACCTTGAAAGGAAAATCGATGTGATGGATATGAAACAGAAGCAGGTATTCCAATCCATCAGAAGCGAGAAAAAGTCAGAGTTGGAGCTTTTTGAAAGCTTTTATCATGAAATGACCACGCTTGATTTTTCAGAAGATAAGAGAGAAATCATGGAATCAGTGATATCAGTCGTAAAAGGGGAGGAAGAGCGGAAGTGAGACCATTACAGCTTACAATGCAGGCATTCGGACCATATGCCGGCACTGAAAAGATAGATTTCACGAAACTTGAAAATAGGACGATGTTTGTGATTTCTGGGAAGACTGGAGCGGGAAAGACGACCATTTTTGATGGAATCAGCTATGCCATTTTCGGTAAAGCAAGCGGAGACGATCGAAATGGCCCTGATTTGCGCAGCCAGTTTTCTCATGATTCGACTCCAACAGAGGTTTCGCTGCTCTTCTCATTGCGTGGTGAAACCTATTCCATTTCGAGGGCTCCTCAGCAGGACAAGAAAAAAGAGCGGGGAGAAGGTTTTACAACAGTCGGCGCCAAGGCGGAATTATATAAGATAGAAGAAGATGGGAGCCAAAAGCTCCTTGGTTCAAACGTAAGGGAAGTCGATGAGAAAATAAAAGAAATCGTCCAGCTGGATGCGAATCAATTCAGGCAAATTTTGATGATCCCACAGGGGGAATTCCGAAAGTTGCTCGTTTCGGACAGTAAAGACAAGGAACAAATCCTCCAAAGGCTCTTCCATACAGAATTTTATAAAAAAATAGAGGAAAAGCTAAAGGAAGAGGCAGCCGAGTTAAAAAGATCAGTGGAAAGGCAAATCGTCCAAAGAAACAGCCTGCTGCAGCAGCTGCACTCCGGGAATGATCCAGAACTAGATGCCTCCCTTAAAGAAGAACAGATAAATGATCATTTAATTATTCCGTTGGCTCATAAAGCAATTGAAGCAATGGAAGTGGATTCTAATTCCATGAAAGAAACGGTGGAAAATCTTCAAAAGAAAAGGGATGAACTGCAGAAGTCCATTTATCAGGCTGAAGATTTGCATCAACAAGCCAAGCAAAAAAATGAATTCGAAGCAAGAAAAAATGAATTAGAATCAAAGAAAGAGGAAATGGAAAAGAAAAAACAGGACATTGCCTTTGCATATAAAGCCTCCCGCCTGCAGCAGCAAGAAGAACTTTGCCTACGACTTCGGAAAGATTATGATGAGAATGTGAAGAGGTTAAATCAAATTAAAGGCCAAAAAATTGAAGTTGAAAAGGCACTTGAAGCTGCTTTGGAAAACTACCTTAAGGAAGAAAAAAGAGAAGATGAAAGAAATCTGGCGGCTGAAAAGGTTTCATATCTGAATAACATGAAAGAGGAGATCAAGACTTTTGATTCTCTGCAATCGGAAACCAACAGATTACAGCAAGAACATGAGAATGCAGTCAAAAAACGTGATGAAAGTAAAAAATCATTAGAAGAACTTGATTCACGTACCGAACTTCTTAAAGTAAGAAAAGAATCAGTGGAAAAAGCACGGTATGCAAAGCTTGAATACACTGCTGAATTAGAGAAGCTTGATCATCAACTGCAGCTGTTGGACAAGCTGACTAACTCTATCATTCAATCTGAAGCAAATCGGAAGAATGTCATCTTAGTAGAAGAGAAGGTGCAAAAATTCTCCAATGCCCTTAATGATGCAAAAGAAACTTTGAACTACTTGGAGAATAAATGGAGGCATGGCCAAGCGGGGCTATTAGCGAAAGAATTGGTCAATGGGGATGCATGTCCAGTTTGCGGTTCGAACCACCACCCTCAACCGGCTTTAATAGATGAAAACATTCCTACTGAATCCGATTTGAATGCAGCAAAAGAATCAGTCAGACTGGCAGACGCAGATAAAGCGAAGGTGGAAAATGAGCTTTATCAAGTGAATGCCAGACTGGAAATGCTGCAAGAATCGATTAAGGAGATGGAGGATTCTGCATCCCGGCTCATTCCTCATTTTCAAATTGATTTCATTGACTCCATACTACAAGAGGTAAAAGTCAAACAGGAATCCTTAAAAGCTGAACTTCAAAAGGTGAATGCGGCTGTTGAAGAAGAGGAAAAAATAAAGCAGCAAACCGCAGCAGCAGAGTCTGCCAGAATGGAAATGCTGAAGCGATTAGAAGAATTGGAAAAGCTCCATTCAATGTCAAACGAGCATTTTATTGAAAAGAGGACTGAACTGCAGAGGGTGAAGGAGAGCATTCCTGAAGAGCTCCGGAGTATGGATGCCTTTCAAGTGAAATTAGCGGAAGCGATAAATCAAAAACTAATGCTGGAACAGTCCATGGAAAAGGCCAGGAAGCGCCATCAGGAATTAAAAGAAACGTTTTCTGGCATTCAATCAAAGATGGACATTTTACATGAAGCTGTCAGTAAATCCGAACAGTCGCTGAAAGAAGAACGGGAAAATTTTAAAACGATGCTTGATGAACAAGGTTTCTCTACTTACCAGGATTATGCTGGTGCCAAAAATACTGAAACAGAAATACAAGCATTAGAAAATGAGTTGAAGGATTATGGGGAAGAGCTTCGATCTGTTACAGATCGGTGCCATGAACTGGCTCTTAAGCTAAAGGATAAGATTCTTCCAGACTTGGCAATGCTTCAGGAATCCTTTAAAGAGCTATCTTCCGAATTAGGACAAAAACAGGATGAATTGACGAATCTTGCTATCCGTATAAAGGAAAATAAATCGATCTTAGCTAAAGTGAACGTGATTAATTCAGAGATGAAGGAAGCTGAAAACCGCTACCAAGTGATTGGTCATCTCTCAGATATGGCAAGAGGCCAAAACACTTATCGATTGACTTTTGAACGGTTCGTCCTTGCTTCTTTCCTTGATGAAATCCTAAAAATTGCCAATGGAAGACTTTCGAAAATGACCAGCGGCAGATATCAATTATTAAGAAAGACAGACAGATCGAAAGGAAATGTCCAGAGTGGACTGGAACTTTTGATTTTTGACCAATATACCGGTCAGGAACGGCATGTAAAGACACTTTCAGGTGGAGAGAGCTTTAAAGCATCCCTGGCTCTTGCATTAGGGCTGGCTGATGTCGTCCAGCAGCATGCCGGGGGAGTGTCTCTGGAGACGATGTTCATTGACGAGGGATTCGGTACATTAGATCCCGAGTCATTGGATAATGCCATTGATGCTTTAATGGATATTCAAAACAGTGGAAGGCTTGTCGGAGTTATTTCACATGTGCCTGAATTAAAGGAGCGCATCGATGCAAGGCTTGAGGTCATCAGCAGCCAGAGCGGAAGCTGCACAGAATTTAGATTCATAGGGTAGCAGGAAGCGCAGCAATCAATTTGCTGCGTTCTTTTTGCCTTTAAAGTATGGTATTAATAAACTCTCCACATAATGAATGGTAGAATCATTATGGCTATGGAAGGAGTTTTTAGGGTATGCTGAAATATTCCTCAATAGATCAAAGTGTAAGAGAAGAGGATCGCCTCGTTCTTCCTGAGTCTAAGGAAGATATCATATGGATTCATTTCAAACCTGAGAACAAGGAAAAATTCGACTTGTTTCTAGAAAGCCTCGATATCCATCCGTTGGCGAAGGAAGAGCTGGCGAAGTTTGATGATATTCCGAAGGTAAATGTTTATAAAAACGTAGCCGTCATGACGTTATTTGCCATACAGGATGATTTTACAGAAGCCAAAATTACCATACTCGCAGGCGAGAATTTTGTCATCACTAAAGAGGGAGAGAAAATAGGGCTGCTGGAACAATTAATGCCGGATTTGCTGCAGAATCCTGAACATATGAAGTCAGTAGGCCTTATTCTTTTCCATATATTTAATAAAGTAACAATGGTAGATTTAAGAATGATCGATCGAATTGCAGACTCCATCCAAAAGCTTGAGAGGGAAGTCTTTGATCAGCCATTTGATAATGGGATTGCCCGGAAAGTGTATCGCTGGAAAAGGACTCTCCATCATTTAAGAAACGGAATTGAAGCGCAGGGAAACATGATGGAAACGATCGCAGGTTCTGAGTTTCCATTCATTAATGAAAATGCAGGATTTTATTTTCAATCCTTGAATAACAGCTTTACACGTGTAATCAATGGAATCGATGGCTTCAGAGCGAATTTGGACAGCATATTCAATTTGCAGATGACCCTTAAAGCCGATCATTCGAATGCTATAATGAAAACATTGACCCTATTCAGCGTCATTTTTATCCCGATGACATTCATTGCAGGTTTGTATGGAATGAACTTTTTGAATATGCCGGAATTGAAATGGCGGTACGGCTACCTTTTTGCATTGATTCTGATGGCGGGCATAGGGACGAGCATAGCTTTCTACTTTAAATCAAAAGGATGGTGGGGGAGAAAGAAGCTGTAGTTTCCTATAATAATTCGATTCTTTGAGAAGGAATTTATCGGTCAGGAACAGAATTACCTAAATGGCTGATTCTACCCAAGGAAACCTAAGATCCAGGAGAGACAGAAGAAAATGGCGGGGAAAAGAAAATGGATAAAAAACAAATTGGTATAGATGCAGGCGGTTCTCTTATTAAGATTGCTTATTTTGAGAATGGCATGCTGCACACAAAAATGTACAGTAATGAGCAAACAGACGAATTTATGGGATGGATTTCGTTTCTCAGTTTAAATCATAAAGTGGTTTTAACCGGAGGAAAAGCTGTGAAACTGAGAAATCATTTTCAAGGAAGTAAAGTCATTCCCGAGTTTGAGGCAACGGCAATCGGAACAGATTATCTGCTGAAAAAGGAAAAGAATGTAATGGGTGCCTATATCTTGACCATGATTGGAACAGGAACATCCATTCAGTATATCCACCAAGGAAAAGGAGAGAGGCTCCTTGGCAGTGGAATTGGAGGAGGTTCTATCCTTGGTCTTGGGCGATTATTGACTGGGAGCACAAATTTTCATGAATTAATGGAGCTTGCAGAAAAAGGGCAGGCAGGAAAATTGGATCTTCAGGTCCGTGATATTTTTGAATCGGATGATACGCCCATTCCAGGTGACTTGACAGCTGCTAACTTTGGAAAGGTGTATGGAATGGACACATTTTCAAAGGAAGATCAAATGGCAGCTGTCACTAATATGGCAGCGGAAACAATTGTACTCCTCTCCACTCAGGCAGCACTGTCCAAGGGAGTCAGGGACATTGTATTTGTGGGAGGGGCCATTGAAGGTAATACATATTTTAGAAAAAGGCTTGCGACATTCAGGAAAATGATGGACTACACCCCCCATTTTCTTGATAGAGGTCCATTTGTCGGAGCGATTGGTGCAATGCTTTCGGGGAATTGAACAGGGGATTGTAGGGCTGGCTTATGCCAGTCCTTTTTAATGAAAAATGATATATCAGAATTTGCCCATGCTAGGGTTTCTGCATTGATAGAATGAAGTATTCATGATTAAATCAATATAGAATACTTCTGAATGAACGACCCGCAGAAAGTGAAAGGAAGAATAATAATGAATTCACATTTTGAAAGTCCGAATTGGGGCCAAGTCTGGTGGCAGTTAACTCGTCCACATACATTGACTGCTTCTTTTGTTCCGGTCCTGATAGGAACCATCCTGGCTTTATTGTATTCGAGATTCCATTTTTTCTTATTCTTGGCCATGATGCTTGCTTGCCTATTCATTCAAATAGCCACGAACTTATTTAATGAATACTATGATTTCAAAAGAGGGTTGGATACGAAAGAATCCGTCGGAATCGGAGGGGCAATCGTTAAGGGCGAGTTAAAGCCTCGTACAATTTTAAATGCTGCTCTATTATTATATGGTCTTTCTATCCTGCTTGGCGTGTACATCTGTATGAGCAGCAGCTGGTGGCTGGCGATGGTCGGGCTTGCCGGAATGGCTGTCGGCTATTTATACACAGGCGGACCGCTGCCAATTGCTTACACTCCTTTTGGTGAAGTTCTGGCCGGCTTATTTATGGGCAGTATGTTCATACTAATCTCCTTTTTTATTCAAACAGGCATTGTTTCCCGTGAAAGTATATTGATTTCCGTACCCGTAGCTATTTTGGTTGGCGCCATCAATATGGGAAATAATATCCGCGATCTTGAGGGAGACAGGGAGTTCGGCCGTAAAACACTCGCCATCCTGATCGGACCTAAAGGTGCTGTCGTAATCCTTGCCGGCATGTTTATCGCTGCCTATGCATGGATTATTGGGCTGGTCATCTGGGACGCTGCTTCTCCGTGGCTGCTCCTTGTTCTTTTGAGTATAAAAAAACCAATCGATGCAGTTAAAGGCTTTAAGGGGAGGACGTCTGCCAAGGAAATGATGGCTGCCATGAAGGCAACTGCCCAAACAAACACAATCTTTGGATTTTTGATATGCATCGCACTTTTAATTCAATTTTTTATTGAAAAATAAAATTTCTATTGACTTTATCGGAAAAACTGAATATATTAATTTTTAACTAAATAAATGAAACGTTGAAAAGGATTAGTAAAATGCCGCAGTCCTATTTCAGAGAGGGAATTGAGTGGTGAAAGATTCCTATGGGACAGCATTTGAACCTGCCTTGGAGTTCAGCATCAATTGAAGATGCATGCGGAGAAGATCCGTTAACAAAAAGAGTGTGCCAAAGAAGCATTGCTTTGGCAAACAAGGGTGGTACCACCAAGCCTCGGTCCCTTTATGGATCGGGGCTTTTTTGCGTACAAATTTATTGGAGAGATGGGTGAACTACATGGGAAAAGATAAGAAATTTGTAGAAGAAATTACGGCAATGGAAACAGACTTTGCACAATGGTATACAGATGTAGTAAAAAAAGCAGACCTGGTTGACTACGGCTCTGTAAGGGGCTCAATGATCATCCGTCCCTACGGATATGCGATTTGGGAAAATATCCGGGATGTGCTTGATGCAAAAATAAAAGAAACAGGCCATTCGAATGTCTACATGCCGCTCTTTATTCCTGAAAGTCTCCTTCAAAAAGAGAAGGACCATATTGAAGGGTTTGCACCTGAAGTAGCCTGGGTGACTCACGGGGGTGATGAAGAGCTTCATGAACGTTTATGTGTAAGGCCGACATCTGAAATTCTCTTCTGTGAACATTACGCCAATATCATTCACTCCTACCGCGACCTCCCAATGCTTTACAATCAATGGAGCAACGTGGTGCGCTGGGAAAAGACAACACGTCCGTTCCTTCGCTCATTGGAGTTCTTATGGCAGGAGGGCCATACATGCCATGCGGATGAAGAGGATGCTATGGATGAAACATTAAAGATGCTGGATGTCTATGCGAACGTATGCGAGGAATATCTTGCCGTTCCAGTTCTCAAAGGCAGGAAAACGGAAAAAGAAAAATTTGCAGGCGCAGTTTCCACCTATACAATTGAAAGCTTGATGCATGATGGGAAAGCACTGCAGTCAGGGACTTCCCATTATCTAGGCACAGGGTTTGCTGAATCCTTTGGCATTCAATACAGCGATAAAAACGGAGAGCTGCAGCATGTCCACCAAACTTCCTGGGGAATCACCACCAGGCTCATCGGGGCCTTGATCATGGTCCATGGGGATAATAGAGGACTTGTAGTGCCGCCAAGAATTGCACCGACTCAAGTCATGATCGTCCCAATCGCCCAGCATAAAGAGGGTGTCTTGGACCGCGCTTATGAATTGCGCGATTCCTTGAAAAAGGCTGTTCGTGTTGATATTGATGCAAGTGATAAGATGCCAGGATGGAAATTCAATGAATATGAAATGAAAGGCATTCCGCTCCGCCTTGAAATCGGGCCGAAAGACATCGAAAAAAATCAAGTGGTCCTTGCAAGAAGGGATACAGGAGAGAAAGAAATTGTCAGTATAGATGAGTTGAATACTAAAATTCCTGAACTTCTTGAAGAAATACAGAAAAACCTCCTGGAAAAGGCAAAAGACCACCGCGAAAAGAAAACGAATCTCGCAATGAATTTGACAGAGCTCCAAAATAGCCTGAATGACAACCCTGGTTTTGTAAAAGGTATGTGGTGTGGGGAACTTGCCTGTGAAGAAAAAATCAAAGAAGAGACAGGGGCAACTTCCAGATGCATTCCATTTGAACAAGAAAAGATTTCTGATTCCTGCATGTGCTGTGGAAACAAGGCAGATCAATTAGTCTATTGGGCTAAAGCATACTAAATATACGAATTATAACATTCTTCCAATGAAATGAAAGATGCTTGGAAAGAATAAATCCTCTTATTCCGTGGAAACTACGAGTTATATGAACGGATGGGAGTTGCACTGAATGAAACAGCTTTGGAGAACTGCAGCCATTATTTTTGCCCTGAATTTCTGCATATTGGGGATGGCACATGCGCAAAAACCGGTTCCCCCTTATGCAAAGTGGGGGCGATTGGCTGTTGAAAAAACAAAACAAAAATACCCTAAAGCGAATGTCGTAGACTACCTGCATATCGGCCGGGAGATCAAAGGGGCCGATGAGGTTGAAAAATTCAAGCTTTGGCTGAAGGAAGGCAAGAAAGAATTCGGGGTATATGTGACAATCGAATTCGACCCCAAAACGGATCAAGTCAAAAGAATCATCTTAATGAAGACGCCTCGGTGATAAGAAAAGCGAAGGCGCATCGAACAGCTCCGACCAGCATAAGACGGAACTCGAAGGAAATCCTGATTTCCGTAGAGGTACGGCTTATGACTCGAGGGGCTAGGCGCTGGAGCTGGACACCACTTCACTCAGAATCTTTATACTTTCTTTTCTATTAAAAAATATGCAAAAGAAAAAGAAGCCTATTTGGCTTCTTTTTCTTTATTGCCCACGCTCGACACTTTGCTCTTTTAAGATATCCCTTATTTCACGCAAAAGCAGCTCTTGTGGATCTGTTTTCGGGGCAGCGGGCTTTTGTTCCTTACGTTTGAACTGTGTGATAAGTTTAACAAAAAAGAAAATGGAAAAAGCTACAATGAAGAAATCAACGACTGATTGTAGGAAGGCACCGTAGGTAATGTGTGCTTTGTAAAAGTCGATGGAAAGTTTGGAGATATCAATACCTCCCAATAACATTCCGACAATCGGTGTAATGATATCATTTACCAAGGATGTCACGATCTTGCTGAAAGCAGCGCCGATAATGACCCCAATGGCTAAATCCATTACATTCCCTTTCAAGGCGAATTTTTTAAATTCCTGCCACATATGTTTCGCTCCAATTCTATATGTATTCTCCGATTATTATAGCGAAAAAGATTCACTTGTAAAAGAAGGGGATTATCTTGAAAAGCCAAAGCGACAATGACTAAAATATAAATAGATTCAGAAATTTTGTTTGATAGAATAGGGGGTGCAGTATGTTTGTCCTGTTATTGACCATGCTTGAGCGGCTTGGCATCATTGTGACCATTGCTTTTATTTTGACACGCTTTCGATTTTTCAGGGCAATGATTTATGAGAGGGAATTAAAAAAGAAACAGCAATATATCGCCATCCTGTTTTTCGGCTTTTTTGGAATCATTGGTACATACAGCGGAGTGACATTCAATGCAGATTCACTGGACTTTAACCGGTGGGCGAGCGGATTGACCCATGATGAAGCGATTGCGAACTCGAGGGTGATCGGTGTCGTGATTGCTGGTCTGCTTGGAGGATACAAAGTGGGAATCGGTGCCGGATTGATTGCCGGCATCCATCGTTTCACGCTAGGGGGTTTTACTGCGGCTGCATGTGGTCTAGCCACTATTTTAGCAGGGATAATTGCCGGAGCTTTTCATAAAGAACATCGGCAAATCAAACTCACCAATGCTTTCTTCATTGGGGCAGGTGCAGAAATGGTACAGATGATCATCATCCTTTTTTTAGCCGATCCATTCTTAAAAGCATTGAATCTTGTTGAAATGATTGGCATTCCCATGATTTTTGCAAATGGAATCGGTTCTGCCCTGTTTTTGCTGGTCATTAAAAATGTGGTGAGTGAAGAAGAAAAGGCTGGTGCCCTTCAAGCTCAGGTGACACTAAGGATAGCAAATAAAACCATTCCATTTTTGAGGAAAGGATTGAATGGGGAATCAGCGGAAGCGGTGTGCAGCATTTTAATAGAAGAAATGAAGGCTTGTGCCGTATCAATAACAAATCAAGAAAGAATTTTAGCTCATATTGGCAAGGGGAGGGATCATCATTGTCCCGATGAACCCATTCAAACACAGATTACAAGACAGGTGCTTGAGACAGGGGAAATGATCGTTGCCAATGAAAAATCCATTGATTGTGTTAAAAAGGACTGCCCGCTTAATGCTGCCGTCATTGCACCGTTAAGACAAAGGGGGAAGACAGCAGGGACGCTTAAAATTTATTTTCAATCGGAGAAAGAAATCAACAATATCAGCATCGAATTGATATCAGGACTTAGCAGCCTTTTAAGCAACCAATTGGAGATGGCTGAAGCTGAGCATGCCTTTCAATTAGCGAAAGAGGCAGAAATCAAAGCACTGCAGGCGCAGATTCATCCTCATTTTTTATTCAATACGATGAACACCATCGTTTCACTCATTAGGGTTGATGCTGATAAAGCAAGGAAGCTGCTTGTTTCGTTTTCAAATTTCATCAGGCAGAATTTGCATGGGACAACCGAAACGACTACAACCATCGGGAATGAGTTAGATCATGTGAAAGCATATCTTTCAATTGTAGAAACACGATTTGTCGATAAGATCCAGATTGAATACCAAATAGATGAAAAGGCACTTACAGTGAAAATCCCTCCGCTGACACTGCAGCCATTGGTGGAAAATGCCTGTCAGCACGGGTTCAGGGATAAACAAGAACAATGGAACCTGGAAATCTCAGTTCAAACAGTAAGTGAAGGGACAATTGTAGGGGTAAAGGACAACGGATACGGGATTGAAGAGAAGATGCTGGAGCGGATGGGAAAGGAATTAATGGCTTCCGAGTCAGGTTCAGGACTTGCTTTATATAATATCAATAGGAGACTCTCCATATTGTACGGGCCAAAATCGACATTGAAGATTCAAAGCAAGATTGGGGAAGGGACGATGGTATCGTTTTTCATCCCATCAAGGGAGGAAGGATGAAATGAATTCAGGAATCAGTGTACTGCTCGTAGATGACGAACACTACAGCAGATTAGAGTTGAAACATTTGTTGAATGAAAGGTCTCACTTTTCCATCATTGGTGAAGCGGACAATGGGGAAAGTGCTGTGATGAAAACGATTCAACTGCAGCCGGATGTCGTTTTTTTGGATGTTGAAATGCCGAAAATGGGCGGGATGGAAGCTGCAAAGGCATTGATGGAATTGAAAAGCCCCCCTTTAATTGTTTTTGCAACGGCTTATCCGCAATTTGCCGCAGAAGCATTTCGTTATGAAGCGATCGATTACTTATTAAAGCCATATGATGAAATTCAGCTTGACCAAACAATTAAAAGGATTGAAAAACAATTTTCTGCCCCTGCTCAATCCAATGAAAGTGTTAAACCAGTCGGGAAGCTTGCTGTTGAAGGGGAAGGGGAAATCTTCTACCTCGATCCGAATGAAATTGTTTATATCCATAGAGAAGATAAATTAACAAAAATCGTTACATTGAAAAAGGAATTTGATTCAAAGATGCCTTTAAAAGAAATGGAAAATCGTCTTTCGCCATTTTCATTTTTCCGCATACATAAAAGCATCCTTGTAAATCTTGATTATGTGGCTAAATTGACGCCTTGGTTCAGCGGCACTTATCAGCTGGAGCTGAAAGGGATGGAAGGAAATCTTTCTGTCAGCCGCAATTATGTGAGAGAACTGAGGGCGAAACTAGAAATCTAAGTGTTGTTATATACAGGATAACTCAGGAATTCAACCTCTTGTACTTGAATTTCTACATGTTAGCCCTTTTTTAACTTTTAGAATATTCACATCCCTTATACTTGGTGTAAGCGCATTCATTTATTTTAGTAAGCTAAGGGGGAAATGAAATGTTTACATTTTTAGGGGGAATCATTCTTTTAATCATTGGCTATTTCACGTATGGGAAATTTGTGGAGAAGGTGTTTGGGGTTAAGGAAGCACGAACTACTCCAGCATATACCCATAAAGATGATGTGGATTATCTGCCTATGAATACAAAGAAGAATTCATTGATTCAGCTATTGAATATTGCGGGCGTAGGTCCGATTTTTGGTCCTATCATGGGTGCCCTGTATGGTCCGGTTGCTTTCATTTGGATCGTCGTCGGGTGCATCTTTGCAGGTGCAGTGCACGACTATTTGACTGGTATGATTTCTATTCGAAACCGGGGAGCTCATCTTCCGGAATTGGCAGGTAAATTCCTCGGAAAATTCATGAAGCATGTCGTCAATGCATTTGCTATTTTGCTTCTACTCCTTGTAGGAACGGTTTTTGTTACATCTCCAGCAGATCTTCTTTATAATCTGATGGATGGCTGGATGGGCTTGGGAATCATTTTAGGGGTCATTTTTCTTTATTATGTTCTTGCGACTATTCTTCCAATTGACAAAATCATTGGACGCTTTTATCCGATTTTCGGATTGCTGCTTCTAATCAGTGCTGTTGGAGTTGGGGTAAGATTGATTTGGACAGGTGCACCAATTCCTGAATTGACACTTCAAAATATGCATCCGGGTCATGCACCGATCTTCCCGCTGCTATTCTTGACGATTTCCTGTGGTGCTCTTTCAGGCTTCCATGCAACACAGACTCCAATTATTTCAAGGACTACAGAAAGAGAAGGACAAGGAAGAAAGATTTTCTACGGAATGATGATTGCAGAAGGCATCATTGCCATGATCTGGGCAGCTGCAGCTATGAGTTTGTTTGATGGATACAGTGGTTTAAACGATATGCTTGCCAATGGCGGACCTGCTGGAATTGTCAGCAAAGCTTCGACATTGATGCTCGGTTCTGTAGGTGGTACTCTTGCCATTCTTGGGGTCATCATCCTGCCGATTACGTCAGGGGACACTGCATTCCGCAGCGCAAGGATGATTATCGCTGACTACTTCAATCTTTCACAGAGAAAAATCATGAGCCGTCTTTGGATCGCTATTCCAATGTTCGTGATTTCTTTCGCACTGACTAAAATCGATTTCACATTACTGTGGAGGTACTTCTCATGGGCCAATCAATCCACTGCGGTCATAGCCCTTTGGGTTGGAGCAATGTATCTGTTCATTGCGAAAAAGAACTATTGGATTGCCATCATTCCAGGCATCTTCATGACAATGGCGACCATGACCTATATCTTCAACGCTGGAATCGGCTTCGGTCTATCATTAAATGTTTCTTATGTGATTGGAGCGGTCATTACAGTTGCCATCACGGTCATATTCTTTATTGCAGCGAATAAAGCGCGTGCGAAAGAAGTTCCACTTGAAGAAGATATTTCAGGATGGAATAGTGTTGCATAATGGGGTGCTGCAGTCCGGGCAATCGTACCATTGTAAATGAGGAAGAAGAAAAATTAAATGATCGCGGCAAAGACAGTATTCCTATCGGGATCAAAATCGTTTCAATACTGATTGTCATAGCTGTGATTGCTGGCCTTATGGTATTTAGTTAAAATTAGTATAGCCCTATGACATTTAGTTGTGGGGCTTTTACAATTTAAGAGGGAGGAAAATCTAAATGAAATTATTAATTGTGGGAGCAGGAGCTGTCGGAGGCTATTTTGGCGGGAGGTTGGCCGAAAAAGGAGAAGATGTGACATTTCTTGTCAGGGAAAAGCGAAAAGAGCAGCTTAAGGAAAACGGTTTAACCATTCAATCTACACACGGAAATATACATATTGAACCAAAGGTACTCGTTTCTGGCGAGGAACACGACTCCTTTGATGCAGTGTTTCTTTCGACCAAGGCCTATCATCTCCATAAAGCTGTCATAGATATAAAACCATATACAAATGAAAACACACTTATCATTCCATTGTTGAATGGAATCTCCCATTTAGAACTGTTGGAGAATCATTTTAAAAAAGAAAATATACTGGGAGGATTATGTTTCATCGAATCCACCCTTGATTCAAATGGGGGGATTCACCATACCAGTCCGATGCATGAAACTGTATTCGGTCCGCGGGATGGAGAAATGACGGAATCAATTTTACTGCTTAACAAAGCATTACATGGGTCTAAAGCAGAGTTCAGACTATCAGAAAATATTATGCAGGAAATGTGGCATAAATATTTATTCATCTCTACATTTTCAGGGGTGACATCCTTGTTTAGATCCCCTATCGGTCCTATCCGCGAACAACCAGAGAGCAGGAGCATAATGCATCAACTGATTGCGGAAGTTAAGGAAACCGTTATTGCCATCAAAGCTCCCGTTCTTAATGGAATCGATGAGATCCTAAAATCAAAACTGCAAGAAATCGGCCAGGGGATGAAATCTTCCCTCCAACGTGATATGGAAAAAGGGCAGGATATCGAAGCAGAACACCTTTTTGGCCATATGAAAGCATTAGCCACCCATCATAATATTCAAACCCCTGTGCTGGATGTCATATATGCAAACTTGAAGGTATACGAGAGTAACAAATAATGGAAATTGATTAGAGGCTTGCGTGCTGCAGGCCCCTTTTTAATTAAGCGAGAATTTTATGGAAAGATATTCAGGAAGTAGGTAGGCTGACTTCTCTTTTGTAATATGTTAGAGTCAAATTATATATTTCATAAACAAGAAATATTTTTTCAAATAAAGATGATTCTCTTCTTAAGGAAAACCACAGGGAGTCCAGCGGAGGAATGCCAAATGAACCAAAAAAATAGAGACTTACATCAATACATTATGGATTCATCAAGCGAAATGACCAATGAGTGGTTAGCATCAAGAGGAGATTTTGGATCTGTCTATTCAAAAAATATATCTTCACATATTGAAAACAGACTGATCGAACAAAACAGACTTTTTATCCAACTCGTAGCAGAAAGCTTCATAGAGAATAAAGAAGAAGCTACAAAAAATATTTTGGAATGGGCGGCAGCGGTGGCTGATGATCGGGTAAACACCTATACAGCCATTAATGAAACCCTGCATCAATTTAAAATATTCAGATTGATATTCCTTGACCTGATTGAACGGTTCACGGAAGAAAATGATCAGATCAATATTGCTGATTTACTCTCATGGAATCGACATCTGCAAGAAACGTTTGATCAGATCATTGAAAAGTTTGCTGAACAGTATTTTAAACTGACGGCTACAAGACTTTCTGCCCAGCAGCAAATGATACATGATCTAAGTTCGCCTATCATCCCTGTGACAGAGGAAGTCGGAATATTGCCGATCATAGGTGACATTGATACCGAAAGAGCAAAAAAAATACTGGAGTCCACATTGGAACAAAGTGCCGAAAAAAATTTGTCCCAGTTATTTATAGATCTTTCAGGTGTACCTATCATCGATACAATGGTAGCGCACCAAATCTTTCAAATCATGAGCTCCTTGAAATTAATCGGAGTCCAATCAATCCTGTCAGGCATACGTCCTGAAGTTGCACAGACCGCAGTACAATTGGGGATTAACTTTAAGGATGTTTCGACCCACAGCAGCTTAAAGCAAGCTTTGAACGATCACAATTTTCTAGTCAAAAAGGCAAATACATTGTAGTAAGTCCTGAGCCCTGCTGTAGTGCAGGGCTCTTTTTTTTGAAAGTAAGCATCTTTTCAATTGATGACTCTCAGCAGGTATACTATTTTTCTTCATGCAAAAGCTATCCAAAAAGGGAGATGGCTAAATCATGAATAAGTATAAATTCATTCTGATTGGAATGGTGATTATTTCTTGGGCGACAGTCCCTTATTTGGGCTGGAGAAATATTAAACGATTCACACCTGCAACCATTGGAATGAGCCTTATCATTTTTTTGGAATCTTATCTTGTTAAAAAACTGAAATGGTGGAATATCACGAAAAAGTTATTTCCAAAGATGACAGTTGAGACACCATTTATATGCGGACCTTTTTTCGCCGGTTCACTTTGGATCTTAACATTAAGCTACGGGAATTTTTATTTTTATCTCGGTCTTAATGCAGTCGTTGATTCTTTGTTCATATATCCCTTTAATTTCCTTTTTACGAAAATAGGGATATTTCAACAAGGTAGATTAAAAAGATATCAGTTATGGTTTTTATTTATGTCTAAATCCATAATATTGTATTCATTGCAGAAAGTTTATGAAAAAAAGATCAAGAATCCGATGCACCGCTATTCATGTAATAACTGATCTATTTGCCAATGCTCTTTTTAGGAGAGTATTGGTTTTTTTATTCGACAAAATCATCGGATTTTTCCGAAAATAAGAGTATTCATGGTAAAATAGTTCTTATTCAAGGAAATGAATGGAAATTTGAAGTGCTGGGGGAAAGAGAGGGAAACTTTTTATGGAGAAAAAAAGAAAAAATGGGACAAAACTTTTATGGATTGTTGGTTTAGTGGCAGCCATTTTCGTTATTAATGCTTTTATCGGAGAGGATGCACCAAAAGGGAATGTTTCACATGCAGAAAACACAAAAGAGTGGAAAGAACTGCTCTACAAAAATGCACCAGGGTTGAAGAAGGCTGAGGCAGAGGGTTCCGTAAAAGAAATAAAAAAAGATATTCAAATCCCAAATTCTGAAAAACAAATACATATGGAACAAATGTGGCTGAACGGAAAGGAATTATATGCTCTTTATAGTATTGATGCAGATGAAAAGACTGGAATGCTGAAAAATCCGGGAAACAAACTGCCATATATTGTGTCAGTCGATTTTATGCATAGCACTCTACCCACTGAACCGAAAGATACAGCAAACAAACCGCCGAAAGGGGTTTTTTACGATCATCAGATGCATTATGTCCTAAAAATGAATTCTTTTGATGACTTTGGTGAAATTCCTGAGGTTCATTTAGATGGAGAATATCCAATGAGGATTCTCTTTAAAATGAATGGGGATATAGTCGTGATGGATGATGTTCAATTTCCCATTAAGTTTGATTACAAAGAACCGATCCTACATACTTGGAATATCAATAAAACAATCCAAGCAGGAGAGAGAAAGATAACGATAGAAAAAATAGAAGTATTCGAGAAAATGTCTTTCCTTTACCTTAAGTATGACTCGGCTTATAAAGAGGAGAGTCTTGATGGCGTCGATCTTGTAATCCATTCAGATCAAAAGGAGCAAAGACTTTTAAGGTACCAAATGGGACTGAATGGGGAAGAAAAAGTATATAAACTGGGGTTTGAATCGTTTAATAAGACTCCTAAATCCATTGGTTTCTATCTAAACGGAATCAGTTGGTTTGGAAATGAGGAAGTTCAATTTGATTTGAATGATGTTCAAAAGATGATGGAAGGACATGAAGAAGGTCGGATCCTTCATTCGAAGGTCTACGAAAAAAATAATGCTAAAATTTTCTTAGAGAATATGACCTTAAATAACCAAGGGTTTAATATCTTTATCGGCTTAGACCCAGGGAGAACATCTGACAAGAATGAACCGTATCTTGATGATCAAATACTGACACCGGGCTACGGAGGAACAGATGGAAAATATAGGATTCCTCTGCAGGTTACGGTCCAGAACGAAAAAGGAGAATATGCACAAGTTTCAAATGTCTTCCGCTCAGACGGGTCAACGGCTAACGGGGTTACTGTGCCGTTTTATTTCTACGAGCTTGCAAAAGATATGCATGTTAAAATCAACCATTTAAAATATAAAATTGATTTATCAGAAGATGTTACGGCAACAATTAAAGAAGAAAACAAATAATATTATTTTATAATTCCGATGCGCATGGTTTGAATTAAGTTGGCCTTTCTACAATAATATTGATAAAGACCAATTGACGGAGGTTCTACGATGAATTTTCAACAAACCAAAACGGAAGATGAACGCATGGCATTAATGGAAGAATTAAGCAGGCGTTTCTTGGAACGATCTTATATGTATGATACAAACGATGAGTTCCCACATGAAAATATGTCCGATTTGAAAAATTCAGGCTACACCGCACTCACAGTCCCTAAAAAATATGGGGGAATGGAAATCACATTAACGGAAATGCTTCAACTGCAAGAAAAGATAGCAGAGGGTGATGGATCGACTGCTCTGGCGATTGGATGGCACATGGGCATCATCAAAAATCTTGGTGAAAAAACAAGCTGGGAAGATGACATGCTCGAACTTGTTTTCCATCAAGCATTGAATGGTTCCCTGATCAATGCTGCGGCCACTGAACCGAGTACGGGCAGTCCGACTAGAGGCGGTAAGCCGGAGACCACGGCAGAAATGCATAGTGATGGATGGGTGCTGAATGGACGAAAAACGTTTACCAGTCTCGCGCCTGCATTGGACTATATCATTGTCAGTGCTTCCATTGCCAATTCAGAAGAGGTCGGCAATTTCCTTGTTCCAAGGGCTTCTGAAGGAGTCAGCATTGAAGAGACATGGGACAGTATTGCGATGAAGGGAACAGGAAGCCATGACCTCGTCCTTCAAAACGTTCAGATCCCGCTCAAGTATCATGTGGATAATCGCAATAAAGGAAAAAAAGGACCTGAAGGCTGGCTGCTTCACATTCCTGCATGTTATCTCGGTATTGCTCAGGCAGCTGAAAACTATGCCATTTCATTTGCCAAGGAATATTCGCCAAACAGTATTGAAGGAACCATTTCCGATTTGCCTAATGTTCAGCAGAAAATCGGTGAAATGGAGCTTAAATTGATGAATGCTAGGACATATCTGTATGCAGCTGCGAAGAAGTGGGACGAATCAGGAGAATCCGACCGAAGTGAGATGCTTCCTGTACTGGGAGCTGCAAAACATATCGTCACAAATGCTGCTATGGAAATTGTAGATTTAGCCATGAGAGTCGTTGGTGCCAGAAGCCTCTCTGCTAAAAATCCCCTTCAAAGGTACTACCGGGATGTCAGGGCAGGACTTCATAATCCACCGATGGATGATATGACCATTCAATTGTTGGCAAATACCGCACTTAACAGAAATAAATGAGTGAATTTATTTTTTATGGCTAACTTTGTAATCATTTCATTTTGATTACGTCATATATACAAAGTGTGTATGATAAAGGAGCTGTAAAAAATGAATAGAATTATAAAATGGTCGATTTTTATGGCGGCAGCTGTATTGATGGCAACACTCATCACAGGCTGCAGTTTTTGGCCAGGAGAAGAAGCTTCCTCAAGTGACAATGGGAAGGTTCAGGAAAACCATGATAATAGCCATGTTGAAGATAAACAATCGTCAACTGATGATACGAGTGGACAAAATTCGGGTGACTCACAAAGCCGGCAGGATGAAAAGAATACGAATGGAGAATCTGATTCTAAATCTGGTTCAGATACCGATACACTTCCTCCACCGGCTGATACACAATCAAATAATGACAATGTACAAATTGAAGAAGTTACGGCTTTGCGCATGATTGACACATCTTCTGGATGGATCGGAGGTAAAGGTTATATAGCCCGGTCCGATGATAACGGGGCAAATTGGCAGATTCAATACCAAGGGGAACAAACCGTCGAACAGATTTTTGCATTGAACGGCAAACACGTTTGGGCGGTTTTTTCGAGTGATGGAGATACGCCAGACAGGAAGAGATTATTAAAATCAACTGATGGAGGGAAGCATTGGCAGCCTGTTGGCAGGATGCCTGCTGATGGATTCCTCCATTTCACTTCCGTAAATGATGCATTTGTATCCAATTACCGTTCAACTGATGGCGGGAAGACTTGGAGCAAGTTGAAAATGCCTAAAAATGCTGTAGGTGAAACATACTTCCATGATCAGAAAAATGGCTGGGCAGTTGTCCAGGAAGATAAGAAAATCTTAATTAAGAAAACGACTGATAGCGGAACAACCTGGAAGGGAACATACTCAGGACCATACGAAGATGAACTTCAATCGAGCATCATTCGATCAATGGGGGAAAACGATGCATGGGTGGAATTGATTGGCGGCACTGGTATGACACAGACTTCTTATAGTCTCTTTCATACAACAGATTCCGGAAAGAACTGGCGTAAGGTACTTGCTAATTCGACTGCTGGAGGCGGGCCAGCCCCAGGTGTGGAAGAACCGCATAATGAAATACCTAAGAATACCGGTTCAAAACCTGGACCACTATATGTTGTGAATAAGGATATCGCATTCCAGGGAGGCAATTGTCCGGCGTGTGAAGTGCCAAATACTGTAGGCTGGACCAAGGATGGAGGCAAGACCTGGATAAACGGGAAGACACAACTCCAAGGATATGGAGAAAGCCTGCTTGCTATGGCGGATGGGGATCATGGGTGGTGGATCATAAATGATAATGAGAATGGTCCTGTACTTTATGCAACCTCAAATGGCGGAATGAATTGGAGTAAAATGAGAGTCTTTTCTAAAAAATAGAAATTGTACAGTTGACCGGTCTTCCTTTCATTTAAGGAGACCGGTTTTTACATACGAAAAAGGTGATTTTTTAAAAATATTGGTACAATTTTCATTTTTTACGTTTTGATAGCAATTCCATCGGGTATTTTTTACTAAACGCACAAGAAGAGAATAATAGGAGGTTTGAAAGATGAATTTCATTACAAAAGGTAAAGAAGTGATTTTGTTCGATAAGCTGGGGACAAGAGAGGATCTTCATATAGTGAAATGCCGTGATTGTGGAAGCGAGTTCCGTACATCGTTCAATTCAGTTGAAATCAATTGCAGCAGCTGCCATCATAAAGAAAAATATAATAATTTCGCAAATGGTTTTGAAGTCATTGGATTAGTGGAGAATTCATACCGTGTGGCAGAAGTAAGCGCTTAAGGCAAGTGGATTCAGATTTTCGAAAAATAGGAAAATATTTTTAATAACAATTGCAATCATTAATCTTCCTAACCCAGCCCTGATTAGGGCTTTTTTTTTGTCTAAAAATAGACATTTAGTAAAAGTTAAAAACTTTTCTAAGTCTTAAGACTCATAAAAAGTTAAATCCCTGGGGCATGGTTGCATATACTCTCTGAGGATATAATGAATCAGGTGAAGAAAAATATGGAAAAAATACAAAGAACATCTTATTATGATAAAGTTGATGTTTTTAATCAAATGGGGATTGGGGTTTTAAGATGATCAAGTCAGTTATTCAATTTAGTATGAAAAACACAGTAGCATTATTGTTGATGGTATTTTTGGTTGTGGGAGGAGGCATCTATTCTCTTCAGCAAATCAATATTGAAAAATATCCAAATGTAGATATCCCTTATCTAACAGTGGTGATTCCATATCCAGGTGCTTCACCTGAGCAATCAACCAGGGATATAGGAGAACCACTGGAAAGAGAATTAATGAATATTGATGGTGTAAAGAATGTGTACACTGATGGAGGAGCGAATGCAGTCTACGAAACATTGGAGTTCAATTTAGATGTAAAAATGAAAGATGCTGAACAACTTGTCCGCTCAGCAATTGATAAAGTAAAGCTGCCTGATACTGCCGGGAACCCAGAATTGATCAAACAGGGGCCAGATGCAGACCCTGCAGTATATACACTTGGAATATATTCAAAAGGCGATAATGAGAAATTGCAAAGTTATGTGAAAGATAAAGTTGTACCTAAACTGGAATCGATTGAGGGATTCAGTAAAGTAGATGTTGGCGGGATAGAAGATAAAAATGTCTTTATTCGGCTGATTCCTGAGAAATTAACCAAATACGGATTGACACTTGAGGATGTTAAAAGGACGATTGAAGCTAACAATTTTACAGTTCCTACAGGAGATATCAAAAGTGAAAATGAGGTTCTTCCGGTTCGAGTCAGCAAAGAACTTACATCTCTGGAGGAAATCAAAAATATCAAACTGTTCCTAAAACCTTCTCAGCCTGGACAATTACCGGTCATTGACTTGAACAAAGTGGCTGAAGTATCTTACGAAAGCCAAAACGTGACTGATTTCACAAGAATCAATGGAAAAGAAGGAGTTCGATTTGCCGTTTCAGTGGAAGGCGGGGCAAATGTTGTTGGTATCGTAGATGAAATAAAAAAGAAAATGAAGAATGTTGAACTTCCTGAAGGCTATAAGCTGGTTACTTTGAGGGATCAATCCGTAGAAATTAAGGAATCAGTTTATACCATGTTAAGGGAAGCCCTTCTTGGAGCAGGCATGGCCGTTCTTGTAACACTACTGTTCCTGCGCAACATCCGTTCAACATTGATTGCCATCATTTCAATCCCTTTATCCATTTTGGCTTCATTCACGGTGTTGAATATGCTGGGATATACATTGAATATCATGACATTGGCAGGGATTGCCGTTGCGGTCGGAAGGGTAGTAGATGACTCGATAGTGGTCATTGAAAATGTTTTCAGAAGGGTCAGGGCTTCCAAAGAACCTTCCGCAAAGTTAGTTGAACAATCTACAAGGGAAGTGGCTGCAGCCATCACTTCTTCAACAATAACAACTGTTGCTGTTTTTCTTCCGATGGCTTTTGTTCCAGGAATCGTCGGGAATTTCTTTGCACCACTTGCCTGGACTATAGTCATTTCATTGGTGTTTTCATTAATCGTGGCGATAACGATTGTCCCGCTGCTGTCCAGAATATTTTTATTGAAGGTGAAACCTAAAGAGCATAAAGAAACTGGGATACAGCGTATTTACCGCAAAAGTATTGGCTGGTCCCTTCGCCACCGTTTAATCACCATGGCTGCAGCCTTGATCCTGTTGATTGCCACTGCAGCAATCATCGGACCTAAATTGGGAACAACATTTTTACCACAGGAAGAATCACGTGATTTTGACGTAAATATTACAATGGATAAAGGCACAGATCCTAACCTTACAAGTGATGCAGCCAACAAGGTTGAAGAGATTTTATTGGATACTGAAGGAATTGGTCTAGTAAGCACGAGTGTCAATGGACAATATGAAAGAGCTTCAATTACTTTTCATGTGAAAGATAGCATCACTGATGTGGATGCTCTGGTAAAAAGTTTGCGGAATTCCTTTAAATCCATTAAGGAACCACAGGAGATTTCAGTGACAGCTTTAGGCGGTCTGGCTGGTGGAGCAGAATCGCAATATGTCATGGTTGTTAAGGGATCTGACTTTGAAGAAATAAAATCAGCAAGCACCAAGATGGTTCAAGCAATAAAAGAAATCCCAGGAATGGCTGATGTTCATTCCTCATTAGAAGGGGATAAACCCGAGATCAGCCTTGAAATGGACGACAAAAAACTTGCAGAACATGGTTTGATGGCCGGCATGGTAGGAAAGAACCTTCGCGATATGTTGAATGGTGATGTCGTGACTTCAATTGAGATGGATAATGAGAAAACGGATGTCACCTTGGGGTTGAAAATGGGAGCCATATCCTCATTGGAAAAACTCGGTGAGCAAAAAATCCTGAATGTCATGGGAGAGCCAGTTGCATTGAAAGAAATCGGCACCTTAAAAAAGGTGAAGAATCGTGATGTGATCACCCATCTGAATGGAAACGAATATGTCATGGTTTATGGACAGATTACGGATGCAAAGACTGGTGAGGTCACAAAGAACGCCGATAAAGCGATAGAAGATTTAGCACTTCCAAAAAGCGTCACCTATTATAAGGAAGGTGCATCCGCTGCGATGGATGAGGGATTCAAGAATATGGGCATAGCCATAGGAGTCAGTGTATTGCTTGTATATATGACTCTTGTAATTGCATTTGGTGAAGGAAAAGGACCATTTGTCATCCTATTTGCCATTCCGTTCTCTCTCATTGGTGCTTTACTTGGTTTATTCATTGTAGGTGAACCAATAGGAATGCCTGCTATGATTGGACTTCTTATGTTGAATGGAATTGTTGTGACCAATGCCATCGTATTAGTGGATAAGGTGAAGCAAAATGAAAAACGCGGTATGCCGAAGCATGCAGCGCTATTGGATGCCGGGGTCATTAGACTTCGCCCGATCTTGATGACTGCTATCGCCACCATTGGAGCACTTATTCCGATGGCCGTTTCTGCACACGCAGGCATCGTTTCCTCGTCACTCGCAGTAGTGGTCATAGGAGGGCTTACTACATCCACATTATTGACACTTTTCATTGTTCCGGTATTATACAGCCTTTTCCATCCGGTGAAAAAGTTAAAAAAACAGAAGAAAGATCTTCAATCACAAGCTGGATGAGCATAAACGCAAGACCCGTTCCCTTAATTTGGGTGACGGGTCTTGTACGTTATTGGCATTATGTATGGCGAATGGTCTTTATAGGGCCAATTGCCGGAAATGCAGGGCTACCTCCAAAAGACTAGCTGTCCAATCTGTATGAGAGTCTGTCCATTAATTTTTTAATTCGCTGTGTTTTATTTTCAGGTCTATACTTTTGCGGTTCCACTTTGACCGGAATGATTTCGAGCGGTCGTTTTCTTATTGCTTTGTGTTTATTCATTTGGTTGCAAAAACACATTCGGTTCCATCTCCTATCTACTATATTGAATCACAAAATATAATATGTAGATTCTGCTTTTTTGCATCCTCGCTTGTCCGGTGTTGCCTGCCTATTTATTCCCCTGTATACATGGAAAACAGCTCTTAAATAAGAGAGCTGTCAGGAGTGAAACCTTTTTCTTTTTTGGTATTCCTTTTCGAATCCAAGTTCAATATTTAAAAGCCATTCCATTTTTTCCAGAGTGCTTCGATCTACCGGCGGGTCATCTGTCGACCAATGAACGTTATACACAAAGTAATATCCCTTGATTCTTTTAAACTGTACAGTTGAGTTAGGGTATTCATCAAAATAGCCCTTAATCTGATTTAATCGGGAATAGGAGCATCTTACAAGATTCATAGACATCTTCCTTTAAAATGGTTTCTTTCTTATATTCCCGGTTAATGATACATGAAAACAGAAGATTGTTTTACTATTTCAAAGTAAAAATATTTTCCAATACAGGTATGCCAGAATCACGGTAGTCCATGATACGATTGAAAACACTGTTACGATCATATTTTCGCTCCAGCCGTATTTCAATCCGTAGTGATAATGGATTGGAGTCATCCTGAAGATTCTTTTCTTTGTTCTTTTGTAGACGACTACTTGAATGATGACCGACAGCTGTTCTGCCAAGTAGACGAAAAAGAGAAGGGGAATGAGTATTTCTACTTTTTCAATAACGGCTAAGAATGAGAGCGATCCCCCTAAAGCCAATGAACCTGTGTCGCCCATGAATGCCTTTGCGGGATAAAGGTTAAAAATGAGAAATCCTGCAATACAGGCAATCATGATGAGGCTGAACAGTTTGACTTCCGGCTTGTCCGAGATTAGGAAAAAGAAAAAATAGGTCGGAATGGAAACCATCCCAAGCAGACCATCCATACCATCTGTAAAGTTGATAGCGTTGGCAGAACCGACGATGAAAAGGGTCATCACCGCAATATAGATCATTCCTGGAAGCTGGATGGAAATATGCTGAGTAATGTGAATGGTACTTTCCAAGTTCATTTCAAGTGCTAAAAAGAGCAGAAGGAAAATAGTGAATCCAAACTGGAACACAAGCTTTGATTTTCCAGAAATGCCGCCCGGGTCCTGTTTGGAGGCTTTCCAAAAATCATCTGCAAACCCTATCAAACTAAAAAGTATGAATACAGCTGCAAGGAAATACATCAAAATCGTATCATTGAAAAGCAAGGCAATCAGCACTCCAATGAGGAAGATGCTTCCAGTCATGAGGGGCGTCCCCTTCTTTAATTGATGGTCAGATGGAAGTTCGCTTCGTATGGGCTGGGTGAGATTATATGTCTTAAGTGTTTTAATCAATACCGGTGACAGGGCAAGGACACAAAGGAATGCCAGAATAGCTGGGGCCAAATGTTCTATCAATTAAAACATCCTCTCAATACGAATATCATTACAGTAATATTCGCTAAAAGGAAAAAACATCCTCCTAGTTTCTATCAGATAGTGGGTTTTGAAAATTTGCAGGCAGGGTATAATCCTATCAGCTGCCAAACGCAGAAAGTAGAAACAGGAGGAGATCAACTTGTTGATTGTTGAACTCGATTTCAATCATCCAATAGAAAGCAACGAACTAATCCGTGAACAGCATAACCTATTCTTGAAAAAATACTATGAAAACAAAACATTTATGACTTCCGGTCCAAAACACTCCAACACAGGTGGGATCATTGTTGCCGGTAATATATCGCGAGAGCAGCTTGAAGTAATATTAAAAGAAGATCCTTATTGGCAAAATGGAATTGCCCAATATCGAATCATAGAATTTTCATCCACGATTGTCTCATCCGACCTTGGTGTTTTCTTTCAAGAAGAAATAAGTTAGCAGATTAAGTGATTCTCCATAAGAGGATCGCTTTTTCTTTTGGAAAAAGAAAATTCTTGCATCCTGTAATGGTAGAATATAGAAGAATACGTTATTTGGAGGACAAAATGATAAAAGCGGTAATTTTTGATTTATATGAAACGCTGATCACAGAATGGGAAAACGGTGAGCAGAAATACACTAAAAGACTTATAGATATAGGGATGAATGAATCCCTTTTTAACAAGGAATGGTCGAAGAGACGAGAAGAACGAATGAATGGGACGTTTCCGGATTTCTATTCGTGCATGGAGGATATTTTCAATAAGAATGGAATTGTTCCGGACAAGCTGTTATTAGAAAAACATTTCAATGAGCGGGTAAAGGCGAAAGAGAAGGCTTTTGAAAATTCGGATCAGAATGTATTAGATATGTTGGGGAAGTTAAAAAAACGCGGACTCAAGATTGGTCTCATCAGCAATTGCTCCCCAGAAGAAGTCGCAGCATGGGCAGGAAGTCCAATAGCAGCTTTTGTTGATGAAGCGATTTTTTCATACCAGACAGGCTATGCCAAGCCAGATTTAGAGATTTACCAGCTGGCGTGCAAGAAAATGGGAGTTGAGCCTTCAGAGTGTATATTCATTGGGGACAATGGGTCTGACGAATTGAACGGGGCCAAAAAGGCGGGAATGCATCCTTTTCATGCAAAATGGTTCAGTAAGCACTGGAATAATGAAAAATATTCCGATTATCAGGCCATAAACGAACCAAAAGAAATACTTGACCTTCTTTTTATGTCGGCGGAAAAAGGTGAATCTATTTAAATCGCGAACTATATGATGTGAGTTATTACAAAGTAATAAAGAGGGGTGCATATGATTTTTCCAACATTAGAAACTGAACGCCTGAAATTGGTAGAGATAACAATGGATTATCTAGAAGATTACTTTTCAATCATGTCATATGATGAGGTAACAAAATACTACGGAATGAATTCCTTGACCGACAAAGAAGATGCTGAAAGAATCATTTCTTCTTTTGGAGTCAATTTTCAGGATAAGAGGGGAATCCGTTGGGGAATCGTACTGAAAGAGAATAACCGTTTCATTGGGACAGTGGGATTGAATGCTCTGCAAATCCACAATAAACGGTGCGAAGTAGGCTATGAAATCCACCCCGACACATGGAAGAAAGGCTATACCAGCGAGGCTGTAAAAAAAGTGCTGGAATATTGCTTTGAAGACTTGATGCTTTACCGTGTAGGGGCAGTAACATTCATGGAAAATGAACCATCGTTTAAACTGCTTCTAAAGCTTGGGTTTCAAAAAGAAGGTGTATTGAGGGGCTATTTATACCAAAATGAAATCTCCCATGATGCGTTTATTTTCTCCATGACTAATCCCGACTGGAATAAAATGAAAATTTAGGCAATACACCCTTTACATTGAGTCTGGAAAATATTATGATAAAAAGGAATTATTAAATTTACTTACAAAGGAGAGATAGGATCCCATGAATACACCCGTTGTTTTGCAAATGGTTTTGGCTTGATAAGGGAGAGGTCTGCCCATTTTCCCAAAACCAATCGTAAAACAACGAAGTATTCTGATCCTACCCTCTTATTATATTCATTTTTACAAGGCATTGGTCTGCTTTGTAAATGAATGGAAGACAGGGTGTATTCTCCCTGTCTTTTTTTGTTGAAGGTTTTGACATAAAAGAATAGGGTCCTCCTGTTTTGCGATTGGTATTTATAATACCGAAAATAAAGGAGAGACAAATCATGAGCATTGTCACTGTTGAAAAATTAACGCATTATTTTGGAGATAAATTAGTCTTTAAAGATATTAACTTTCGTCTGCTTCGGCACGAAAGGGTTGGATTGGTCGGTCCAAACGGCGCTGGAAAATCAACGCTGTTAAAAGTGTTGACTGGAACGATCCTGCCGGATGACGGATCTGTCCGGTGGCTTCCGAATGTCAACTTTGGACATTTGGAGCAGCATATTGATTTAACAGAAGGAATCAATATCCGCCAATATTTGAGAAGAGCATTTCAGCATCTGTATGAGGCAGAATCAGAAATGCTCCAATTGTCGAATGAGATGGGGGAATATACACCGGATGAACTAGAGCGGGCATTGATGCGCTACTCGACGCTTCAGGAACTTCTTTATCAGGAAAGCTTTTATCTGATCGACACAAACATCGATGAAATTTGCAATGGACTCGGAATAACACCATTGGGAATGGATAGAGATGTAAGCGAATTGAGCGGGGGGCAGCGGACTAAGCTGCTTCTCGCCAAGCTATTGCTTGAACAGCCGGATGTCCTGCTGCTTGATGAACCAACCAACTACTTGGATACTGGACATATTGAATGGCTGAAGGAGTATTTGAAATCCTACCCGCATTCCTTCATTTTGATATCACACGATACTTCTTTTTTAAATGAAGTAGTGAACGTCATCTATCATTTGGAATTCAAACAGTTAACGAGGTATATCGGCAACTATCAGAGCTTTATCGAAGCCTACGAATTCCGTAAACAGCAGACATTGACAAATTATGTGAGACAGCAGCAGGAAATTGAAAAATTAGAAACCTATATTCAAAAAAACAAAGTGAGGGCTTCGACTTCCAAGCAGGCGAAGTCGAGGGAGAAAAAACTTCAAAAGATCGATAGAATTGAAAAACCTGATTCCCTGCCAACGCCAAGATTTTCTTTTAAGGTTGCCAAAAGGCCTGTAGGGATTATCGCTAAAGTAAGAGATATGGAAGTAGGATATTCAGAGGCGCTGCTGCCGCCTATTTCATTTGAATTAAAGCGTGGAGCAAAAGTGGCGATAACCGGCCATAATGGAATCGGAAAATCAACGATGCTCAAAACACTTCTTGGCGAAATCGAACCTATAAATGGATGCATCTCGTATGGAGAAAATGTCATTCCAGCGTATTTTGCGCAGGAATGGAATACGACTTCAACACAGACCCCGATTGACTATATATGGGCGCTGCATGAGGACATGACGCAAAAAGAGGTGCGCCAGGCACTGGCGAGATGCGGGTTGAAGACCGAGCATATCTTCCAGCCGCTTGCTTCTTTGAGCGGTGGCGAACAGACTAGGGTGAGACTGTGTGATCTCATGCTGAAAGACAGCAATTGGATCATTCTTGATGAGCCGACGAATCATTTAGATGTGCAGGCGAAAGATTCGCTTTCAGAAGCCGTTGCTAAATATGAGGGAACAGTCATTGTAGTTTCACATGAACCTGAGTTTTATCACAATTGGGCTACAGATGTTTGGGATCTCGAGCAGCTGCGCGAATAAAAAGATTTAATAGACAGTGAGGGGAATCCTCACTGTTTTTTTGATAAATTTTTTGGGAAGGGAACATTCAACATTCTACTAAGTTTGTGTTACTATATTCTAAGAAGCGGACTTCCATTAGAGGTCCGTACATATCAAGTTAATCAAGGAGTCTGACTATGGAAAAAGTACTTATTTTTGGACACAAAAACCCGGATACAGATACGATTTGTTCTGCGATTGCCTATGCAGACCTAAAAAAAGAATTAGGATTTGATGCTGAACCTGTAAGACTCGGCCAAATCAACGGCGAAACGGAATATGCATTGAATCAATTCAACGCTGAAGTGCCGCGCCTTGTAGAAACGGTCGCGAACGAAGTGAAAACAGTCATTCTTGTCGACCACAATGAACGCCAGCAAAGTGTCAGCGATATTGAAGAAGTACGTGTAGCAGAAGTAATCGACCACCACCGCATCGCCAACTTCGAAACGAGCGATCCTTTGTACTATCGCTGCGAACCGGTTGGATGTACGGCAACCATTTTAAATAAAATGTACAAAGAAAATGGTGTATCCATTAAAAAGGAAATTGCAGGATTGATGCTTTCAGCGATCATTTCTGATTCTCTTTTATTCAAGTCCCCAACATGCACAGATCAAGATGTTGCGGCAGCAAAAGAATTGGCTGAAATCGCAGGGGTTGATGCAGAACAGTATGGCCTTGAAATGCTTAAAGCCGGTGCTGACTTAAGCGATAAAACCGTACACGATTTGATCACGCTTGATGCCAAGGAATTTTCTATGGGTGATTCAAAAGTTGAAATCGCACAGGTGAATGCAGTAGATACTGCAGAAGTGTTTGAGCGTAAAGCGGAAATTGAAGGTGCATTGGAATATGTCATCAATGAAAAAGGATTAGATCTGTTCTTATTTGTTGTGACTGACATTTTGACTAACGATTCTGTCGCATTGGCACTGGGTGAAAAAGCAAGTGCGATTGAAAAAGCTTACAATGTTAAATTAGAAGACAACACGGCTGTACTGAAAGGCGTTGTTTCCCGCAAGAAACAAATCGTGCCGGTACTTACTGAAGCATTTACAAAATAAGCATTATTAAAGAATTTACTTAAGGTGTCCCTATTGTTGGGGCACCTTTTTAATTTTTTTTGACAAAAATGAAACCGAAATCATCCAGATAAAGTCTAAAGGGTGTAAGAAAGGAGGAGATAAGATGAAAAAAAACGATTGCCGGCAATCGAATTCCTCTGGAGAAGGAGAATTGAACAAAGAGGCTCTGATCCATGAATGGATGGAACTCTACACTAAAAATGTGTATTTATTAGCTTATTCAATTGTTAAGGACAAAGATTTAGCCGAGGACATCTCTCAGGAAGTTTTTTTGAAATGCTACCGCTATATGGACCGATTCAGAAATGACTCTTCTATTAAAACCTGGATTTATCGAATTACTGTCAATACCTCGAAAGATTATATCAGAAAGAAAGGCTTCAGCCTGCTGCAATTTCCTCTTACACTATTGGATACCTTTAAAAAGAGTGCAAGTTCCGAGGTTGAAGTGCTGAAAATGGATGAAAAAGAAAGACTGCTTCAGTTAGTATTGTCACTTCCGCAAAAATATAGGGAAGTGATCATTCTTCATTATTTTCAGGACCTTAAAATCATTGAAGCAGCAGATGCCCTTCAATTGAATGAAAATACAGTAAAAACAAGGCTGGCCAGAGGAAGGGCTCTTCTGAGAGACAAAATAGAACTCCAGGAAGGGGATGTGCTTAATGGATCGTGAGTTGAGTGAAGTAAAAAAGCACTTCGAAGAGCATTATTTCGATGAAGAAATTGCTAGGCGAGTCAAAGGGAATGTCCATTTGAAATTGAAATCAGATAAAAAGAAGGATAGGCGTTTTATTAAGAGAATTACCTTCATTAGTTCCGCAGCGGTCTTATTGATCGGGTTATTTATTGGATCCGCATTTGTGTCGCCGGCTGTGGAACATGTTGCTGCCAAGATTCCCTATCTGAAATTGATATTTAAATCACAAATGTCAATCTCAGAAAGAATCTACGAGGAGCTGAAGGGTGCCGGATATGATATTGAGGGAGCCGGTGTGAGTTTTGTCCCTAAAAAAACAGTATCAGTTACAGTTGGGGGAACGGAACAATATTACTCGAGTGTTAAAGGTGATATTGAGAAAAAAACAAAGGAAATACTGGACAGCTGGCAATATGATGCATATAAAATCCAAGTGGCAAAAGCACCTGCAGAAACAAAAGTAGATGAAAGAAATCCAAGCAGGCCGGAACTGGCTATGGATGCGATTGTGAAAAAGCTTGAGAGTGAAAAGCTTTCTTTCAGGACAATGGGCACAAATGAAAAGGAGAAGGAAGTAGAAATTGAGCTTCCCGATACGGACAGTGTTGAACAAAGGGAAAAGATCAAAGCTGCAGCTGCCGAAGCATTAAAAGAAAACGGGCTTGAGGATATTCATATTAAGATCCGTCTGGCCAAAATGAAATTTGTTGTGATGGAACAAAGGTGGCAGCCAATCATTTCTGCGATTGCAGAAGGATTGATGAGCAAAAGTGAATATAAGGTAAAAGGTGTGGGGTATTCCTTCCATCCACTTCCCTTGACTATCACCATTAAAACAAGCGTCGATTCAAAATCTCCAGAAGCCAACCGACTGGCGGAGAAAATAGAGAACGAAGTGAAGGAATTAATTCATTCTGATGCAGCAAAGACGGCGGTTAAAGATGATCCTTATCGATTGATCATTTACAGTAAAGATAAAAAGGAATTGAATAATCGTTAAGTAAAAGCAGCCTTGTGCTGCTTTTTATATTGATGTGAGTACCATTTAATAAGTTCATTATTCTTTGTGATGAGATCCATTGCTTAGGTCCAATTCATTGTTCTTTCCTCTTTTTAAGACTATAATTAAAGAAGAGAAAGGAGGACAAAATGAATTTTGCTGTAGAAAGTACGATTTTAGTAATGGCCCTTCTTCTAATTACCGGAGTATTTACTGCGAAGTTTTCTTCCAGATTAGGTTTGCCCTCACTAGTATTTTTCATCTTGGTTGGAATGCTTCTAAACCGATATATCTATTTCGATAATGCCATCTTAACTCAATTCATCGGAACGCTGGCTTTAATCGTCATTCTTTTCGAAGGCGGCTTCAAAACAAAATCATCCCATATTAAAAAAATCTATAAACCAGCTCTTTCATTGGCGACTCTCGGCGTCATAGGCACTACTGCTGTCATTGGGACTGCTGCCAAATACATATTGGGCCTGAATTGGTCAGAAAGCATGCTGTTCGGTGCCATTGTCGGCTCAACAGATGCAGCTGCCGTTTTTGCTGTTCTTGGTAATAAAAACATTAAAACAAAACTGACTTCCACGCTGGAAGCTGAATCTGGCACTAATGATCCCATGGCTATTTTTTTGACAGTTTCACTTTTGGAACTTATTCAGGAACCGGATACATCCATTCCTGGGCTTATCTTCAGTTTCGTATGGGAAATGTCTGCCGGGTTGATTTTAGGCTATCTCTTAGGAAAGCTTGCTGTTTGGATCATTAACAAAATCAGCCTCGATTCCTCTGGATTGTATCCCGTATTATCTATTGCGCTCGCTGTCTTTACGTTTGGTGCTGCAACCCTTTTCCACGCAAGCGGCCTCCTGGCTGTATATGTCATGGCACTAGTTGTGGGGAACGCAGATCTCACATACCGGCATACCATTTTGCGTTTTAATGAAGGGTTCGCTTGGATGAGCCAGATTGTCATGTTCATGCTTCTTGGCTTACTAGTATTTCCAGATCAGCTTGTCCTGATTTCTTGGCAGGGAATTGCTTTATCCCTGATTGCCATATTATTGGCAAGGCCATTTGGAGTTTTTCTCAGTCTGATGTTCGCCAAATATAGTGTCAATGAGAAGATTTTCATCTCCTGGGCCGGTCTGAAAGGGGCTGTCCCGATTGTTATCGCTACCTATCCGTTGGTGGCAGGCATTGAAAATGGGAGGCTGCTTTTTAACGCGGTATTCTTCGTCGTATTGACCTCTGCCCTTATTCAGGGTGCAAGCATCTCTAAATTAGCTGCCATTTTAAAATTTTCGGGCGGAGAGAAAAAAGAAACGGCACATACGCTCGAATTAATTTCGATTGGAAAAACAAACAATGAAATCATTGAAGTATCGATTGAAGAAGATGCCCTTATCGCTGGGGAAGAAATCCGCTGCGTGGATTTACCGGACAACACGCTGATCACTGCTGTGGTTCGGCAAGATAGATTAATTACTCCTGTAGGGAACACGGTTCTCTTGCCAAAGGATTCCCTCTATATCCTGGTACATAAAGCGAAGCGAGAAGAAGTAAAGCGCATCCTCAAACAAAAGCGGGAGATATCAGATAGTGATGGTGGTCCAGATCCTATCATGGAAGTAGAGAAGGACGGAAGCATTTAGTTACTACAGATCTAATGAAGCCGCCCTATTTGGAAAATTTATCTTGCATATTTTATAAAATAGAATATACTATTTTTAATTAATCAAATCGGTGATGAGGAAGAGTATTTCGCACCCTGATTCATAGAGAGCATTCGGAAGCTGAAAAGAATGCAATCAAGAGCGAAAGAAAGACACCTCTGAGTGCTGCCTTGAATGCTTACAGACAGTAGGGGCAGCCGGTTGACAAACGTTACTTTGTCGCGAGTGGCTGAATAAGCAAACCGGGTGGTACCGCGGAATAGAAATATCCGTCCCTTTTTAGGGGCGGGTATTTTTTTTATACACTAATCACATCCCTAATCACATTTTCATTGCTTTAGAAATTGAAGAATTGTCTAGCTCCAGCGCCTAGCCCCTCGAGTCATAAGCCGTACCTCTACGGAAATCAGGATTTCCTTCGAGTTCCGTCTTATGCTGGTCGGGGCTGACCGAGGCGCTTGCGCTTTTCTAATAGGGAGGTGAGTACATTGAATTCCGAATCTGATGATTATGATGATGATCGCCAATATGACTATGAATTAATTAGGAGGAATATGAAATGGAAAAAGGAAATCGTGTACTTGCTTTCGAATGTGGAAATTACATTGGACAAACGATCATACTGAAAGGATGGGTTCATCGGGTCAGGCATTTGAAGAGTGTCAGCTTCATTATCCTGAAAGACCGGACAGGATATATACAATGTGTCCTTGAAAATCAATTTGCTGGGATGAAGATTGAAAATGAATCAGCGATTGTCATTAAGGGGATTGCCGCTGCAACTGGCCAACAGCAAAATGGGGTTGAAATAATTGTTGAGGATATCAGCATTCTTTCAAAATCGGAGACTTTGCCATTTGAAGTCAATAAAAAAGAGTTGGATGCAAATTTAGACCTCATCCTTAATCATCGGTTGATTTCAATGAGGAATGAAAGGACGCAAGCCATTTTTAAAATTCAATCGGCCATAACTGGGGCATTCCAGGAATTTATGAGGCGTAATGGATTCATGCAAATGTTCACCCCGAAACTGGTGGCACAGGGCGCTGAAGGAGGAGCGAATGTTTTCAAACTGGACTACTTTGGCAAGGAAGCATTTTTGGCTCAATCCCCGCAATTATATAAACAAATGATGGTTGCTGCTGGGTACGAAAGGGTTTATGAAATTGCTCCAGTCTTCCGTGCAGAACAGCATAATTCATCACGCCATTTGAATGAATACACTTCACTTGATGCAGAGATGGGTTTCATTGAAGGGTTTGAAGAGATCATGGAGATGGAAAACGAAGCACTGGTTCATATTTTTCAGTATTTGAAGGAAACGTGCGGAAATGAACTTGCTGCATTGGAATGTGAAGTCCCTGATCTGGGGGAATTTCCGCGGATTACACTCGAACAAGCACATGAGATCCTTCAAGAATCATTTGGAAAATCATCGCCTGAAGGAGACCTGGATGGAGAAGGGGAACTGCTCATATGCAAATATGTTCAAGAAACATATGAATCACCATTTGTCTTTATTACCCATTATCCAGTGGAAACCCGTCCGATGTACACCATGCCGGATCTCGAACAGCCCGGAAAAACGAAGTCATTTGACTTATTGTTCCGGGGAACGGAAATCACTTCAGGCGGGCAAAGGATTCATGAGTATGAATTGCTGGAGAAGTCTTTAGAAGAAAAGGGACTGAATCCTTTAGAATTTGAGAGCTACTTAAATACTTTTAAGTATGGTGCTCCACCGCATGGAGGGTTTGCAATTGGGTTGGAACGATTGACTGCAAAGCTTTTAGGGCTGAACAATGTGAGGGAAGCGTCGGCATTTCCAAGGGACTGCGACCGGCTGGTTCCGTAATGATTCAATGAAAAACTTCGATTCCGTCCATATTATGGATTTCGAAAGACAAAACAAGAATGGTAGAAAAATCGACAAAAAACGGGGAGTGACTGTGCTCTCCGTTTTTTATTTGGAAAAATTTTATTAAAAAGGGGTTTCTTTTTGGAAATGGTTGTATTATAATCTAACTGTATTAAGACACGTAGTACACTTGATACAGACGGGAGGGTGTATATGCTTGAGTTGGATTTAAGAAGCAGAAAGCCGATTTATGAACAGCTTGTTGAGAAACTGAAAGAACTGATCATCAATGAAGTGCTGAAGGCTGATGAGCAGCTTCCATCAGTACGTTCATTGGCAAGCGATTTGACGATTAATCCGAATACAATACAAAAGGCTTACAGAGAGCTGGAATCACAGGGATATATTTATTCAGTAAAAGGTAGAGGCAGTTTTGTCACTCCTTCTGAAGAGGTTCAAGACTCAGAAAAGCTTAAAAAAGTAAAAAAGGATTTACGGAAGATGATTTCCGAAGCGTTGTATCTTGGGATGAGTGTGGATGAACTGATCTGCCTTATAAAAGAGATAGAACCTGCAGTGGGGGGAGGAATATCGAATGATAAAAATGAATGATATCAAAAAATCAATAGATGGAGTCGAGATAATACACAATGTATCGTTCCAAATCCGTAAAGGTTCAATATATGGATTGCTTGGTTCGAATGGAGCGGGTAAGACAACATTGCTAAAAACATTGTCGGGGATCTATCTGCAGGAGGAAGGAAGCGTCGAGATAGAAGGGAAGCCTGTATTTGAAAACCCTACTATAAAAGATAAAATCTTTTTTATTCCAGATGCCCCGACATTCTTTTCACAATTTAATCTTGATCAGATGGCGCAATTCTATAAAAATACTTATCCTGGATGGAATGATGACCGCTACCTGAAATTGGTTCAGGAGTTTCAAATCGACAGCAAGAAGCGTCTACATAAATTTTCAAAAGGTGTACAGAGGCAATCTGCATTCATTTTGGCTCTATCCACAATGCCGGAAGTCCTCATTTTGGACGAACCGATGGATGGATTGGATCCGGTTGTCAGGAAGAAAGTAAAAAGCCTGTTGATTGATGATGTTGCTGAACGTGAAATGACGATATTGATTTCTTCACATAATTTGCGGGAAGTGGAAGATATTTGCGACCATGTAGGCGTTTTGCATGGAGGAAAGTTATTATTTGAAAAAGAGCTGGATGATTTAAAAACGAGCATTCACAAAATACAAGTTGCGTTCAAAGACCACGTTCCAAATGAATTGTTTGAAGCACTTGATCCGCTTCATCGTGAAAATAGGGGAAGTGTTGTGCTCGCCATCGTAAAGGGCAATGAAGCCAGAATCGCTGAAATGGTTGAAAGGTATAATCCTGTTATTTTTGATTTGCTGCCGCTGACCCTTGAAGAAATCTTTATTTATGAAATGGGGGATGTTGGATATGTCATCAAAAATATCATGGATTAATAAGGAATTACTGAAACAAATCAACCGCAGCATCGGATGGGTAGGGATCATCTATCTGCTGGCACTCCTATTTGCACTGCCGCTTGAAATTTTGATGCTGTCCTCCAGGGATGAACAGGGTTATTACAGGCAATTCAAGAACCTATTTGAAATCAACGCCGACTTGCTAATGCTGATTACTATCATCGTGCCTATCGGTCTATCAATCTTTTTGTTCCGTTATTTGCAAGTTAAGCAGACGTCTGACTTGATTCACAGTCTGCCAATGAAAAGGGAAAAAATATTCTATCATTATTCCATTGCAGGAATTCTTTATTTAATCATTCCTGTTCTTCTAACTGGTGTAGTGTTACTGATTCAATATGGCGTGCTGGATGTCAGCATGTACTACCAGCCGGAAGAAGTTTTCATCTGGATGGGAATCACGAGCTTGATCAATATCGTATTATTCACGGCGGGTGCCTTCGTCGGGATGCTTACGGGATTATCTGCAGTACAGGGGGTCCTTACGTATATATTTGTTGTGTTCCCTGCTGGAATATTAATTTTATTCAGTGTCAACCTAAAATACTTTCTCCTTGGATTCCCAAGAGAATATTTCATGAACAAAGAAATTGAAAAGTATTCTCCACTTACAAGGCAAGTGAGTTTCGGTCAGCACCTTTTAAGTGGAAAAGAAGTCATCTTTTATATCATCATTGCGATTATCCTATACTTTGCCTCTTTATGGATCTATAAAAAGAGAAAGTTGGAAGGGGTGTCCCAAGCGCTGGCATTCCCATTCTTAAAGCCTATATTCAAGTACTGTGTATCCTTTTGTGTCATGATGCTTGGAGGCGCTTATTTCGGCGCGATGCAGGACACATGGCCATGGATTGTATTCGGCTATGCAGCTGGTGCATTGGTTGGCTATATACTGGCAGAAATGCTGATTCAAAAATCGTGGAGAATCACATTCCATTGGAAAGGCTTAGGGATATACATCGCTGCTATGCTGGTATTAGGTTTATTGATCCACTTCGACGTCTTCCACTATGAAAAGAAATTGCCGGAAGCTTCAAAAGTTGAAAGGGTTCATATCAGTCAAGGGTATTATGATTACCTTCGGGGGAATGACTACACTGAAATCGAAAGACCTCGATATTTAGCTGGTAGAGAAAATATCAAGAATGTCATTGCGCTGCATAAAGCCATTGTTTCTCATCCGAGCAGCCGCATCATTCCACCAGAAAAAAGCCGTTCGGTGTTTATTGCCTACGAGTTGAAAAATGGCAAAAAGCTTGTCAGGGAATATCGTATTGAAAAGGATTCATTTAAGAATCAACTCTCTGATATCTATTCATCAGAAGAGTATAAGAAAACTAGATATGACGTGTTGAATGTGGACAATGGAATGGCTGAAAAAATCACATTCTCCTTTGAAGGACCGTTCAATCGCAAAGCTTCTGTAACGGAGCCTGAAAAAATAAGTAAACTAATGGAGCTTATCAAATCAGATATACTGAACCAATCCTATGAGGACATGGAAAACTCTGAGGATAGTCCATATCAAATCAATATTTTATTAAATAACGATAAAACGATCTATGTACCTTTATCAAAAAATTACAGCACTCTAATAAATTATTTGAAGCAAGAAAAAATCTTTCAGGAAATTGAATTAAAGCCAGAAGATATTTCGTCCATTATGGTGGCGAAAGACAGCGACTTTAACAAGTTCAGCGGAGATAAATCACTAGAGCAGCGATTCGAAGAAATGACTAAAGAAGGAAAAGTGGTAAAAATCGATGCCGAGTCTGAAATAAAACAGATGATTGATGACGCCCTATGGAGCAGCGGCCAACAATATGTAGTCGCCATTCATTATAAAGGTGTCAACGACCTGGATATTCGCTGGATCGGTAAAAATGGAATACCGGAAAGAATTATCGCGGAATTAAAATAAGTCTCATGAAAGGGAGGGAAATGCCATGGGCTGCCTTAAGCCAATCACCATCAGCTTTGAAGAAATGTATGAACAATACCATAAGCTTGTCTACCAGATCGGATATAGAATCATCCGTGATGCTGCACTGGCAGAAGACATCCTGCAAGAAACTTTTCTCAAGGCGTTTAAAAAATGTCATTCGGTAGAAGATGAGAGTAAAATCGGCTCATGGCTTTCCTCCATTGCTGCCCGCACTGCCATCGATTTTCTTCGAAAAGAAAAGAGGTTGAATGAAACGATCGTGGAAGACATTGAACCGTGGAAACATCAGGATATCCGGCTTGAATTGGTAGAAAATGAAGTTGAGGCACTCATTCTTAAAACAGAACTGAAGAAATGCATCTTGAGCCTCCCAGATAGCCAGCAGGAAGTAATGATTCTCCGCATTCAATATGGTATGAAGGAGAGCGAAATTGCAGAAAAACTGCAATTGAATCCAGCAACCGTCAAAACGAGGATTTACAGGGCAAGGAAATATTTGAGAGAAATCATAGAATTAGAGTTTTCCGCGTGAAAATGGAGGACCCCTGTAATGGGGTTCTTCTTGATTTTTATAAGCTGGGGCGATGTTTTTTTCAGAGAGGTGTTTCATGTTATGATATGTCCATATGCAGGTAAAGGAGCATGAATACTATGAACAGCAAATCATTATTAAAAAATCTCTTGCCTTTAATATTTCCACTTGCTGGTGTCATCGCATTATTCACCAATTTCGCAGGGAGCGCGACGATTCCTTTCTTTATCGTCTGCATCGTTTTGGGTCTGGCTTTCTCAGTTTATTTGCTAGTAAAGAAAAAGCTCATGCAGGGGGCGGTTGCTAATATCATTATCAGCTTATTGCTGCTTGTGATGGGGTTGATTTTTTATTTGTTTTTAGTGGCTTCTGGAGTATGAAGGTCTTCCATTGGAAGGCTTTTTTTATTTTTTTTGAACGACCCCCATACCTGTTTTGTTCCGCACGAAGTCTATTAATAAGATAGAGGATGTCCACTAATTGAGGAGGTATCAGGATATGGATATTGATCAATTACTTGAGGATACGGTTAATTTGGGGGAAGAGGATTTTACTATAGAATATGTAGATATAGATGAAGTGTTGGAAGAGTTTTGAAGGAAGCCCGGATAATGATCCGGGCTTTTTTTGTCCAGCTCCACCAGCTAGAGGCTGGGAGGTTTCCTTCAGCACACTTACGATAAGTCAACATCGGTTCACTTCGTTCACCGTGTTTCCTTTATCTCGTGGTACTTCAGTCCAACCTCGGCGCCTCTGTTCAAGCCGGTTCCGCTTTTCTATTTGTCCATCTTCGCTTTTCTTAGTGCACATATTTTCCGTTTTTCGGCACGGCAATTTCTTTGAAGCTTACAGCCAGTTCTGCCAATCCTGTTTCAAGTTCATCCTCGTAGACCGGGAGGCCGTGTCCGCACACAGCAAGTCTTGGATGAAGCGAATGCAGTTTTTTGACGGATCTTTCGGCAGCTTTCCAATCAGTGGTGAAATACTTAGGAGGTCCGCTGAATTCAGTCTCCTGGACAAGTACTTTATAGAGGGATTCTTGTTTCACGGTTACAAATGCGTCGCCTGCGATAAGGGTTTTATCCGCTTCCCGGAATAATGAAATATGGCCAGGCGTATGACCTGGAGTGTGGATCCATTTCCAATTTCCCAGGATTGGGATGGAGCCGTCTTTAGGCAATGGATGGAGGTTTCTCGATATATTGATTCCGTGATAGGGAAAGAAATGAGAAAACTCTGTAACAAGGCCGCCATTGACAGTTGGATCAGGCGGGAGATAATCCTTTCGTCCATCCAGATAGGGTGTTTCGTCTTTATGGGCAAAAACAGGAACACCCCAATGTTCGCATAAAGCTGCCAAGGCACCTACATGATCAAAATGGCCGTGTGTCAAAATGATTCCTTTAGGTTTACAATCAGAGCCAAATCTATTTTCACAGGCTTCGATGATCATTTTATGTGAATGCGGCATTCCCGCGTCCACCAGAACAAAATGGTCTGAATCATCTGGATTGCCTATCATAATGATGTTGGCAATTTGAACGGGAAGGACATAAAGATCAGGCAGAATTGCAAGGCCATCTCCGCTTGAAATACTTGTGAAGGGCAAATGTGTTTCAGAAAAGTCATTGTCTTTTTCAGTATTCATAAGGGACCTCCAGTGTCTAAAATATCTCTCTGTAGTATGTGATATTCTGTCTAAATCATGCTTGAAGGTCCATAGCCCTATGAATAAGGTGCTGTCATCATACTAGAGCTACATTTGCAGAGTATTTTTGATTTGAATGGATTTTCGCAGGTTTTTCGTGAAAAGGGCTGCGAGAAATCCCGCAGCAAATCCGCAAACATGTCCAGAAATATTAATATTAGTAATAATGAAAGAAGCGATCCAGCCGATGGACATGAAGATAATGACTGTCACTCTTGAATCTTTATCAAGAAATTCCTTCTGAAACAAAACGAGAAATAAATAGAAACCGAACAAGGCAAAGCCAAAACCGGATTCTCCAACAGAAAGTTCATTGGTATAAAAGATGTCATATAACGGAGTTGCTAATATGGCAGCAATAAAGAATAGTATAAAAATAAATCTTCCCAATATCTTTTCAATGTATGGAGCTAATAGAATAGCAAATATCATGTTTGATGCAAAGTGAATAATTCCATCATGTAAAAATGCATATGTAATCAATCGATAATACTCTCCTTGCTCAATCCCTTCCCTTGAAATCCCACCCCAATAGATGGCGGTATTATTGTCGGCAAAAAATCCAATGATTAATGATGCCAAAAATACCATTGTGTTCAGTAAGACTATTAGGGCAGTAATCGGATAAAGCGCTAAAAATTCTTTTATTGACTCTCTTCTCATAAAGACCATAGTTCTAAATCTCCTCCATAATATTCCATATAATTATAACATAATCCAGTAGAATCCTATCCGTAACGTCTGCATTATTATTTCCGTCATATATATGAAAAAAGGGATTTGGTTCATTAAAAGGGAATTCATATAGAAAGAATAATTAGGGGGATGAAAGGGATGAAGCAGCTCAGGTTTGTGCAGACAGGATACTTATTTGGGATTACGCTTGTGCTCGCCAGCATTTTTTATTTTTTCGCTTCGAATTGGCAGGGGATGGAACGGTTGGAAAAGGTCATTTTAAGCCTTCTGCTGATGGTGTTCATGTATGCTGTATCATTTATCCTCAGTAAGCGGGTCGCAAAGCATCCTTTTTTAAGCAACTGGAGCCTTGTTGCTTCAGCTGTGTCCTTTGGGGTTTCAGCGGCCCTGATCGGCCAGGTTTATAACTCGCATGCAGACAGCTATTGGCTGTTCATAGTTTGGCTGATTCCATCGCTTCTACTGGCAGCTATTACCAGATATCAGCCATTTTATATTTTGTGTTTCGTTCTGGGTCATCTTGCTTTTTTGTCTTTAATATCGCCTTCCGGCTATGATATGGGATGGTCCAACTCCCAGGAGTTCTTTCTTTACCTGGCTTTAGCAGGAGCGAACCTGATTCTCTTCTTATGCACTTATAAAAGGTGGATTCATTCGAGCTTTGTCTTATATGCTTCCCTCATTTTATTTAATATCACTGCGGTATACTTGACCACGGTTCATGAATTCCATTCATTGGCGTGGCTGATGAATCTGATTTATCTTTTGATTCTTGGAGGAGCTTTTTATTATTTTATAAAGATTAAATTGGAAAAGGGCGTCTTGTTTATTTTAGGAGCGGCTGCGGCTGGATATGTATGCGCAAAAGGCATTGAACTAATGGCTGAATTTTTCCAGGAACTTTTCTTATTCCTTCAGCTTGGTTTTTCTGCTTTATTGGTTTTCGGAGCTGTTCTTCTGCTGAAATACATTAGCACACATCCGATGAATGCTTTTTTTCGGAATGTATTAATCATCTGCGTTACATTCGTCGCAACCATTTTTGCAGTGTCAGCCATCATAGGATTGATCTCCTTGCTGACGGGGAATTTGAACGTTACTTTTTTATTCTTCTCTGCACTGGTGGTGCTTGTGATCCCGTCTCTTTTCTTTAAATGGCCCCCGCCAGTCCGTTATACCATGCTTTCAACTGGGTATGCCATTCAGTTTTTATCTGCTGCTTTTAATGAGCATATTTATTATGAATGGATTCTGCTAGCCGTTCTGCTGTTTGGGATGATGAAGATAAAAGTACCCGGGATACAGGTTATGCATTTCTTGCTTCTCAATTTGACCGCATTTATGCTTTTCCGAAATTGGACGCATGAATTCCAGTATGCTGGGATTACATTCCTTGTTTTGAACGGGTTATTTTATCAATTGAAGATTGCTTTGAAAGAAACACGGTGGACTGCATTGGGGGTTGCCTTTGGTTACTTCCTTGCACTTGCCATGCTGAATGATATCCCGATTGCTTTATACGTGATCTACAATCTTTTTTATTTTGCGGCAGCGACAGCAATGGTCTGGTTTGCGAATAGGAATCAGCTGGTTGTGGAGTGGTACATTGCAATCATTTTCTGGTTTTTATTTGTTGCCTACAAATATTATGATTTTGCATGGGATTTATTGAATAAGTCTTTATTCTTTGCCATTGTAGGAATTCTGTTTATTGTATGTTCAGTGCTTTTTGATCGCAAGAATGTGATGGATGAGGGTCAGAAGCATTTCGTTAAAACAAAATGGCCGGCTATACTTGCCGTAATTCTCCTTCAAATTGGCATCATCAGCTATCAAGGGGCAGCCAATGAAAACCTGCTTAAAAACGGACAATTGATTAAGCTTTCATTCGCACCTGTCGATCCGAGGTCCATGATGCAGGGAGATTATATCCAGCTTCACTATCGAATTTCAGTCATTCCGGATATTGCACAGCAAATTCATAAAAGGGAAAAAGTGAAGGTTGTCCTCCGCAAGGGAATGGGAGGATATTATGAATATAGCGGTTATTACGAGCATAATGGAGAATGGAATCGCCCCTACAAAAAATTGCAGGGGGATGTCATCATCAATGGCCGCTATGACGGATGGCAAAACGTTACTTATGGAATTGAAACCTATTTCGTACCGGAGAAAACGGGCCAGAATTTGCAAAACGAAAATCAGGCTGCTTTTATACGTGTAAGCGAAAATGGGAATGCAATCATAGAAAAATTAGAAAAAGAATAATGAAAAAAAGACCTTTAAGGTCTTTTTTTACGTCTAGCTCCAGCGCCTAGCCCCTCGAGATCATAAGTCGTACCTCTAAGGAAATCAGGATTTCCTTAGAGATCCGTCTTATGCGGGTCTGGGCTCATCAAGGCGCTTGCGCATTTGATTTTACGCAGCGATTTGTTCGGTGACTTTTTTGTTTTTCTTGGTTGTGAGTACGATGCCTATAAAAATGATGAGTAAGCCGATGATTAAATTAAGAGAAATCGTTTCACCCAATAGTACATATCCCCAAATCATGGCGGAAGCTGGAACGATGTACGTTACAGTCGAAGCGAATTCGGGTCCGGCTTTTTTCATGATATAAAAATACAATAGTGTAGCAATCCCTGATCCAAAGCAGCCAAGCCCAACCGTGGCAAAAATCACTTCTTTTGAAATAGCATGAACCATTATGTCTGAACCAGAAAAAATCATTCCAAAGAGTCCGATTAATGCACCAGTCAAAAGAGAGACTGCTGTAATCAAAACAATGCTGGCCCCATTTAAAAAATGTTTCGTATATTGAGAGGCGGATCCGTAGCAGATTGTGGCAGCAAGCATCGTTCCAACTCCGACAATATGAAATCCATGTAATGCTTTGATTTGGCCTCCCATCAGCACTAAAATGCCTACAAATCCAATAATGATTCCAATCCACTGCCTTTTCGAAAGGACGGTAGAAAAAAAGGCGAAGCCAATCAGCCCTGTACAAATAGGAGTGAGTGCATTCAAGACAGCAGCAGTACTGCTGTTGATCGTCGTTTCACTCAATGCAATCAGGCCCCAGGGCAGCCCGCAGTTTAAAACACCAACAATGATCAGCGATTTCCATGGTATCGGTTTGATAATTTCTTTTCGTTTGATATATAAAAGAGGCAGCATGATTAATGCACCTGCCAGACAGCGTATAAAAACAGTTCCCCATACGCCTCCGAATTCTGATAGCCATTTGATAAAAACAAACGATAATCCCCAAATGAAGCTCAATGTTAATAATGCTGTATATAATTTTGCCATATGCTTTCCACCTTTATCGTAACATTTTGCCATATCGATTGTAGCACGTATGTGAAAGAGCAGGATATAATATTTTCTGAAAAAATGTCTTTCAAGCATTCAGTCTTTGGCTTATAATGGAAAAACGAGTCTTGAAATGGGGGGACTGTATGTGAAGAAAATTATGGTTGTAGGTATCAGTGCCGGGGTCGGCAAGTCGACATTTGCCAAAAAAATTGGAGACCTTTTGGATATTCCTGTCCATCATTTAGATAGGCACTTTTGGAAACCTGGCTGGGCGCAAGCTACATTTGAAGAGTTTAGGGGTGCACAGGAAGAAATCCTCGAGCACGATCGATGGATCATTGAAGGCAACTATACAGCTACATATGATATGAGGGCGGAGCAGGCAGATACCATCATTTATTTAGAATTGCCGAGGTATGTTTGTATCTATCGTGTCTTCAAGCGATTCTTTAAAAATATCGGGAGGACACGGCCTGATCTTGGACCAGACTGCAAAGAGAAGATTGATTGGCCATTTTTGAAATTCATTTGGACGACCTATTATCCGAGAAAAGCGCAAATGCAAAAGAGGTTCACTGCATTTCAATCCCTGGGTAAAGATAAAACGATCGTGGAATTGAAAAATAAAAAAGAAATTGCGGATTATTTACAATCGTTGGAGAAGAATATAAAATGAATTTTTTGATTTTTTAAAAAATACACTAGGAACTTCCTGAATTAATTAGTAAAATAGTAGTAAATACTAAGACTATTGAACCAGGAGGTGAAAGGTGTGTCTGAAAATAAACCGATGCATTTTGACGGCAGCATTCATTCAATGGAAGCGGCAGAAGAAGTGGAGTTGTTTGAATTGACTCCAGAAGGAAGAAAAAACATCAGCGGGAACCCATTCGAAGGGCATAAATAATAGAAACAGAAAGCATGGATTTGTCCGATGACAAATCCTTTTTATTTTCATGAGCATATTTATTGAAATTCTGAAAAAAGGTTTATATAATTACCTTGAATTAAGAATAATTTAATTCGAGATAAAGAATGATTTTTAGTTTGATGCCGCAAACTAAAATGACAAAACTCAACGAGAAGGGAACGGTTTTTTATTATGGCTAAAGTTTTATACATCACAGCACATCCACACGATGACACTCAATCATACAGCATGGCGGTTGGGAAAGCATTCATTGATTCCTATAAAGAAGCAAACGCAGGCGATGAGGTTGTCCACATCGATCTATACAATGAAAACATCCCGCAAATTGATGCTGATGTATTCAGCGGATGGGGAAAACTTCAAACAGGAAAAGGCTTCGAAGAACTATCAGCTGAAGAGCAGGCAAAAGTCGGACGCTTGGCAGAATTGAGCGAACAATTCGTTGCTGCTGATAAATACGTTTTTGTCACTCCGCTTTGGAATTTCTCATTCCCGCCAGTGATGAAAGCATATCTTGATTCAGTTGCAGTTGCAGGCAAAACATTTAAGTACACACAGGAAGGTCCTGTTGGGTTGCTTACAGATAAAAAAGCAATCCATATCCAAGCACGCGGAGGCATTTACTCTGAAGGCCCTGCAGCTGGAATGGAAATGGGGCACCGCTATTTGACAGTCCTAATGCAATTCTTCGGTGTTCCATCCTTCGATGGTCTATTTGTAGAAGGACACAATGCAATGCCGGATAAAGCAGAAGAAATCAAAGCAGACGCTATTGCCCGCGCGAAAGAAGCAGCAAAATCATTCTAATATAGCTAAAAAGCTTGGGATTTTCCCAAGCTTTTTATTTTTTCCAAAGCGCACTGAACCGGCAGAAGAGAAAAATAATCAGGTTGCCGGCAAAAGCAATCAGGAAGACGACCTCTGGCCGTGATATTTCCGAGATCCAACCAGACGCAAAGATAGCAAAGGGCATACTGAGCTTAAAGACAGAACCAGTGATGCCGCTGATGCGCCCGATTAAATGATGGGGAGTGGATTCCTGCCTGAAAGTCCATATGCAGACAGAACTGATGGTCCCAAGGAAGCCATTTAATAATATGGCAGATGCAGTCCAGGCATAATTCTCATTTGTAAAAAGCATCAGATAAGTTAATCCAGTAAGAAGCGTTGACATAGTCACAATGACGCCCGTTCTCCATTTATGCCTGATGCGGCCGATTGCCAAACTTCCAAGCAGTCCCCCGATTCCTGCAAACGAGAGAAGAAGTCCCAATTCAGCATCTGAGAGCTTCATCACGTCTTTAGCATAGAAGACTATAGTCGTATCGACCATGCCTGCAGTCGAGTTCATGAAAATCACTGTTATCGTGATCAGCCACAAGGTTTGATTGCGGTAAAGTTCAATCCATCCTTCCTTAAATTCTCTCCAAAACCCCTCCCTTGCTGCAAGAGAAGGAGCCTCATCAAATTTTAAAAACTGCAGAATCACAAAGGCAATCGAAAACGAAACCGCCGTGAGAAGAATGCCGGAGTTAAGTGATGAAAACATCAGTATCAGCCCCGTTATCGCAGGACCCATAATTCCGATGAATGTAAAAATGAAATTAAAAGAAGCGTTCGCTGTTGTCAGCATTTCAGTTGGGAGAGCAAGCTTTACAATACTTGCGCGTCCGTTGAAAAAAGCATAGCTGCAGGTCATCAGAAAAAATCCGCATACATAGAACAAAATCAGTGGGGGTGTACCATTCCGCATTGAGAAAAATAGGACGAACAAAATGATGATTTGCAGAAATACGGTCCAAAGAGACCAGGCTTTTTTTCGCGAACGGTCTACAAAGACACCGATAAACATAGCCAATAATAGATTCGGCAGAAACTCGATTCCCTTCATAAGAGACATGACGACCGGAGAATTCGTCACATGATATAAAATCAAGGGAAGGGCAAGTTCATAGATTTTACTACCAAATGCAAGGACTGCACCTGAGAACAACAGGATGATAAAATTTGCATTTTGCCATATGGAGGGCTGTTTTTTGCTGAATATTGAAGCCTCTCCTTTTTTCTTTTGTACAGCAATCATTTTTGTTCCACCTCTTTACGGTTCTGTTGGAAAAAATTATACTTTTCTAAAAGAAGAAGAAAAAGCGAAAGTTGCGTACTTTGAAATTTCGCCTTTTTAAAGAGGAGTGGCCCATTTGGATGTTAAGGCGCATTACCGAGCACTTAGAAATAATTTCAATCAACCGGAAGGAATATTCCAGAATGTGCGAATGGATGAGATAGCGCATGTATTGGACTGTACGATTCGCAATGCTCAGCTCCTCATAAAGAAATTGGTGGAGCTGCAATATATCGAGTGGATCCCCGGGAAAGGCCGTGGGAACCAATCTAAAATCTGTTTTATTAAGCCGCTTGAGGAACTGAAATTTGAAAAAGCAAAAGAACTTGTCAAACAGGGGAAAATATCTGCTGCCTTACAGATGATGAATGAAGAATTACCCATTGCATATTCTTTTGAAGAGTGGCTGTATTCCCATTTTGGGGCACGGCCGGAAGAGCAAGCGGATATTATCCGCTACCCGTTTTATCGCCCGGTGTTAAGATTGGATCCTGCATTCGTCCATCGACGTACAGAAGCGGATTTCATCAGGCAGATTTTCAATACCTTGACTTCATTTAATGAAAGGACAAAGCAGCTTGAAGGGGAGCTTGCTCATTATTGGGAAAGCAAAAATGACCATAAGGTATGGGTCTTTTATCTCCGTAAAGGGGTTAAGTTTCATCACGGCAAATTATTTACGGGAGAGGATGTCAAGTTTACGTTTACTCGATTGAAATCCTTAGGCACAGCGGCTCCATTGTTAAATATGATTGAACACATTGAAGGATCGGGCAGTTATGGAATTGAATTTCATTTGAAAGAATCCAACATACTTTTTCCGCATGAATTATGCGCTGAGTATTGTTCGATTGTTCCTTCTGATTTAGACGAACTGATTGAAAACAGAGACTTTCAATCCCATCCAATCGGAACTGGACCGTTTCGAATAGTTGAGAATAATGAATCAATCATGAAGCTTCATTCTCATCAGGAATATTTTAATGGTAGGCCTCACTTAGATGGAATGGAGATGTGGGTGGTGCCTGATTATAATCAGTCCAGAGTTTTAGATCAGCTCAATCAGGGAGATATTTTGTATGATGGAGAAGCTAAAAGGGAACACAAGACTTTTAATGAATTGACAGGCATTGAAACTGGAGCAGTCTATCTAAGTATGAACCTAAGGAAAAAAGGCGTCTTGCAGGATCCATTTGTCAGAAAAGCAATTGATATGGCTATCAATCGCTCGAAAATGATTGGGGATTTAAAAGAAATGAGAGAAATCCCAGCGAGCAGTTTTTTTCCTGATATCAGTTCTGAGGAAATTAGAGAAGAAGGGGATCTATTACTTGCGCGTAAACTGCTGCAACAGTCCAGCTATAGAGGAGAAATGCTCTCCCTATATACTTACGAAATGACAAGCAATGAAAAGAATGTCCAGTGGCTGAGAGGGCAGCTGGAAATTGCCGGTTTCCATATAGAGACTATCATCCTTCCCGTCACTCAGTTGACAAACCCTGAAATTCTTCAAAAAGCTGATCTATTGGCAGCGGGGGAGGTGGCAGGTGCACAGCCTGACATTGAATTGATTCACATGTTCCAATCGGAAAATGGTTTTATCCAAAACCATCTGGACGATGCTTCTAAAGAAATGGTTTCTGAATGCATTCGTGTTTGCAGAATGGAATCGTCTTTTGAAAAAAGGAAGGAATTATTGCATAAATTGGAACTGAAACTGGCTGAAAAAAGACAGGTTTTGTTCCTTTTCCATATAAAACAGAGGGTGATGCATGACGGTTCAATCGGGGGTGCCATAATGAATGCAAGAGGGAAGATCGACTATAGGAAGGTCTGGCTTAGAAAATAATTAAAATATTTTTTGCTAAAATGAAGAGCCTGGCCAATTAACGGACCAGGCTCTTGCTTTATTATATTTGTCGGTTCCAATGGCGGTGTTTTTTCAGTGCATCTACAAATGAATTGTAGAAATTGTCATTTTCCTCATCTGATTTTAGTGTGATGACGCCATCTTCAGCAGAATCGACCATTCCGAGGGTAGAAAGAAGCTCTGTCCCTTCGTGGCAGGCTCCGACTGTTTTGAAATGTCCAAATGCTTCTTGTAGGAAAATGACAGCATCCCGGTTGGACTGAATGGAATCAATGCTATCCTTTCCTCCAGGAAGGTAAATCCCATCATACAAGACGGAATCACAAGTCAGGAAGGTTTGGTCGACTTCCATTTCTTCACCATTGCCGCCTTTGACATTTCCTTGAGAACTGCTGATAATCTCGGCTTCGGCTCCAGCATCGTTCAAAGCTTTGATTAATTGGTGCGTATTTTCATAATGGAATCCATCTTCAACAAGGATGCCCACTTTTCTTGTTTTCGCCGTTTTGACAGTGTTCATTTGACTGAGAGCTTCTGAAGATCTCTCCTCGGTGGAAGGGGAGGCGTCTTCAGGCACTTTCAACCCTAGCCCTTTGGCAACTTCTCCTGAAAGATAAGTACAAACCTTGCTGAACATGTTGACTACCTGTTGTTTAACATCCTTGCTTTTTACTTTCCCTAGTTCAAAACGGAAAGCGTTAATGATATGTTCTTTTTCAACATCTGACATACTATTCCAGAACAATTTTGCCTGGGAGTAGTGGTCGTCAAAGCTTTTGCTTCGATTTCGGACTTTTTGTCCTTCTACTTTTTCTTGATAGTGGGCGTACCCGCCATCCTTTTCAGAAGAAGGGGAGGGCTCGTTGTTCTGCAATGAATTTTTATGATAGGATACTGGACCTTTATTGATGGTCATCCTGTTGTATCCATCACGCTGGTTATTATGAAACGGGCAAACTGGACGATTGATCGGGATTTCATGGAAGTTCGGTCCGCCAAGACGGATTAATTGAGTATCGGTGTAAGAGAATAAACGCCCTTGAAGAAGGGGGTCATTCGTGAAATCAATCCCTGGGACTACATGGCCTGGATGGAATGCTACCTGTTCCGTTTCAGCGAAAACATTATCTACATTTCTATTCAAGACCATCTTACCAACAATTTTGACTGGGACGAGTTCTTCCGGCCAAAGCTTTGTTGGATCAAGAACGTCAAAATCGTACTTGAATTCATCTTCTTCCTTAATCAGCTGGACACCCAGTTCATATTCAGGGTACTGGCCGTTTTCGATGGATTCCCAAAGATCCCTGCGATGAAAATCCGGATCTTTGCCGTTCAATCTTTGCGCCTCATCCCAAACAAGGGAGTGCACACCAAGCTTTGGCTTCCAATGGAACTTCACAAAATGAGCCTGGCCTTCTTCATTCACAAAACGGTATGTATGCACACCGAATCCTTCCATCATGCGATAGCTTCTAGGGATTGCACGATCGGACATAGCCCACATTACCATATGTGCAGACTCAGTATTATTGGCGATGAAATCCCAAAATGTATCGTGTGCAGAAGCTGCCTGAGGCATTTCGTTATGAGGTTCAGGCTTAAGTGCATGCACAAGATCGGGGAATTTGATAGCATCTTGAATGAAGAAAACCGGTATGTTATTCCCTACTAGATCATAGTTTCCTTCCTGCGTATAAAATTTCGTCGAAAATCCACGTGCATCCCTTACAGCATCTGCGGACCCGCGAGATCCTGCAACGGTTGAGAACCTAACAAATACAGGTGTTTTAACTGAAGGATCCTGGAGAAATCCAGCCTTGGTGAATTCTTTCATATTTTCATAGACTTCAAATTCGCCGTGTGCAGCAAAGCCGCGGGCATGGACGACTCTTTCCGGTATTCTTTCATGATCGAAATGGGTCATCTTTTCTCGAAAATGGAAGTCCTCCATTAATGTAGGGCCGCGTTCGCCAGCTTTGAGGGAATGTTCTGTATCCGATACTTTCAACCCTTGGTTGGTGGTTAATTTTTTTCCTGCGTCATCCGAACGGAATTCATCGAGCTGTTCGTCTTTGCTGTTTTTATTTTGATCTTGGCTCATGTTTCAAGTTCCTCCCTTGTTCAAATATTCAGGATGGCAGCGTTAATCGCCATTGCTTTGCTTTATCCTAAATGAAGAGAGGTTAAACTTTAATGGGAAAAATAGTAGAAGAATAATCATGGAAAAGAAGAGAGGAGCATGTTCACACTTTGTATGAAAATTCACAAAGAATTTTTTTATGGAAGAAAAAATTTATGATATAATGAACTAAACCATTTTCTTTACTTTTTATACCCCGTTCGAACGCTGAACGGGGTTCTTTATGTTTATAGCCGAAAAGCAGTTAGGTGAAATAAAAAGAACAGACCCTGCAAGCAGGGTCTGTTCATATGTTTTGTAGCGTTAATTATGCTTTATTAACGTTAGCTGCTTGTGGTCCACGAGCACCTTGTTCTACTTCGAAAGTCACGTCTTGACCTTCTTCTAGAGTTTTGAAACCATCACCTTGGATAGCTGAGAAATGTACGAATACATCTTCTCCACCTTCGCGCTCGATGAATCCGAAACCTTTTTCTGCATTAAACCATTTTACTTTACCGTTTTCCATTATTGTTGCCTCCTCGTGCGTTTAACACACAATCTTATTACTATTCTTGCTCTTAATGATATCCTAGCGAAAAAGCATTGCTGTTCTTCACTCAACATATCGAGCAAAAATAATTCTTCCTTAGCATAACAAAAAGAATGAAAATAGGCAAGTGAAGTTCATATATAGTTGTAAAAGAATATTTTTTAAAAGGGATTCAATAGAAAACATCGAATAGATATTGAAAGAGGTATAAAGGGGGAAAAGGAATTGGCATTTCAAAAGGCGATCAAAGGTTCCTTGTTCATCCACGTTCTCTATTTTTTGATCATCAGTATTTATGGATATTTGAAAGCGTTTTCTTATAAAGGTGGAGTTCCAACAACTTCCGCCAGTGTCCAGTCCATAGGGCTACAGATAAGTCCGGTCGTTTATATTTTTTCATTTATCATCATTTCGGTTATCTGGCTGGTTGTTTCAAAATATTTTCGCGGCAAAAAAGGGGATGAATGTGGTGGAGATGAAAACGAGATGCAAAAAGGGAAGAATGATCTGGGACATCTGTGACCCCATATTTTCATACAGTTTGTTTTCATCGGAAGAGAGGATGTTTCAAAAAAAGAATAACCACTATATTTTTATTCAGGTTTTGGTTTATCTAATTGGGGCAATCTTTCTTTTTTTGATTGGCTTAGTTTTTACACATATGAATTGAATTAGAAAAACCCTTTAGCCGGAACTAACATATGATATTAAAATCCTGGTGAAAGGGAAAGGTGATAGCAATGTTTGTTCCAAACCAGCGACAATCAAGACCTGCACATGGTGGAGGCGGCCATGCCAGCTGGGGCCATGGCGGCGGTCATGCAACTTGGGGTCATGGAAGTACGTGGGGACACGGCGGCGGAAATTGGGGTCATGGAGGCTATCATGGCTGGGGATATAATCCTGCAGCTGGCTTTGCAGCAGGAACTTTGACAGGTGTTGCGCTGGGAGCAGCTGCAACTGCTCCAGCAGCAGTACCATATCCGGTTCCAGCCTACCCGCCATATCCGTATTCATATCCTTACCCATATACCCCATACGCACCGTATTGATGGCATCCTTTTTTGGATGCTTTTTTTGTTGGATGGTTTAAAGATTAGAAAAAATAGGAATATATGTACTAACAAACTTGTGTTACATAAGGGCTTTCCAACTATTAAAAGACTGGAGGGATGGAGATGGCTAAAAAATTTGTAGGTCTATTAGGTGTTGTATTTATTTTACTGGGAATTATTGGATTTTTCGTACAGTTTGACGGTATCTTTCATTTGACGCCGATGCATAATATTGTCCATTTAGTTTCAGGTATCATTGCATTGATTTGTACAACCAGTGAAGCCAGAGCTGCAGCCTATGCTAAAATCTTTGGTTTTGTATACTTGCTCGTCGGGATTATTGGAATGTTCACCCACGAATTTGCAGGGATCATCTTCTTATTTGCAGACAATATCCTGCACTTCTTAATTGCATTTGCATCCATTTACATCGGATTCTCATCATCGAGCATGTTGCGGAATGTGCCGAAGAATGTAACTCATTAATAGGAAAAGCGGAGCCGGCTGTTTAGAGGCGCTGGAGCTGGACAATATAAAAGAGCGCCGAATTTAGGCGCTCTTTCATTTTGCTGCTATTTATTCTTCATCGGATTCCTTATTGAACCAAAGGGGATCCATGTCATCTACTTCCCCATTGTAATTAATCAGGATTTCTTCTCCTGCTTTAATATCCTTATAAGCAAAGAAATCGAATGTATGCTTTTCGAAGCTGATTTCATAGACTGCATTTGGTGTATAGGAGTGATTGAACAGCATTCCATATCCAAGCAGCATTGCGGTATGGTTTTTCCCATATTCGAATGCATAGTCTGCTAAAAGGGTTTTTTCAATATGGATATGTTCAGCGTTTGGATACGCGATGACGGGGGCTTCGTGAATCAATTCCCCTTTTTTGATATCCTGTGTGGCGAAGACGCCTCTATTAAATTCTCCGTCGCTTAGTTGGGATGTCTTGACTTCTATCATTATGACCACCTGCTTTTTCAATGTCTGGTAAAACTTCTTCTCTAGCTTGACAGGTCAGTTCAAAGAAAGCAACCTTTTTACTGAAGAATTCCAGAACATTTCATTGCATTCCAGAATAAACCATATTATAATAAATGAAATATTTCAATAAAAATCAATGAAGAGAAAAAGTACTTTTGTGTACTTCCTCAACAGAGAGCCGGAGTGGTGGGAACCGGCGGGAAGTCCAATTGGAAAAATCATCTCTGAGATGCGGGACTGAACGGAGTAAGTCCTGACGGAGGTCCGCCGTTAAAAGGAACGCGTATGATAGTACGTTGACAGAGTGCTGCTTTCAATCGAGAGCAGAATTTGGGTGGTAACGCGGGTAAACACTCGTCCCTAATGAATAGGGATGGGTGTTTTTTTATTTAGGCTCTTTTCTCAAAGATTGTTGTTTTAGGCATTAAAACAGGATAACTTATGCATTCTTTGCTAAAGATTTAGCTCGAAAAGAGCCTGGATACTCCATCCCAACGCACCTGACAGCTAGTTTTACGTTGAAATCGGCAGTAAGATTTTAACAACATTGTTAAGAAAACAGCCTTTGAATCAATAAATTAAGGAGGATTATGATGGGTTCAAGTAAAGAAGCGAGGGTGCAAATGGAAAAGAGAATGTTGGAATATTGGGACAAAGAACGTATTTTCCAAAAATCCATCGAACAGAGAAAAGAGGCGGAATCGTTTGTGTTTTATGAAGGACCGCCAACAGCAAACGGTCTTCCACATGTCGGTCATGCCTTGGGGAGAACGATCAAGGATATCGTTGCCCGCTATCAGACGATGCAAGGAAAAAAAGTATTAAGGAAAGCTGGATGGGATACCCACGGACTACCTGTCGAACTGGGTGTGGAAAAACAATTAGGGATATCAGGGAAGCAAGAAATCGAGGAGTATGGTATAGAAAAATTCATTGCTAAGTGTAAAGAAAGTGTCTTTTCCTATGAAAAGCAGTGGAGAGAGTTCACCCGAGATCTAGGCTACTGGGTGGACATGAACGGTCCATACCTTACGATGAGCAATGAGTATATCGAATCGGTTTGGCATATCCTCGGGACGCTGCATCAGAAAGGCCTTTTATATAAAGGCCACCGGGTTTCTCCTTATTGTCCATGCTGCCAGACTTCACTAAGCTCCCATGAAGTGGCGCAGGGGTATAAGGATGTCAAAGATTTAAGTGCGACTGTCAAATTCAAGTTGAAAAGTTCAAGCAATGAATATGTGCTTGGATGGACGACGACCCCATGGACATTGCCTGCCAATGTGGCATTAGCTGTCCATAGAGATCTCGAATATGCAAAAGTCCAAACCGATGATGAAGTTCTGATCATGTCTTTAGCTCGGGCAAACAGTTTCATGAAAGAAAACGATAAACTGATTGAAGTCATAAAAGGGAGCGAGTTGGCTGGGCACTCCTATGTTCCGCCGTTTGATTTCGTCAATGTAGATAAAGGGCATATCATCGTGGAAGCTGATTTTGTAACAGAACAGAACGGTACAGGAATTGTCCACATCGCACCAGCGTATGGAGAGGATGATTATCGAACCGTTCAGGAAAAACAATTATCCTTTGTTAATGTTGTTGATAGGCAAGGGAGATATACGGATGAGGTAGAGCCGCTAGCAGGCAGGTTTGTTAAAGACTGTGATGTAGACATTGTCAAAATGCTTCATGAAAAAGGGCTCTTATTCCTTAAGGAAAAGTATGAACATTCCTATCCACACTGTTGGAGATGCGATTCTCCATTGCTTTATTATGCTTCAGACAGCTGGTTTATCAAAACCACGGCAGTCAAGGAACAGATGCTTAATGAAAATCAAGGTGTACAGTGGCATCCTGAGCATATTAAGGAAGGAAGGTTCGGCAATTTTCTTGAAAACATGGTGGATTGGAATATCAGCCGCAGCCGCTATTGGGGAACACCTTTGAATGTCTGGGAATGCGAGGACTGCCAGACGGAATTTTCACCAAAAAGCATCCATGAGCTGCTTGAAAATAGCGAAAAGAATGCGGAACATTTGGAACTGCATAAGCCATACGTAGATGAATTGCTTGTTAAATGTCCTTCATGCAGGAAAAAGATGAAGCGTACGCCTGAGGTAATTGACGTATGGTTCGACAGCGGATCCATGCCGTTTGCTCAGTATCATACTCCTTTTGACAATCAAAACTTATTCGAAGAACAGTTTCCGGCAGATGTGGTAGCGGAAGGGATTGATCAAACGCGGGGCTGGTTCTACTCACTGCTTGCAGTCTCAGTATTATATAAGGGAGTAGCGCCTTACAAAAGAGTTCTTGCAACAGGGCATGTACTGGATGAAATGGGTCAAAAGATGTCCAAAAGCAAAGGAAACGCCCTTGATCCGATCGAGCTGATGAAGGAATTTGGAGCAGATGCATTAAGATGGGCGCTAATAGAAGACAGTGCACCATGGAATCAGAAGAGATTTTCAAAACAGAACATTAAAGAAGCGAAGTCTAAATTCATCGATACATTGTCGAGTATGCTGAACTTTTATACGCTGTATGCCGATATGGATTCATTTAAACCCGATGAAAATCAGGAATTAGCATACTCTGTTATGGATAGATGGATTTTATCAAGACTTGAAACCACTAAAGAAAAAATGAAGTCGGAAATGGATGACTATCGTTTAACAGAAGCTGCCCGTTCTGCTGGCAGGTTGGCAGAAGAAGCAAGCAATTGGTACATCAGGAGAAACAGACAAAGATTTTGGAGTGAAGGTATGACAAGCGATAAAGCAGCTGCCTTCCAAACACTCTATACAGTATTAAGAGATCTAGCCCGGTTATCTGCCCCTTTCATCCCTTTCACTTCAGAGGAAATCCACCTTTCCCTGACAGGAAATAGCGTCCACTTAACTGACTATCCTGAAAGCAGAAAGGAATGGAAGGATGAAATATTAGAACGTCAAATGGACCAAGTGCTTGAAATCGTGGAGCTTGGCAGGAGCATCAGAAATTCTGCACAAATCAAGACAAAGCAGCCTTTGGCAAAAATGATCATCATTCCTGCCAGATCGGATTTTGAAACGCTCTGTTTATTTGAAGAAACAATCATGGATGAACTGAATGTAAAAAGAATCGTGTGGGAAGATGCTTCAAGTGATTTGATTGCTTTTGAATTGAAATTGAACTTTAAGGCAGCGGGCCCTAAATTGGGCAAGGACTTAAATCAGGTGAAACACCTTCTACAGTCACTGTCAATGAATGATATCAATCAATTTAGAAACTCAGGAAAACTGCACTTTGTTCTAGAAGATAAAAGAGAAGTTGAATTAACGGATGAAGAAGTGATTTTACAAAAAAAGGTGCAATCTAATGGAAATTCGGAAGCATCAAACAGCAGCTTCACTGTCATGATGGACCTGGCTGTTTCAAAGGAACTGTTGGAGGAAGGAATGGTGCGGGATTTCATCCGGTTTATTCAGGATGTGAGAAAGAAAAAGGATTTGCAGATAGAACAGAGAATTGATGTTTATGTAGACTGCGATGAAGATTTTCAACGGATCGTATTGAAGTATGAAGATCTGCTTCGCAAAGGGGTCATGATAAAGGACCTCCATTTTGATAAAACTGCTGAAATGGAGAAAATAACACTTGGATGGAACGAGCTGAACCTTGGAATTCAGTGAAGAAAAGGGTTGCTATGGTAAATGGATAATATCGACAAAAGGAATCGTTTAGCTGAAAATGTATTTGATTACCGGATTACAAAAGAAAATTATGTTTTCATCAGTTGGGAAGGAAAATGGATAAAGACATTGAAAGGACAAGAAGCGGAAAAGACAGTAAATAAAATTCATGCTGCTGCGACTGACCTAGAAGTACAACTTATTTTAGCAAAGGCAACGGGGAATTTTAAAAGAGGGAATGAAAAAAGCCCCACCAGCAAAAAATAAAATTTGAAATGAAACCAAAAGGTGTTATATGCTCTGTATATGAAACCATTTGGTTTTATTTTTTTTGAGAAGGAGGGCCAATTCATGAATGAATTAGCTAAAAAGCTGCGTTATAAAGAAGGATATGCAGCAAAGGTTTTCAATGCCCCTGAAGGGTATTCGCTTGATTTTGAACAGGTTACAGATGAAGAAGAGCTGGATTTTATCCAGTTGTATGTAAAAAACTCTTCTGAGTTAAATGGCTGGCTTCCCAAAGTACTGCCTCTTTTAAAAGAGGATGGCGTTTTCTGGATTACCTACCCTAAGAAAACATCCAAAAAAGTAGAAACTGATCTCAACCGCGACATTCTGGCAGAGAAAATGATGCAAGAGACGATTTTTCGCCCAGTCAGCAACGCAGCAGTAGATGCGGCTTGGTCTGCATTGCGATTCAGGGAAAAGGAAAAAGTCAAATCTAAAAAATAGAGGTGTATCAAATGGAAAAAGAACAAGAAAGAATTGAACAGGAAGTACGTTTTACAGAAGTTTTTAATGCGCCAATTGAAAAGGTGTGGAAGGCAGTCTCAACAGCAGAAGGGATTGCTGTTTGGTTTATGCCCAATGATTTTGAACCTGTAGAAGGACATGATTTTCATTTAAATGCCGCACAATTCGGCATGTCGCCATGCAAAGTCACAAAAATCGATCCTCCGCATTTTTTATCATTCAATTGGGGGAAAGATTGGTTCGTTGAGTTTTATCTGAAGGAAATGGAAGGAAAAACGGAGTTCACACTTGTCCATGGAGGATGGGATGAAGATAAAGTAACAGAATTCGGAGCACCTCACCGTGCGGTACAGGAAAATATGGCAAAAGGATGGGCATTTTCAATTCTTCCAAAACTCCGAAGCCATATAGAGGGATAGTATGGGTGCAGAGAAAGCTAAACCTGATGTCTTTCAGGCTGTAGCAGACCCTACAAGAAGAGAGATGTTAAAAATGCTTGGCGGCAAAGAGATGTCCATTGCGTCAATCAGCAGCTACTTCCCCATTTCCAGGACTGCAGTAGCCAAACATTTACGCATTCTTTCAGAGGCAGGGCTCGTCAGCGAAAGGAAATCCGGAAGGGAAACTTTGTTCACCTTGCAGCCAGAGCCGCTGACCGAACTGCAAAAATGGCTGCAATTCTTTGAACTTTATTGGGAAAACAAGCTTTCCGCATTAAAGAGATTTGTGGAAGAGGAAAATGATTAATAAAGCTGAAATTTATTAGGCAATCCAAATTAAATACACCAGCATGATTCCGAAGTCAGCAAGGATATGGCTGATGATCGGGGCGATGAGCGATTGATACCGATTTCGAAAATAACCCCATAGAAGACCAGCAGCAAATACTGGCAGAACAGCGATGAAATTATAAGGCCATTCCATCATTGGGAGAAGGGAAAGCAGATGATAAAGGCTGTAAAATGCCGAAGTGATCAAAATGGCTATCCCGCTCCCAGCTTTATTTTTAAGCTTCTCCATCATATAGCTGCGCCAATAGTTTTCTTCTAAAAAAGGGTTGATGAATATCAGAATTAGAACGAGCCACGCAGCATTCCTTCCAGAAAAATCCCACTTATTCAAAACATTTCTCAAGTTTTCCACATCAAATAAAGTATTCAAAAATATAGAACAGCTTCCGAATATCAACAACATACACAGAATGCCGCTTATAATCCCTGCAGCAGCGGATTTTTTTTTAGATGGGACAAGCTTGTTTTCAGAAGATATTTTTCTATTAAGAAATGGAACAAGAAAAAGCCATCCGTAAAAAAGGCTGAACGTCAATAGGATATTCCCTGCTAAATTCAGCCCGATGAAAATCATTAAAGTGGGGCCGAGTAAAAGAATAATGGTTTTTAACATCTATCATCGCTCCGCATCTACCGTACTCCTTTTCCATTTTTAGAAATTGGAAATTTATGAGTTGTTGGTACATTTTAACATAATTTCCCTTAAATTTATAGAGAGTGAGAAGGATTCGATGAGCTTTGAGCGTATTTAGTAAAAGGAATAAATTAGAATTTTCTCTTGAAGTGTAAAGGGGTGTACTGGTAAATGGAATTCTATTCGAAGCATTTTGAATTGAATAAGATCAATGAGGGCATCTTTGCCGCCATTGCGAAAGACGGAGGTGGAGCTGTCGGAAATGCCGGTTTTGTTGATTTAGGTGATAAAACCATCATTTTTGACACATTTAATACACAGCAGGCTGCAGAAGATTTAAAAACAGCTGCCGAGAAATTCACAGGCAGAAAACCATCTTGTGTAATCAATAGTCATTGGCATGGTGACCATATTCGGGGGAATCAGGTATTCAAGGATGCAGAAATTCTGTCTACTCACAGGACATTTGAACAAATGAAAAATGTCCATCCAGAACGTATAAGGAATCAAAAAGACGGAATGGATGATCTCTCAGGATACATAAAAAAATTGATTAAAAATAATTGCTCAATTGAGACTCCGAACGAAAAAATCAATATGGACAAGAAGATTGCCTTTTTAAAGGAAATTGAATCATCATTGCCCGGTTTAAATCTTACTCTGCCAACCTGTACCTTTCAGACTGAATTTGAATTTATCGGACAAAAAAGAAAAGCGAAATTGATATCCTTTGGTTCAGGACATTCGATATGCGACAGTATTTTGTACTTGCCAGATGACCATACAGCTTTTATGGGAGATCTGCTTTTTGTTGAAACACATCCATCATTCTTCGAAGAGTCCAATTTGGAAAATTGGATAAAAAGTCTTGAAGCAGTACTACAGTTTAATCTTCAAATAGCTATACCGGGACATGGACAAGTGGGAACTGCAGATCATTTGGGTATAGTGAAGAACTATATAAAAAGATTTGTTTCAATGAAGCAAGAAGATAGCTTTCCGGAGAAAATGCCCTATGAATACTTACACTGGTCAAATGGAGAGATGTATCAGCAAAATATAAAAATGATTTCAGAAAAAGCTTTACAGAAGAAAGAGGAGGCTATGAAATGAATCTACACTTTGAAGATGTAACAGAGAAAAATTTTTGGCAGGTTATCGGAATAAAGTCAGATGAGGACCAGGAAAAAAGAATTCAGATCTTTGAACGCTGGGTGGGTTCCAATGCTTTCTTTTTAGGGGCTGCACAAGTTTTCGGCTATTGTCCGCGGGCTTTATATGATGGAGAACAGCTGATCGGCTTTGCTTCCCATGGATTAAATAAGGAAACTGGGAGATATGAAATGATAAGCCTTATGCTTGGCTATCAGTTTCAAGGAAAAGGATATGGAAGTCCAGCTCTAAAATTAGTCATTGAGGAGATGGTTGAAATGTATGGGTGCTCTGAAATCTATCTTTCTGTCATCTGGAATAATGAAGCCGCTATACGGGTTTACGAAAAAGCAGGGTTTAAACCTACCGGAGAAGTAGAAGAGGGGCATCACCCTGAACCTGTGTATTGTTTACATTTAGGTTCATGATACATTTAGAAGGAGTTATAAAAGGAGGGATGCTAGATGATCAGGCAAGCAACTGTAAAGGATGCTGAAAAATTGGCTGCATTAATGATGAGAGTGGATGGGCAATCTGATTTTATGATGTTTGAGGCGGGGGAAAGGACACTGACAGCAGAACAGATGGAAAAGAGGATTCTTTCTGTTGAAAAACAATCTAATTCAGTCATCTTGATAGCAGCTGATGAAGAAGATTTGATTGGCTACATGTTTGCCATCGGCGGAACCGCAAACAAAAATAGACATTCCGCTTACTTAGTGATTGGTATTGATGAGGCATTCACAGGTAAAGGAGTAGGAAAAGAGTTTTTCGCTGAGATGGAAAGGTGGGCACGGAGCAAAGGGATGCATCGCTTCTAATTGACAGTCGTATCCGAGAATGGACGGGCAGTCGCACTATATAAGAAAATTGGATTTGAAATAGAAGGAACAAAGAAGGATTCTTTATTGATAGACGGAACATTTGTCAATGAGTACTACATGGGGAAACTATTAAACTAACAAAAAACACATTCTGCAATTAGTAGTAGTCGAAGCTGGCAGAATGTGCTTTTTACTTTAATAAACTTTTGCAAAAATGCATGTATCCCGGAGAGTTTGTTCATCGATGGAGAGGCTGTCATTCTTTAGGATGCCTTCCAGCTCGAAGCCAAGCCTCTCCGGAATGGCCCTGCTTCGTACATTGTTGGAATCGCAGCGGATTTCAATTCGCTTCGCTTTTAATTCCCTCCTTGCAAAATCGCTGATGCCTTCGACTGCTTCTGTCATGTAGCCTTTACCGCTGTATCGGCTATCGATCCAATATCCGATTTCGAATTTTGGGATATCCCAATTGATTCTGTGCAGACCGGAGGAAGCGATAAACGCTCTAGTTTCTTTATGAAATACTAATAGCCTAAGATCTTCCCTGGTTAAAAATTCTGCGTGTGATTTCCGGATGTTCGCTTCAGTATTTTCAATGGACTGCTCTTTATTGGCGAAAGCCATCCAGGGTTTCAATTCCTTAAGTGAAGCCATAATCGCCTCATACACTGCTTTTCCATCTCCAGGCAGAGGGCCTCTGATCAATAATCTTTCTGTTTCAAATTCGAATGGGAAGTCTAGTAAAATGGAATCCATTTGTCTCACTCCAATATCATGATTTATTCAATAAATGATGCAAGAGCCTTTTTCGATCAAGGAAAAATTGTTCCATGATTGTGTAATGCGAGGTTTCCTCCAGTTCCGTTTCCTTCATTCCACCCGGTGACATTTCCATGATTTTTGCCCCGGGATAGGACATCAAGATTGGAGAGTGAGTGGCAATGATGAACTGGGAACCTTCCTGGATGAGCTCGTGCATCCGAGAAAGCAGGGATAGCTGCCTTAATGGGGACAGTGCCGCTTCAGGTTCGTCTAATATGTATAGCCCCTCTGGTCCAAATCGGTTGGTAAAAGCAGCAAAAAAGGACTCCCCATGAGATTGTTCATGAAGGGATTTGCCGCCGAAAGAATCGATGATCCTCCGTCCTGCCAAAGGATCCTGGTCCAGTTTTTCGATTTGTGAGGCCACATTATAAAAGGTTTCGGCACGGAGGAAAAATCCATTCTTCGGCTTCTCCGTCCCTCTTACTAGGCGCATATACTGATCTAATTCTGAATGAGAATCGTATGTGGAAAATTGAAAATTGAAGGTTCCGCCTTCCGGATTGAAGCCAGCGCATACCGCAATTGCCTCAAGCAATGTCGATTTTCCCAATCCATTTTCACCGATTATAAACGTTGTATTGGGATGAAAATTCAATCTGTCCATTTTTTGAATGGAGGGAAGATTGAAAGGGAATTCGGCAAAGGATGGAACTAATTCTTTTTTTAACTCGACATAGCGAAGAAAAGGAGATTCTGGATATAATTTCATGAATTTCACCTCAAATAGCAACAAGAAATTAATACTATTGTACATATATTTAGAAAATTTTTCTTGTTTTTTACAAAACATTCGGATAAAATGTTCATAATTTCATTATCATGATGTAGCGAAAGAAGTCAGTAGCCAATTATTTCCCTGGTATAGAGAGCCGATGTAGGGTGGAAATCGGAGCAAAAATAATGGTGAATTACCTTCTGGAACATTCTTGGTGAATTAATCAGTAGCCAAGTACGGCAGGACCGTTATCCCTTTTGAGCGGAAAAAGATGATTCTTTTTCAACAAGGGTGGTACCGCGTGAAGAATGACCACGTCCCTTATATAGGGGCGTTTTTTTTATGGGAAAAAGGAGGAATGGAAGTTGAGGAATATCATTGAAACACTTGACGAAAATCAGATTGAAGAGCTGGAAAGGCAGTATGCCATCTATAGCAGCGGCGTATCTGAAATCATCCCTGCGGCAGAGTTGAAAGAGAAAATAGCAAAGTCCATTGTTTCAGGCATTCCAATGAAAATAAAACTCGGGCTGGATCCTTCTGCACCTGATGTCCATATCGGCCATACGGTAGTCTTGAATAAATTAAAACAGTTTCAGGAAAATGGGCATATCATCCAGCTTATCATTGGAGACTTCACGGGGAAAATTGGTGATCCTACTGGGAAATCTGCGGCAAGAAAACAGCTGACAACTGAAGAAGTGAAGCATAATGCACAGACATATTTTGAACAGTTCGGCAAAGTCCTGGATATGAGTAAAGTGGAGCTGCACTACAATTCAAAATGGCTTTCCACCCTGAATTTTGGGGACGTGATTCATTTGGCCGGCAGCATTACGGTGGCTAGGCTGTTGGAGCGCAATGATTTTTCAAACAGACTTGCTGAAGGAAAGCCGATTTCCCTTCACGAATTCTTCTACCCGCTTATGCAGGGCTATGATTCGGTCATGCTTGAAAGTGATGTGGAACTTGGTGGAACGGATCAGCATTTCAATGTTCTGATGGGACGCCAGCTGCAGGAGCATTTTGGGAAAGAGAAACAAATAGTTATCTTATTGCCGCTTTTAGAAGGGCTTGATGGCGTAGAAAAAATGTCCAAATCTAAACATAATTACATTGGCATTGATGACACTCCAAATGATATGTACGGAAAAACAATGTCCATACCGGATGAATTGATGACAAAATACTTCGAACTGGCAACGGATTTAGCACTCGAAGAAAAGAAACGAATTAAGAAAGAGCTGGAAGAAAGGAAACTCCATCCACGTGATGCCAAGATGTTATTAAGCCGTACTTTTGTCCGTATGTACCACGGTGAAAAAGCTGCCGAAACAGCAGAACATCATTTTAAGACGGTTTTTCAAAAAGGCTCTATTCCGGATGAAATTCCACGTGTTATATGGAAAGGGGAAAAGCAATTGCCTCTTATTGATTTACTTGTTGAACTTAATTTGCTCCCTTCCAAAAGTGAAGCAAGAAGAATGATTACCGGCGGCGGTGTTAGAGTTAATGGAGAAAAAGTACTGGAAATAAAAACAACATTGGAGATTAAGGAGGGTATGATACTGCAAGCAGGCAAGAGAAGGTTTGTTCAGTTGACTTTCATGGATGAGTGAAAGTCCGGCAAAAGGGGAGATATGTGGTGAAAGTAGGGTTAGTGAGGCATTTTAAGGTTCTCAAAGAGTTTCCAAAAGAACGAATGATTTCTCAAGAAAATGTCATGAAATGGTTTGATGAGTACGACCATGCTGAAGTAGAACCTGCAGAAGTAGATTTTAGAGGGATCCATTGGGATAGGTGCTATACGAGTGATCTTTCAAGAGCGGTGACTACTTCGGAAAGCATATTCAAAGGGGAGGTTATCCAACTTTCAGAATTGAGGGAGATCAAGATGTATCCAATTTTCAAACCAACCAGAAAACTTCCCTTTTTGGCCTGGGCAGCAATTATCAGGCTCGCATGGGCCGCTAATCACAAATCCCAATTGGAGAAAAAAGAAGACATCTTAGAGCGAATCAACAATGTACTTGATCGGATATTGAATAATCCAAAAGAGAACGTTCTAATCGTTGGGCATGGGGCACTTATGATTTACATGCATCAAGAAATTATAAAAAGAGGATTTAGCGGTCCGAAAATCAGACATCCCCGCAATGGGGAATTGTATTTATATGAAAAGAAGTGAGTTTGTATTTAATAGTAAGTTCCGGTAAATGAGGGGGAGGAGATGAAAGCAATGACGGCGATTGAAACAGCCGAAAAATTTATAGAAGTTCAATTCCCTGATTGTGATGCAGCCCTTCTCGCAGGAAGCGTTACAAGAGGCGAAGAAACAGCGACATCAGATTTGGATATCATCATTTTTAAGGGTGAGCTATCATCCGCCTATCGTGAATCTTTGGTTTTTGAAAATTGGCCAATAGAGGTTTTCGTCCATTCTTTTACAAGCTTTCTATCATTTTTCAAAAGCGATCGAGAACGCGGACGGCCATCCCTTCAAAAAATGATATCTGAGGGGATTGTCTTGAGAGATCATGAGAAATTGAATTCCATTAAGTCGGAAGCTGCAAGGCAATTAAATGCAGGTCCTGAGATGTGGGATGACAAGACCATTCAATTAAAACGCTACTTTATTTCGGATGTGCTCGATGATTTCATCGGCAGTCAAAATAGATCAGAGGGAATATTCATTGCGGGCAGACTGGCAGAGCTTCTTCACGAATTTGTTTTACGCATAAATAAACAATGGACAGGGGAGTCCAAATGGATATTCAGGGCCTTGAGGAATTTTGATGAAAACTATGCTGGTGAATTTGCAAAAGCATTTGATGACTATTACACTTCAGGGGATAAATCTGCTGTCATAAACTTAACAGATGAAGCACTGGCGTCATTCGGAGGAAGGCTATTTGATGGATTTTCAGTTGGGAAGTAGAAAAGCGCAGCCGGCTTGCTCAGCCCCATCGAGCATAAGACGGTACTCGAAGGAAATCCTGATTTCCGTAGAGGAACGGCTTATGACTCCGAGGGGCTAGCCGGGGGAGCTGGAGCTGGAGAATAAAAAAAGAGCTGACCTCATCAGCTCTTTACTTTGACGATTATTTATCTAAATCAATTTTAGCTTCTGTTTTTTCTTCTTTTTTGGCTGGTTCATCCATGTCCATGATTCCTTGTGTGGCTTTTTTGAATTCATGAAGGGTTTTACCGGCTGCCTTACCGATTTCAGGCAAATTCTTAGGGCCAAAGACAACAAGTGCTGCTGCACCAATCAATACTAAACCTGCTGGTCCTACCATAATGTCATCTCCTTAATGGATATCAGGCCGTGCATTTTTCCGGAGAAAAATGCCTGTCCTCATTTCTATTCCATATTATAGTCCTTTCTACGAAAAGAATCCAATTAATTTTTGATGAGAACATCGAAAAAAGCCGCCATTCATCACTTAGGCGGCTTTTTTGTCTTAGATTTAATTTTGATGACCTTGTGGAACAGGGGATACAGAGCATATCCAATGAGGACCCCGCACATATTCAATATTACATCATCGATGTCGAGGCTCCCTCTTTTGGTTAAGTGCTGGAGGATTTCAATCATCGAGATGCAGAGCAGCGGGTAAAAAATAAGGCTGAATATGGAGATGCCCAACCGCTTCCTTAATTCAAGAAGGAAAAACCCATATGGAATGAATAAAACGACGTTTGCTACTAAATTATAGAATTCAACCAGAAGAGGGACCCTTCCGGACATGAAAAATCTTACCGTATTGAAAGGAGTCATGTTCCAATTGTCGTAATTCTGATTTCCAGGACGGATGAAAAGGAGTACAAGCAGACTCGCTGTATAAACAATCATGATGGATATGAATAATGAGTATGGCGCAATCACTTTTTGGCCTTTGACAGCAAGGACAATAAAAGTAGTACAAAATGTTGTCACAGCCCATATAACCACAAATGCAAGAGGATGAATGTATGAAAACAGATGATGGATCATCGGAAGTGAAAGAAAAAATATGAGTTGAGAAATGATGATTGATAAAAGGAGTGATTTTTTCATCGGGACACCCTAATCGCTTTTTTCACTATTATATCATGGGAATCAGAGAGTATTCCTATGAATATTTAAGGAAAACGATAAGAAAAAATTTTTAATGATTACTATTGTACAAGGTAAATAGTTTGTGATATAGTAAATTCGTCAAGTGAGTGCAAACGGTTTCACAAAATAAGACAAGAAGCGACACTCCTACATAATACTGTGTTTTTAAACAATATATTGAAAACACTTATTAGAAGGATTCCTATTCTGGCATAATTTTCTTTGCGATTTTGTGCAAACGGTTTCCTAACTTAAAAAGTTTAAATGGAGGAATCACCAATGAGAGGTAAAAAATTAGCAGCATTGATTTTCTCACTCATTTTGCTTCTAAGCGTTGCTTTGGCAGGCTGCTCATCCAATGGCGGCAGCAAGGATGAAGTGACGATCGACGTATTCCAATTCAAAGTGGAATTCAAAAAGCAATTTGAAGACTTAGTGAAAAAGTATGAAAAAGAACATCCAGGCGTAAAAATCATCATCACAACTGTCGGCGGCGGCCAAGACTATGGTGTGGCGCTTAAATCAAAATTTGCTTCCGGCAAACAACCAGCAATCTTCAATGTTGGCGGACCTCAGGACGTTGCTGATTGGGAAGCGAAACTAGCTGACCTTTCCGATACTAAAGCAGCTAAAAACGCTCTTGATGGAACATTAGAAGGCGTTAAGAAAGATAACCAAGTTCTAGGCGTTCCTTACAACCAAGAAGGTTACGGCTTAATCTACAATAAAGAAATCTTTGAAAAAGCTGGCATCAAGCCTGAAGAAATCAAAGACTTCAACAGCCTTCAAGCAGCAGTTGAAAAATTGGATTCCAAAAAAGATGAACTTGGAATCAAAGCAGTATTTGCACTTCCAGGAAAAGAAACTTGGGTAACTGGACTTCATTTATCCAACGCATTCATCGCTCCTGAATTCGACAACAACGTTTTGAATGCATTCAATGCGAAGAAAGTTGATTTCAAATATGGCGATGCAATGAAAAACTTCTTAGATCTTCAAAATAAATATTCTGTACAGCCAACAGTCAGCCTTGACTACTCTCAACAAGTTGAAGAGTTGTTCTCAACTGGCAAAGTGGCTATGATCGAGCAAGGAAACTGGGTTTACAGCTCAATCGCTGGAATCGACCAAGATCTTGCTGACAACAAAATCGGCCTGCTTCCAATCCCTGTTCAAGGGTATAAAGAAAATGCAGTTCCTGTAGGAATTCCAATGTACTGGGCTGTAAACAAAACCCTTGATAAAAAAGTCGTTGCAGAATCTAAGAAATTCTTGGATTGGCTGTACACTTCTGATGAAGGTAAAAAAGCAGTTCTTGAAGATTTCAAATTCATCCCTGCTTATCAAGGCTACGATTTAGACAAGATTTCTGATCCGATTTCAAAAGAAATCTACAAATATGCTCAAGACGGCAATACAATCGGCTGGGTATTCATGGGCTATCCAAGTGGATGGGGCCAAGATAAACTTGGTGCAGATATTCAAAAATACCTAAGCGGCAAAGCAAGCTGGGATGAAGTAGTTAAGGATTCTCAAAAAGCTTGGGAAGACGCTAGAAAATAATAGTTCCTTGAATAATTGATCGACGCAAAGTAGCAGATGAGCAACTCCCTGCTACTTTGTTTTGCTAATGGGTGATGGCTCTTTTCTCACAGTTTGTCGCTTTAAGCTTTAAAACAGGATAATATATGCAATCTATGCGGAATATTCAACTCAAAAAGAGCCTGGATACACCATTACAACGCGCATAACAGCTATTTTCAAGTTAAAATCGGCATTAAGATTTTAACAAAAAAGTTTATGAAACAGCCTAGGTGATTCCTTAAACATAACTATCATGATCCATCAAAATTCTTAAAGGTTTGGAGGACTAAACATGCGTACTCGTGATTTATCATACTGGCTGTTTTTAGCGCCGGTCCTGATCGCTTTGACGCTGGTTGTCGTGATTCCTCTCTTCTTCGGAGTCTATTACTCTTTCACAGATTGGAACGGAATAACAAGCGGGGAATTCGTCGGTTTTAAAAACTATCTGGATTTATTCCATGATGCTGACTTTTTAGCTTCCCTTTGGTTTACAGTCAAATTCTCAGTGGTATCCATCATTCTTATTAATATAATCGGGTTGGGGCTAGCCCTGATCGTTACATCTAAAATCAAATCAAGCAAGTTTTTAAGAACGATTTTCTTTATGCCGAACCTTATCGGCGGTTTGATCCTCGGTTTCATCTGGCAGTTCATTTTCTTGAAAGTGTTCTCCGGACTTGGGGACCTCCTTGGAATCGAAGGCCTTCAAGGCTGGCTGTCAACGACTCAGACTGGGTTCTGGGGATTAGTCATCTTGATGAGCTGGCAGATGTCCGGCTATATCATGGTCATTTACATCGCTTATTTGGAAGGGCTTCCTGCTGAATTGATTGAAGCGGCTGAAATCGATGGAGCCAATGCATTCCAGCGATTCCGCTATATCATTTTCCCATTGGTAGCGCCTGCATTCACAGTCAGTATGTTCTTGACGCTATCCAACTCATTTAAGCTGTATGACCAAAACTTATCATTGACTGGCGGGGGGCCATTCAAATCCACTCAGATGGTGGCGATGGAAATCTTCCAGACAGCTTTTGGCGAGAATAAAATGGCTTACGCACAAGCACAGGCAGTCATTTTCTTTGTAATCGTAGCAATCATTTCTTTAACACAAGTTTACTTTAATAAGAAAAGGGAGGTTGAGATGTAATGGCCAAAAGGAAGTTTTTTATCGTAGAAATCATCGGCGTCATCCTAGGGCTGTTATGGCTTTCACCTTTCTACTTAATGCTCGTCAACTCATTGAAAACAAAGAGAGAAATTTTCACGGATGTTATTCGTTTGCCTGAAAGCTTCAACATGGACAACTATATTGAAGCATTTACTCAGCTTGAGTTCATCAAAACGTTTTTCAACTCCCTCTTGATCACTGTCATAAGTGTTGGGATCATCATTATTTTCTCTTCCATGGCAGCGTATGCCTTGTCAAGAAACAAAGGAAAAGCCAGCGGGATCTTATTCTTCATTTTTGTTGCAGCAATGCTGATCCCATTCCAATCGGTCATGATTCCGCTTGTCACGCTCTTCGGTAAGTTCCAAATGCTGAATCGTGCAGGATTGATCTTTATGTACCTTGGTTTCGGAAGCAGTTTATCCATCTTCCTTTACCACGGTACATTGAATGGTATTCCAAAGTCTATGGATGAAGCAGCAAAAATGGACGGATGCAACAAATTCCAAACTTTCTGGTATATTATCTTCCCAATGTTGAAGCCAATTACCGTTACGGTTGGGATCTTGAATACTATCTGGATCTGGAATGACTACTTGCTTCCATCCTTGGTTATCAATCAGGAAGGGATGCAGACAATCCCGCTGCGGATGTTCTTCTTCTTTGGAGAATATACGAAGCAATGGCACTTGGCTCTTGCAGGTTTGACGATTGCAATCATCCCTGTCATCATCGGTTATTTCTTTGCCCAAAGACAAATTATCAAAGGGATTTCAGACGGCGCAGTAAAATAATCGTTCATACAGTTGCATGATAATGCCTAAAGAGAGAGAGGAACCGAAATGAAAAAACAATGGTGGAAAGAAGCGGTGGCCTATCAGGTTTACCCTCGCAGTTTTATGGATTCGAATGGAGACGGGATCGGCGATTTGCAAGGAATGATCGCTAAACTTGATTATATTAAGGAATTGGGCATCGATGTCATCTGGATCTGCCCGATGTATAAATCCCCGAATGATGACAACGGATATGACATCAGCGACTATCAGGACATCATGACGGATTTTGGAAATATGGCTGATTTTGATCGACTAATGGAGGAAGTTCATAAGCGTGGAATGAAACTGATCATCGATCTCGTTATCAACCATACGAGTGATGAACATCCATGGTTCGTCGAATCCCGCTCTTCCAAGGAAAGTCCGAAGCGCGACTGGTACATTTGGCGCGATGGGAAAGACGGCAAAGAGCCAAACAACTGGGAAAGCATCTTCAGTGGATCTGCATGGGAATATGATGAGAAGACGGAACAATATTATCTGCACATTTTCTCCCGTAAACAACCGGATTTGAACTGGGAGAACCCGGAAGTGCGCCGTTCCCTATACGATATGATCAACTGGTGGCTTGATAAAGGGGTCGATGGATTCCGTGTCGATGCGATCAGCCATATCAAAAAAGAGGATGGGCTAGAGGATATGCCTAATGAAGAGGGCGTAAAATATGTTTCTTCGTTCGATAAGCATATGAACGTGGATGGCATTCAGCCTTTCTTGCAGGAATTGAAGGATGAAACCTTCTCTAAATATGAGATCATGACAGTAGGGGAAGCGAACGGCGTAAGCGTCGATGATATCGATCTTTGGGTCGATGAAAAGAAAGGCAAGTTCAATATGATTTTCCAATTTGAACATCTAAGCCTCTGGGACGCTGAAAAGAAGAAAGAACTTGATATCGTCGAACTAAAAGAAGTCCTTTCCAAATGGCAAAAAGCTCTGGAAGGCTCAGGCTGGAACGCGTTGTTCATAGAAAACCACGACAAAGCCCGTGTCGTATCCACTTGGGGAAATGACAAAGAATACTGGCGTGAGAGTGCTACTGCGTTTGCGGCTATGTATTTCTTGATGCAAGGGACACCATTCATTTACCAAGGACAAGAACTTGGCATGACGAATGTCAAATTCGAAACCATTGAGGAATATGATGACGTTTCCTTCAAAAATATGTATAAGTTCAAACGTGAAGAAGGCGTTCCTCACGAAGAGATCATGGAAATCATTTGGGCAACCTCAAGGGACAACTCCAGGACGCCAATGCAGTGGTCTGATGCAGAAAATGCAGGATTCACAACTGGAAAGCCTTGGATTGGGGTCAACCCGAACTATTTGGAAATCAATGTAGAGAAGCAAGAGAAGAATCCAGACTCTGTATTGAATTTCTACAAAAAATTGATCTCTATGAAAAAATCGGACGAAATTTTCACGTATGGAACGTATGACTTGCTTCTTCCTGGAGATCAACAAGTTTATGCGTACACACGCACACTGGACAATGAAAAAGTCGTCATAGTGACGAATTTAAGCGATAAGCCAGCCGTTGGTGTAGAATTGGGCTTCCAAGTCTCCAGTGATAGCCTGATGCTTGCAAACATTGCCGTACAGAGTCATGAAGCGGCAGCGTTACTTGACTTGAAACCATATGAAGCAAGAGTATACCGAGTGAAGTAATGAAAAATTCCAGCCTTTCAAAGGGCTGGAATTTTTTTCTTAGCTGAATGCCTTATTAAATTTTTTTAACATCTTCCCAAATAGCTCAACTTCTTCTTCATTCCATTCCTTCATGATGTTTTTTAAACTATTGATGCGCTTTATCTTGTAAGCATTGAACTCCTGTCTTCCGAGTTCTGTAATCTCGTAGTTATATGACCTTCCATCAGAAGGATTCGGAACTTTTGAAACGTATCCTTTTGCCTCAAGTGCAGCTGCCTGCCTGCTGACAGTGGAAATATCCAAGTGGAATTGTTCAGCCAGTGCTTTAACCCCTGCCGATCCACCAAATTCAAGTTCATATAGTAAAAGAAAACCTGAACGGTCCAAGTTTCCGCCATTTCGATTCGGAGATACGGATGTGACGTATCTTACCAGAATGGCTAGCTCGTGCTGTATCAGTTCTAATGAATCTTCTTTCATATTACCTTCACCTCGCGCAATTCTTCCTTTATTCATCATAACTTTCACCACCTATTTGTCAAACAAAGGTATTGACCGATTTCTCATTTAATTGTATCATACAATTATAAATAAAGTTGCATCATACAATTAGTTTTTTCGAAAGGGAGGATTTTCATGCTTGCTCAAGAGATCATGAATACACATGTTTATAAAGTGAACGAGGATGCGACCATCCGTAAGGTCATTGAAGCGTTTCTTGAATATCGCATCAGCGGACTGCCTGTTGTCAATAATAACAACGAAATAGTGGGTTATATCAGCGACGGGGATATTATGCAGTATATCGGTAAACACGAGGATATCATCATCGATTCTATTTTCCATGTAGATGTGGTGAAAGGGGACGATGAAGGCTTTGAAGAAAGGCTAAAAAGCATCCTTGAATTGAATGTCATGGAAATGGCCAAGAAACATGTTGTCAAAACTTCTTGGGATGAAGAAGTAGAGGAAGTTGCTGCTATCTTGGGCAAAAAACAAATCAAGAAGCTTCCTGTCGAAAAAAATGGAGTCCTCGTTGGAATCATTAGCCGTGGGGACGTTATCAGGCATACATTCAAAAAAATCCTTTAATATTTTTTGCAAATAGATCGGAGAGGTGTTTTTATGAGTACGTTAACGAAAAAAGCAGCACCGGTGCAGCCTTCATTGAATGCTGAACCAGGTTTGCTGCAGCAGCCAAAGGCAGTGTGGGCGGTCTTTTTCGCTTGTATCATTGCATTTATGGGACTTGGCTTGGTGGATCCGATTCTACCTGCCATTGCAGAACAGCTGGATGCGAGCCAAAGTGAAGTGACGCTTCTATTTACGAGCTACAACGCCGTCATGGCCATAGCTATGCTTGTAACAGGCGCAATTTCATCCAGAATCGGGATTAAATGGACATTATTATGCGGAATCGTCATTATTGCTATTTTCTCTGCTTTAGGCGGAGCATCAAATGGTATATGGGCACTGGTCGGTCTTCGTGGAGGCTGGGGCCTTGGAAATGCCTTATTTGTTGCAACAGCGCTTGCCGCAATTGTTTCCCTATCTAACAGTGGAACTGCAAAGGCAATCATATTATATGAAGCAGCAATCGGCCTTGGGATCTCAGTAGGTCCACTGCTCGGGGGATGGCTTGGGGCTATGTCCTGGAGAGGTCCGTTCCTTGGAGTGGCGTGCTTGATGGTCATTGCGTTCTTAGGTTTAACAATATTAATGCCAAAAGCAACTGACACTGGGAAAGTGGCAAAACCCAAAACATCGCTGGCCGACCCGTTCCGTGCGCTGAAGCATCGCTCACTCTTAGTGTTCGGGATTGCAGCGGCACTTTATAACTTCGGATTCTTCACATTGCTTGCGTACGCGCCATTTGTAATGGGGCTGAAGGAACACGGCCTTGGATTTGTATTCTTAGGCTGGGGAATCCTGCTTGCTATTACGTCTGTTTTCATGGCGCCTAAGCTTCAGGCAAGATTCGGTGCAATAAAATCCATGTGTGCTATGTTATTCCTTTTTGCCGTTCTCCTTATTTGCATGGGAGTATGGACTTCTACTCAATGGGTTGTCATCACGTCTGTCATCCTTGCAGGAGCGGTACTTGGGAATAACAACACTTTGATTACGACTGCTGTCATGAATGCTGCCCCTGTGGAACGTTCTACAGCGTCTGCAGCATACAGCTTCCTCCGTTTCATTGGAGGTGCGATTGCGCCATACACAGCGGGCAGACTGGCGGAGATCTTCAATCCGCAGGTGCCATTCATCGTGGGTGCATTCTTCGTTCTCGTATCAGTGGTCTTTATTTGGGGAAATAAAAAGCACCTGAATCATGTAGATCATGCAGGGCATTAATTAGAAATGGAATTAAAATATGGAGGGAATCGACTTTTGGGTCGGTTCCCTTTTTTGATAGATAATAAAGTATAACAATTCTGAGTGAAGTGCTGTCCAGCTCCAGCGCCTAGCCCCTCGAGTCATAAGCCGTACCTCTACGGAAATCAGGATTTCCTTCGAGTTCCGTCTTATGCTGGTCGGGGCTGTTCGAGGCGCTTCCGCTTTTCTTATAATCTCATAATTATACAATTTTTAGTTCAATTCACTGCATACCCGGAATATATTTGAAATAAAATGCCTAAAAAAGCTAGCTGAAACTGAAATTATTTTTCAGTCACTATGACTTCTTAAAAGCCTATTAAACTAGGATTTAAAAGATGTTTTCCAAAAAATAGATACATAGTCACCTATGAAACTTAGTCGAATTGGATTGAAAATTATTGTATTATAATTTATAATTTTAAGAAAATTGTAAAATGGAAAAAGGGGGAATTCCATGAAATTATATGTTTCAGTGGATATGGAAGGAATTACAGGATTGGTCGACCATACCCATGTAGACTCGGGTAAACATAACTATGAGAGAAGCCGGGTGATCATGACAGAGGAAGCGAATCATGTCATTTCATCTGCTTTCGAGAGCGGCTGTAAGGAAGTGGTAGTCAACGACAGCCATTCGAAAATGAATAATTTATTGATTGAAAATCTTCATCCCGATACACAGTTGATAACAGGGGATGTAAAACCGTTCTCTATGGTTCAGGGATTGGATGATACATACACGGGTGCTGCGTTTGTCGGGTATCATGCAAGAGCCGGGCAGCCGGGGGTCATGACACATTCCATGATCTATGGTGCGAGGAATATGTACATAAACGATACAGCTATCGGTGAACTTGGCTTCAATGCTTACGTTGCGGGATATTATGGCGTACCGGTGCTATTGGTCGCAGGGGATGATCAGGCTGCTGCAGAAGCGGAAGCATTGATTCCGAATGTCACGACAGCAATCGTTAAGGAAGCGATATCCAGATCTGCAGCAAAATCACTTACTCCCGCAAAAGCAGGAGAGCTTCTTCGCAGGAAGACAGAAGAGTCTTTAAAAAATAGGGAAAATGTGAAACCGCTTACCCCTCCGGAAAACCCGGTGCTTCGCATCGAATTTACAAACTTCGGTGAAGCGGAATGGGCGAATTTGATGCCTGGAACAGAAATCGAAGAAGGAACGACCATTGTCCGTTATCAGGCGAAAAATATTCTTGAAGCCTACCAAGCCATGCTTGTAATGACGGAATTAGCAATGAGAACCACCTTCTGTTAGGAAGTGTTCAGATGATTACATATTTATTAAAACGTTTCGCTGCAATGATAGTGACGCTGTGGCTCATCATTACAATGACTTTCTTCTTGATGCATACGATTCCGGGCTCGCCGTTCAATGAAGAGCGCAATACAAGTGAGGCGGTCCAGAAGAATTTAATTTCCTTTTACCATCTTGACGACCCGCTGCCGCTTCAGTATGTGAACTATTTGAAGTCGGTTGCGATGCTTGATTTCGGACCATCCATCAAAAAAGGCGAATCTGTCAACACACTGATTGGAAGGGGATTCCCTGTCTCTTTTGAATTAGGGATGGATACTCTCATTGTCGCGATTATTTCCGGCATCATTCTTGGCGTAATTGCCGCTTTGAGGCATAACGGCATCATCGACTATTTGGCCATGACGATTGCTGTTCTGGGGATATCGATACCGAACTTTGTCATGGCAACGCTGTTGATTCAGGAAGTAGCAGTGAACTGGGGAATCCTGCCTGTTGCAACCTGGACGAGCTGGAGGCATATGATTCTCCCGATCCTTGCCCTGGCAACAGGTCCAATGGCTATCATAGCCCGTTTGACACGCTCAAGCATGCTTGAAGTCCTGACCCAGGATTATATCAAAACAGCCAAAGCTAAGGGATTGTCCCCGGTAAAGATTGTCATCAAGCACGCATTGAGGAATGCAATGCTTCCGATTGTTACGATACTAGGCTCCATGACTGCAGGGATCCTTACAGGAACATTTGTCATCGAAAAGATATTCGCAATTCCTGGGATGGGGAAATACTTCGTTGACAGCATCGGTACGAGGGATTATCCCGTCATTATGGGAACGACCGTTTTTTACAGTGCGATTCTGATCTTTATGCTCTTTTTAGTCGACATGGCTTACGGAGTGCTTGATCCGAGAATCAAACTGTCAAGCAAGGAGGGAAGATAATGGAGCTTCGAAAACAACATGAACCGAATATTGCGCCGAACATTCCTGACGAATGGTTCACGCCGAAACAAAAAGACTCTGATGAAGCAGAAGCTGTTGTCCGACCGAGCCTCTCTTACTGGCAGGATGCATGGAGAAGATTGATCAAAAATAAATTGGCGATGTTTGGGCTTATCTGTTTGGCGGTTTTAGCTGTCATGGCGGTTATTGGACCATGGATTTCCCCACATTCCGTTACGAAGCAAAATTTTATGGAGCAAAACCTTGGACCGTCCGGTGATCACTGGTTTGGTACAGATGATTTAGGACGCGACGTGTTCGCCCGTACCTGGTATGGCGCACGTATCTCCTTATTTGTCGGCCTTGTGGCTGCACTCATCGACTTTTTAGTAGGTGTCGTCTATGGAGGTATTTCCGGCTATAAGGGTGGTCGAACAGACAACTTGATGATGCGGTTTGTCGAAATCCTGTATGGGCTGCCATACTTGCTGGTCGTCATTTTGATCAGCGTTGTCATGGGGCCAAGCCTATCCACGATCATTCTCGCTTTATCCATTACCGGATGGGTTGGAATGGCTAGGATAGTTCGCGGACAGGTACTTCAAATTAAAAACTATGAATTCGTTCTTGCATCGAAAACGTTTGGGACGAAAACAAAGAGAATCATCAGAAAAAATCTGCTTCCAAATACAATGGGGCCGATTATTGTTCAAATGACGCTGACTGTACCATCGGCCATTTTTGCTGAAGCATTCCTAAGCTTTTTAGGAATTGGGATTCAGCCGCCATACGCAAGCTGGGGCTCGATGGCCAACGACGGTTTATCCGCGATTTTAACCGGCCAATGGTGGAGATTGTTCTTCCCGGCATTTTTCATCTCGTTGACAATGTTTTCTTTCAACGTACTTGGGGATGGGCTGCAGGATGCGCTTGATCCAAAGTTAAGGAGGTAGCGAGCATGGAAAATATACTGGAAGTCAATAACCTCCATGTCACTTTTAAAACGTATGGAGGGGAAGTCAAAGCCGTTCGGGGTGTCACTTTTGACTTGAAAAAAGGGGAGACCCTGGCCATTGTGGGTGAGTCAGGCTGCGGGAAAAGTGTCACATCCCAAAGCATCATGAGGCTCATCCCGAATCCTCCGGGAAGAATTGCAGAAGGTTCCATCCTTTATAAAGAAAAGGATTTGACTAAAATACAGGAATCCGAAATGAGGAAAATCAGGGGGAAGGATATCTCTATGATTTTCCAGGATCCGATGACAGCGTTGAATCCAACACTGACAGTCGGGGATCAAATCATGGAAGGAATCATTCAGCATGAGAAGATTTCAAGAGCTGAAGCAAAGAAAAAAGCGCTTGAGATGCTGAAGCTTGTGGGCATACCAAGTGCTGAAGCACGACTGAAGCAGTATCCGCATCAATTCAGCGGTGGGATGCGCCAGAGAATCGTCATCGCGATGGCACTTGTCTGCGATCCGGAAATCCTGATTGCCGATGAACCGACAACGGCCCTGGATGTAACGATTCAGGCTCAGATTCTTGATCTATTTAAAGAGATTCAAGAAAAAACCGGTGTATCAATCATCCTCATTACGCATGACCTCGGTGTAGTAGCGCAAGTCGCTGACCGAATCGCGGTCATGTATGCAGGAAAAATCGTCGAGGCTGGAACAAGAAGAGAAATCTTCTACAAGCCTCAGCATCCATACACAAAAGGTTTGTTGAATTCTGTGCCCCGCCTTGATCTGGATGGAGGAGACCTTATTCCGATTCCTGGATCACCTCCTGATTTATTTGCTCCGCCTGAAGGGTGTGCCTTCGCTGCACGGTGTCCTTATGCCATGGAAGTGTGCGACAGGGCATATCCATTCAAGACCAGCTTGTCCAGCGAGCATGAGGTAGATTGCTGGCTTCAGGATGAGAGGGCGCAAAAATTATTGGCAGCTATGAAATAGAAAAATAGATGCAAATTCATTGAATGAGGGGGAAAAACATGAAGAAAAAGATTTTCGGGGTATTGTCGACAGCTGTATTGATGTTCGGCCTCGCAGCTTGTACCGCAAATGACGATGCAAACAGCGAGCCGAAAGGCGACAAAGATTCCAAGACAGAGAAGGTATTGTACTTGAACAATGGCCAGGAGCCAACTTCTTTCGATCCGCCAATCGGATTCGATTCAGTGTCATGGAGTGCATTAAATAACCTGATGGAAGGTTTGACCCGTCTAGGGAAGAACAACGATCCAGAAGCAGCGACTGCTGAAAAATGGGATGTATCAGAAGATGGAAAGACATACACATTCCATATCCGCAAGGACGCAAAATGGTCTAACGGCGACGATGTCACTGCAGGTGATTTTGTATTCGCTTGGAAGAGATTATTAGACCCTAACACTGGTTCTCCAGCTTCATTCCTGGGCTACTTCATTGAAGGCGGAGAGGCATTCAATAACGGTGAAGGCTCTGCAGATGCAGTGGGTGTAAAAGCTTTGGATGACAAAACATTTGAAGTCAAGCTTACAAGCCCTCAAGCGTATTTCTTAAATGTCATTGCCAACCCTGCATTCTTCCCGATCGATGAAAAAGTGGCAAAAGACAATCCGAAATGGTTTGCAGAAGCAGACTCTTTCGTTGGAAATGGTCCATTCAAATTGACCAAATGGGATCATGACAGCCGCATCGTTATGGAGAAAAATGATAAGTATTGGGATGCCGATACAGTCAAGTTGGATAAAGTCGATTGGGCTATGATCGATGACACAAATACAGAATATCAAATGTTCAAAACAGGTAAATTGGATACGTCAGATGTACCTGCAGATTTGAGCGAACAATTGTTCAAAGATGGAAGCGTCAAGGTTGAAGACCAAGCGGGGCTTTATTTCTACCGCTTTAACGTCAACATGGAGCCTTTCAATAATGAAAAAGTCCGCAAAGCATTTGCAATGGCAATCGACCAGAAAAAAATTGTCGACTATGTAACGAAAAATCAAGAAAAGCCAGCTTATGGATTTGTATCTTATGGATTTAACGATGCAAATGGTAAAGACTTCCGTGAAACAAACGGCGATTTAGTCAAGACAGATGTAGATAAAGCAAAAGAATTGCTTGCTGAAGGAATGAAAGAAGAAGGATGGGATAAGCTTCCTGATGTCACTTTGACTTATAGCACAAGTGATTCCCATAAGAAAATCGCAGAAGCGCTTCAAGGAATGCTGAAAGAAAACCTTGGTGTGGATATCAAACTTCAAAACGTTGAATCCAGTGTGTTTGCTTCTGATCAAAAAGCATTGAAATATCAATTCTCTAGAAGTTCTTTCCTAGCTGACTACGGTGATCCGGTCAACTTCTTAGAAAGCTTTATCACTGGTTCTTCCATGAACCGTACAGGATGGTCAAATCCTGAATTCGATTCATTGATCAAAGCAGCTAAAAATGAAAAAGATGAAAACAAACGCTTCGAAGATCTATATCAAGCTGAAAAAGTCCTTTTCGAAGGCATGCCGATTGTACCGCTTTACTTCTATAACCAAGTGTACCTTCAAAACGATAAAGTCTCCGGAATTGTACGCCATCCGGTTGGATACATCGAATTGAAATGGGCTGACAAGAAGTAATTTTCAGCGCGAATCATAGACTTAGCCAGCCAAGGGGTGTTCTGATGAACATCCCTTGGATTTATTAAACATATACATATAAGATGCATCACCACGTTAATGAAAGTCCTTAATTCGAAAGGAGAATAAATGATGAAACCTCAGCGCCTCAAAAAAGGAGATACCATCGGAGTCATTTCCCCTGCTTCTTCCCCTAATAAAGAAAACCTGACAAGAGCGATAGAAAAATTACAAGACATGTATGGTGTGAAAGTCAAACTTGGAAAAAGTGCTTTAAATACATATGGCTACTTAGCTGGAAGTGATTTTGAGAGGTTGGAAGATTTGCATGACATGTTTGAGGATGCCGAAGTAAAAGGCATTATTTGTGCATGCGGCGGATATGGGACGGGCCGCATTGCCTCCATGTTGAATTATGAATTGATCAAACAGCATCCAAAAGTTTTCTGGGGATATTCAGATATTACATTCCTTCATACCTCCATTCGGCAGATGACCGGACTTACCACTTTCCACGGCCCGATGCTCGGATCTGATTTAGGAGAAGAAGATGTTCATGAAGATTCGTGGAAATCTCTTCAGCAGTTATTTGAGCCCTCAAGATTCACCTATACTGAAGAACTCTCTCCATTGGAAACATTGCATGCAGGAAAAGGGGAAGGGATTTTGACAGGCGGAAACCTATGCCTGATGGTGAGTACGCTTGGCACCGCATTTGAAATCAATACGAAAGATAAAATCATATTGATTGAAGATATACATGAAGAGCCGCGTTCTGTCGACAGAATGCTTAATCAGCTCTATATGACTGGGAAATTGCAGGAAGCTTCAGGACTTGTCTTTGGAGATTTCAAGGACTGCGGACCCGGGGAGAGGAAGCTGTCACTGGAATTGGATGAAGTGCTTGACCATTATGCCGGGAAGGCGAAAGTGCCGGCAGTGAAAGGATTCCAAATCGGGCATTGCAATCCGCACTATGCCGTTCCCTTAGGAGTGAAAGCCACTCTTGACGCATCCAATAAAATACTTGCCGTAGACAGCGGCATCGAATAAAGGATGATGAATGATGATTATTGAAAATATCGAAACCTACCGCGCAGCAGTCCCATTGACGAAGCCGTTTAAAACCGCATTGCGGACAGTCCACACGGCGGAAGCCGTCGTAGTGAAAATGGAGTGCAGCGGTGGCGTTGTGGGATGGGGAGAAGCTCCACCGACCGTTGTCATTACAGGCGACAGTCTCTCAAGCATCGAGGCGGCCGTCAATACAGTAATCAAACCGTTTTTACTGAATAAGAACTTACTGAACTATGAAACTCTCTTTCAAGGTATTCATACGATTCTTGTAGGGAATTCAAGTGCTAAAGCAGCGGTGGATATGGCGATGTATGACTGTATTGCCCAGTATTGCAAAGTCCCACTGTATCAATTCCTTGGCGGGGCAAAGGATGCTTTGGAAACGGACTTCACGGTCAGCGTCAATGACCCGGAAGAGATGGGAGAAGACGCAGCGGGCTATGTGGAAAATGACTTTAATATCTTGAAAGTCAAAGTCGGCAAAGACGATGCTGCTGTGGATATTGATAGAATTGTAGAAATACGGAACAGAGTAGGAAAAGAGGTCAAAATCCGCCTGGATGCCAATCAGGGATGGACGCCAAAAGAAGCCATCCGAACAATCCGTAAAATGGAGGACATGGGCCTGGACATCGAATTAGTCGAACAGCCTGTTAAAGCGGATGATATTGAAGGGTTGAAGCAGGTGACAGATCAGGTGGAAACCTTGATCATGGCAGATGAAAGTGTCTTCTCTCCTAAGCAGGCTTTCGAAGTGTTGAAAACACGCAGCGCTGATTTGATTAATATCAAGCTAATGAAAGCAGGGGGAATCTACCGTGCCCAGACCATCAATGCCATGGCTGAAGTTTGCGGAGTGGAGTGCATGGTCGGAAGCATGATTGAGACAAGGCTTGGGATCACAGCAGCTGCTCATTTTGCAGCGAGCAAGAAAAATATCACCAGATTTGATTTTGATGCTCCATTGATGCTGGCGAAGGATATTGTGGAAGGCGGAATACGCTACAACGGACGCCATATTACTTTTCCGACATCAACAGGATTGGGAATCTCACATGTACATATTGAAGGAGGGGCTACTATTGGAAATCCAGTATAAATGGCTGACTAGCGTGTCAGCGGCGACGGTTTGGACAAAACAAGATTCCAGCAGGGAAATGGATCAGGGAGCGATCACGAATCCAGTGCAGTTGGATGAGTGGATTGGATCCATGACGTATGATTCTCTCCTTGACCTTTGCGAAGGGAACCGCGTGCAGACGCAGCTGTTATTTGGCGAGGAAGTACTTGTCTTGGATGAAAAAGACGGCTGGGCTCAAGTGATCGCAGTCGATCAGCCATCATCAAAAGACGAACGCGGCTATCCGGGATGGGTCCCGTTGGCTCAGTTGGAAAAAGTGGTCGACTGGGATGTGCAGGACTGTTCATGGGCTGTCGTTTTTTCGAAAAAAGCGGATCTTCTTAATGAAGAAGGAGAAGTGGAGCTGACGCTAAGCTTTCAAACCCGCCTGCCTGTCCTTGAAGAGGAAAATGGAAAAGTGAAAGTGAAAACACCGATTGGAGCGGGCTACCTTGATACAAAAGACGTTGCAATCTATCCTTCCATTAAGGCAATCCCGATTGAAGACGGAGAAGCAATTGTAAAATATGGAGAACAGTTCTTGGATCTTCCTTATTTGTGGGGTGGTATGAGCAGCTATGGATACGACTGTTCAGGATTCAGCTACAATATGTGCAAAGCGAACGGAGTCATCATTCCCCGCGATGCCCATGATCAAGCTGCTTCAGGGGAAAAAGTAGAACTCGAAGATATTCAGCGTGGAGATTTGCTTTTCTTTGCCTATGAAGAAGGGAAAGGGAGCCTCCATCATGTCGGGATCTACTATGGAGACGGGAAGCTCCTCCATTCGCCAAAGACAGGAAGAACGATTGAAATCCTCGATATGAAGGGGACAATCTATGAAAAAGAGCTTTGCGCAGCAAGCCGCTACTGGAAGGGAACAGGTGACGCATCATGACCAATCAGACATTGCTCGAAGTAAAAGGGTTAAAGAAACATTTCAATCTGGGAAAAAAGCAAAATCTAAAAGCGGTGGACGGCATTTCTTTTGAAATTTACCGCGGGGAAACGTTTGGGATCGTCGGTGAGTCCGGCTGCGGCAAATCCACTGCTGGACGGACCATCATCGGACTCTATGATGCTACGGAAGGCGATGTGGTCTTTGACGGGAAAAACGTCCATGAAATGAATGAAAGAGAGCGCTTTGATTTCCATAAGCAGATGCAGATGATTTTTCAGGACCCTTATGCATCCCTGAACCCCCGCTCCACGGTGTCTGAAATCATTTCGGAGCCAATGGAAGTCCATGGGATGTACAAAAATAAGAGGGAAAGGCTCGAGAGGGTGTATCAGCTTTTAGAAGATGTGGGCCTGAACAGGGACCACGCGAACCGCTATCCCCATGAGTTCAGCGGTGGTCAGAGACAGCGGATTGGAATTGCGCGTGCATTGGCATTGAATCCTGAATTCATCATTGCAGACGAGCCGATTTCCGCATTGGATGTTTCTGTACAAGCGCAGGTCGTAAATCTCTTGAAACAGCTGCAGCGTGAAAAGGGCCTTACCTATTTATTCATTGCCCATGATCTTTCAATGGTCAAGCAAATCAGCGACCGTATCGCCGTTATGTACCTGGGGCATATTGTCGAGCTGACTGACAGCAAGATGCTGTATAATAATCCACTTCATCCATATACTCAGGCGCTTCTTTCAGCCATCCCGATTCCTGATCCGGATGTGGAAGATAAACGGGAGCGTATCATCTTAAAAGGAGAGCTTCCAAGCCCGATCAATCCACCGAGCGGCTGTGTGTTCAGGACGCGCTGTGCACACGCCATGGATGCCTGTGCATCCGTTAAACCAGAGTGGCAGGAAATTGAACCGAATCATTTTGTCGCATGCCATCTCTACAATAAGAAGGTGACAGGTGATCATGACTTCTCTCAAGTCGCTGCAAGCAAATAATATGCTCAGGTTAAGAGATGAAATCACGCAGCTGGCTTCCGTATGCCCAGGCAGGATCGGGTTGGCAATTGAAACGCATGAAGGAAAGATCCTTTTGAACGAAATGGACCGGTTTCCTTCAGCCAGTCTGATCAAGCTTCCCATTCTCATCGAATGCTTCAGACAAGTGGAAGCGGGAAAGATTTCTCTGGACGAGCCTGTCGATTTTTCGTCTTTGAAACGGGTCGGTGGAGCGGGCGTGCTGCCAGCCTTATCGGATTCCGTTAAACTGACGGTTAAGGATTTTATGACATTGATGATCATTGTTTCTGATAATACCGCTACCAACTTCTTAATCGATCTGGCAGGTGAGAAAGAAATCAATGACTGCATCAAAACGCTTCAGCTGAAGGAAACCTCACTCGGCAGAAGGATGATGGACTTCGAAGCCATTAGAAATGGGAAGAACAATTATACCAGTCCTGAGGACATGCTCCTTGTTTTGAAAGAGATTGATAGAGGAAAGCTTTTAAATAAAAAAAGCAGGGAATTGATCCTCCAAATCATGAAACAGCAGCAATTTGTCGACAAGCTTCCTGCATTGATGGATACAGAGATTGTCACTGCTGCCAATAAAACAGGAGAGCTGGACGGAGTGGAGCATGACTGCGGCATCTTTACATATGGCGAGAAAACCGTTTATGCCTCTGTTTTAATCGATGGTCTATACGATAAAGAACTCGGCAGAAAAACAATCAGCAGGATCGGCAAAGCGATCTTTGACTATTTAATAAAAAAATGAGTGAAATCCTTCCCTGCTATGTGATGGGAAGGATTTTTCTACAATGGAAAGGGGAATGGACATGAATGAACTTGTGGCATTTTTAAAAGATAACGAGTTAAACATGCTGAATGATTTAAGAGAATTAGTTGAAATCGAATCGCCTTCGACAAACAAACAGTTAACAAATCGGGCAGGAGATTGGATTCAACGGAACTTCATGCATTTGACAGGCGGATTGACTGAAGTAATTGCCGTGGAAGAATACGGGAATCATATCCGTGCACAATGGGCAGAAGGAAACGGCCAGCTTTTGATCTTGGCCCACTTTGATACGGTTTGGCCTGAAGGGACTCTTTCACGCATGCCATTCCGCCTCGATGACGGGAAGGTTTATGGACCTGGCACCTTTGACATGAAAGGCGGAATTATCCAGGGGCTATACGCGCTTCATGCACTGAGTCAATTAGGGATCAAATTAAACAAGAAAGTCGTTTGGCTTTTTACAAGCGACGAAGAAATCGGAAGTCCTTCTTCTGAGAAGCTCATTGAGAAAGAAGCTGCGAAGAGTGAGCGGGTATTCGTATTGGAGCCATCCATGGATGGAGCTTTGAAGACGTCCCGAAAAGGCGTGGGGATGTTCAAAATGAAAGTGGAAGGAATTCCTGCCCATTCCGGAGTCGATCCGGAAAAAGGCGTCAGTGCCATTGAGGAAATGGCTCATCAAATCCTCTATCTCCACGGCTTGACGGATTTATCAATCGGAACCACGGTGAACGTCGGAACAGTCCACGGCGGCACTACGGGGAACGTCATGGCAGCGGAAGCAAACGCAGATATCGACCTTCGGGTAAAATCGAAAAAGGAATTTGACAGGCTACTGCCGTTGATTCAGCAATTGAAGCCGGTTAATCCGAAAGCCAAAATAACGGTTGAAGGGGGCATCAACCGGCCAACGTTTGAACGGACAAAAGATACCGAAGAAATGTATTTGACAGCTAAAAAAATCGCACAAGAACAGCTTGGATTTACCCTGGAAGAACGGGAGACTGGCGGGGGAAGCGATGGGAACTTCACCGCGCCGCTCGCACCGACCTTGGATGGTTTGGGCCCTGTGGGTGACGGCGCCCACGCGGAGCATGAACATCTCATCTGGCATGAGATGCCGATCAGAAGCGCGCTGTTGGCCATGCTCCTGATTGCATACGGCAAGTAGGATAAGGGGATGAAAGTAGGAAAAGTTAGGAAGGAGATTGCCATTTTTCTTGAGATATTAGGTATGTCGTGCGATAGTTTTTTTCTTCCAATTAAGGAATAATGGTAGACATACTGCAGAAAAAGGATGAATTTAGCAACTCATCCTAAACATCAAGAAAAAAGGTGAAAAGGTTTGAAGGGCACAGCACATTTAGCTATCGGAACAGCAGCAGGATTCATCATCGGAAATACACAGCATTTGGATTTATCGACCAATCTAATGCTGGCAGGTCTGGGAGGCATCTCTGGCTTGATGCCGGATATGGATATCGACAGTGTATTGACCAATAAAATTACGATGTCACATAAAGTATTTCGGACCATCGCCCAAGTAGTGGGTGTACTGCTCATCGTTTACAGTTATTTAGACGGAGGATTCGATAAGTGGAAAGGGATATGTGCAGGGGTAGGAGTCATCGTATTCTCATCCTTTCTCACCCAGCGGCGGATGCTGACCATGACCGGGATTGGCGTCCTGCTTGCTGGATATTCACTGGGGGAAAACTGGCTCTGGCTGCTTGGGATCTTCATCATTGGAGCATCGCTAATCCCGCATAGAAGCTACACCCATTCCATTTTGGGAGTGATCTTTTTTGGCGTCATCGCCAGCAAGTTTCAAGCCTCAATTGGTTTGCCGGGTGCATTCGAGGCCTGCCTTGCAGGCTATATAAGCCATTTAGTCGCTGATATGAAATTCCTCCCGGTCAATAAGCGGGGAGTGAAATTATTTTTGCCGTTGTCTTCGAAGGAGATATAAAAAGGTCGAGCTTGGTGCATTTTTGTGCCAGGCTTTTTTTATGCAGAAATAAATTGCGTGAAATTCAGAAAATAGTTTAAAAATAAAAAAATGATTTTTATACAAAAGGGTTAAAATGAGTCGAATTGTGTCGATATAAGGGCGGGGAGGAAAAAGATAGAAAATCAATCTTCTCTTTTAGGACAAACACTAATTATTCAGAGGAGGGTCAATAGAGAATGAAATCAATCAAGTGGAAAGTGATCAGCGTGTCTTTCCTATTACTAGTCATTCCCGCACTTATTATCGGTCTTGTTGGATTTTTTCAAGCAAAAGATCATCTTAACAGTTTAGGTGATACGAATTTAAAAAATGGAGTAAAAATGGCTGTCAAACTTGCTGATACATTAAATGGCGAGGTGCAAAATGGTCATATTACTCAGGAAGAAGCCCAAGAGAAATTCAAAGAGGCTCTAATCGGACCAAAACAATCTGATGGAAAACGTACAATTACAAATAAAATAGATTTAGGGGAGAACGGATATTTCTTCGTTCTGGATGAAAATGGAAATGAACTTGCCCATCCTTCCTTAGAAGGCAAAAATGTATGGGATTCAAAGGATGAAGACGGAAAGTATTTTATCCATGACCTTGTCAAAAAAGCGAAAAACGGCGGTGGATTTGTCACCTATAAATGGCCGCTTCCAAATGATCCGAATGCAATTGAACCAAAAACTACATACAGTGAAGTAGATCCCAATTGGGGATGGGTCATTTCGGCTGGAACATATCAAATGGATTTTAACAAATCGGCTAATTCCATTTTATTGATGCTGCTGATCACATTGGCTGTCTCTTTAATTATTGGGAGCATCGTTACGCTACTTTTCTCCAGACATTTAGCAGCTCCAATTAAAAAAGTTTCGTTGCAAATGGGACAGCTTGCCGATGGGAATCTTTCTACTGAAATACTAGAGGTGAAAAGGAAAGACGAAATCGGACAATTATTCAATTCAATGAATCATATGAAAAAGAAACTTCGGGATATGATGCTTGAAATTACACGTGTATCCGACCAAGTTACAACCCAGAGCGAAGAACTTACACAGCATGCTGATGAGGTAGGGATGGGAAGCACCCAAATCGCATCGACCATGCAGGAATTATCGAGTGGTGCAGAAGAGCAAGCACATTCAGCTTCTACTCTTCTTGAAAAAATGAGCGATTTTTCACAGAGCATCATGAACGCAGCGATGGAAGGCGAAAATGTAAAAGAAAACTCTAAACAGATGTTGGAAATTACCGGTGATGGTACTCAAAATATGATTCAGTCAGTTAATCAAATGAACGAGATAGATAACCAAATAAAATCGTCATTATCCATGGTAAAAGGATTGGATGAAAAAACTGGCCAGATTACTGATCTCGTACAAGTTATAAAGGAAATATCAGAACAGACAAACTTGCTATCCTTGAATGCTGCCATTGAAGCGGCCAGAGCCGGTGAACACGGCAGAGGGTTTGCAGTAGTGGCTGATGAAGTAAGAAAATTAGCGGATCAGGTTACTCAATCTATCACGAATATCACGTCCATTGTTTCAGATGTTCAAAATGAATCGAAACAAGTTGTAACTAGACTGAATGACAGCTATCAATTAGTATCTGATGGAACAAAGCAAATCAACGTGACAGGCGAGAAATTCAAATTATTGAAGGATACAATTGAAAAAACAACCAATCAAGTAGAAACGATGTCTTCATCCATGTTTGAACTGTTGGATAATACGAAGGTCATCAATGCCTCCATCGATACAATCGCATCGGTTTCAGAGGAAACGGCTGCAGGAGTGGAGGAAGTGACAGCTACTTCAGAACAGTCAAGCAGTTCGATGGAAGAAGTGGCAAACAGTGCAAGGATGCTTGAAAAAGAATCAGCCAACCTAAACAAACTCGTACAGCAATTTACATTTTAAAAATGATTAATGACTTAAGCCCCTGTTGAATCAGGGGCTTTTTTAATCGACAAAAATCGGGGCGTGCCTGTCACTTTTGGTTTACTTCTTTAAATTTCTGAAATTTCTAAACATTAAATGATAATTTATGGTAATATTGTAAGATGTTATGATATTTATAGAGGGAGTGAGGTTTTTGCAAAAGGTGATTGAGGTAAATGGCCTGGCCCGTTCCTACAAGATAAAGAAGGGGACGAAAAAGGCTTTAGATGATGTATCTTTTGAAGTTTATAAAGGAGAGGTATTTGGACTGCTTGGCCCAAATGGAGCAGGGAAGACAACAACAATTAAAATATTGACAACCCTTCTTCTGCCAACAGGAGGCAATGCGAAGGTTCTTGGTTATGATGTTGTCACCGAAAGCCGCAAGATCAGGGATAAAATCAATTTTGTCTACGGAGGGGAACGAGGGGTATATGGGAGGCTTACGGCGAGGGAATATCTGCACTACTTCTGTACCCTATACAAAATTAAGAACAAAGAACAAACACAATTAATTAGTGAGCTGCTAGAATTAGTGGAATTAAAGGATAATGAAGGTCAGAAAATACATACTTATTCAAAGGGAATGACCCAAAGGCTTCATATTGCCAGATGTTTGATCAATGAGCCGCAAATCCTTTTCTTGGATGAACCGACGATTGGATTGGATCCATTAGGGGCAAGGCTATTGCGAGATTTAGTTAAGAAACTTTCAAGTAATGGAATTACAATCATTTTAACCACACATTATATGCAGGAAGCTGATGAGCTTTGTGATCGGATTGCATTCATTAAAAATGGGAAGCTGAGTATGATAGGCAATCCCGAGGAGATAAAAGATAGCTGCAACCATCTTAAATTATACGAGGCTACTATGAATCTATCTGATACAGAGAGCTTAAAAAGAGACAGCTTCTTTACGAATGTGGAAATAGAGGCAATCAAAGAACCATTTTATACAGTTAACTTCGAGGTCGATGAGTCGATTACAGAGAAAATTTCAGACCATCTTGGCAGATATGGTATGGTATTGAAACTGCGGAAGAAGGATATCTCTTTAGAGGATGCTTATGTCCATCACATGAAGGATGTTGGGTGATGGCATGAACTCTGTTTGGCTGCTTATAAGAGAAGTTAAATATTTCACGAACTTCAATAACAGAATGTATCAATTTTTGCTGTTTTTTCAGCCTTTTATGTTTTTGACTATTTTTTATTTTTTGAAGCAAGTAAGAGGTGACATCCAGTCAGATAAATTTGTGGTGGCATCGGCGTTGATCAGTATGTGGAGCTATGTTTTATATTCTTCAGGATCTTCGCTAATATCACAGAAATGGAGCGATACTTTAAAGCTTTTAATTGCTGCACCGGTGTCTTTGTTCAAAATCATACTTTCAAAAACCATCAGCAATTCAGTAATTGCACTCATTTCCATGATTTTAAGCTTTGTATACGCCAAGTTCATTTTTCATTTTTCAATAGGGGTTGAGGATTATTCACTATTCTTTTTAACTGTACTCGTCCTTGTTTTTTCATTGAGTGTTGCTGGATTGATATTGGCTATCGTTTTTGTAGCTTTTCAAAACGCGTTTGATTTTCAAAATTTAATCCTAATGCCAATGATTTTGATTTGCGGGGTCTTGATTCCGGTTGATCATTTGCCTTTAGCACTCCGGTTTATTTCCTACTTGATACCGATGACCTGGAGTATCAAAGCTGTGCATGAATCATTGCTGCTCTCGCCTAACATGTATACTTCATTAATTATAGCGGTATTGGTAAGCCTTGTTTACTTGGCTGCTTCTTATTTTATCGTGAAGAGGATAGAGAACATCATACGCCAAAAAGGAAATTTGGGGGCGATCTAATGCTGCTGTATAAATACGGGTTTACCAATATAAATTATAAGGCAATCTATTCTTTTCAATCCGTAAAACTATTTATCCTGTTTAGACTTATTGATCCGATTATTCATTACTTGTTTTATGCCGCCTTGGTCAGTTCTGTTATAGGATCAGAATTTATAAAATTCGTCGTAATCGGAAATATTGCCTTCTATACGTTTCAAACAATGTCCATCAACTTTTTGAACATGTTCAGGATGGAGAGAAGATTCGGAACACTTGAGCTGAGCATTGCATCTCCTACATCGACATTATTAATCATTTTGAGGAAGGCGATTGTACCTTTCTTGGATTCGACATTCGTATTTGCTGCTGGCTTGGTTATTGGACATTTCTTGTTTGGACTTGAGATGCCTTTGATGAAGACTGGAACACTTTTTGTTTTAATGGTCATCACCTTGTTTTCCATGATGAGTTTCTCAATGATTTTTGCAGCTGTAAGTCTTTTAGTAGAAAATCCAAATTTGTATTTAAACATTGTACTTGCGGTCACTCAGATTTTGTGCGGTGCCAACTTTTCCGTTCATTTTCTACCAGGTCCATTGGAGAGTATCGCTAGGATGCTTCCATTGACAAATAGTATTGAGGCATTGAGAGGGATTTTTGGTTTAGAATCCTATGCCATTGCTCCTTTATTAATGAAAGAATTCAGTATCGGGATTGGTTATTTACTCATTTCTCTTATCTTGATTGCATTTATGGAAAGAGCAGCAAGAAGAAATGGAGCGCTATTCAAAAGCGTATAAATTAAAGCGTTCAACAAATCCTATGCCCGTACGGGGGTGAGGGATATGACTGAAATGAAAAATCAGGAGTATAATGAAGAATGAGGAGACGCCATTTATTTGGCGTTTTTTTAATGAATTCCAGTCGGATTTATGGAATTTTTAGTCAGGGAAATAGTGTGAGTGATATAATAGGAATAGTGATTGATAGTTTTGATAAAGTTATAGGTATCTATAAAGAATCGATAGATATAAAACAGTTATACAAATATAGAAAGTTGCGATACATATGAAAAAACAGCAGGAAAAGCGGCTGGAAGCAGATTTATATGAGCCGATCAGAAAATATTTCGTCAAACAGGGATACGATGTTTATGGAGAAGTGAAGCATTGCGATATTGCAGCCATCAAAGAAGATGAATTGCTCGTGGTCGAATTAAAGCTGAACATGACCGTCGATCTTCTTATCCAAGCAGCTAAGAGGCAAAAGGCAGCGGACCAGGTTTACATTGGTATACCAAAACCAAAATACAGCTTGTTTTCGAAAAAGTGGAAGGACTTGTGCCATTTAATAAGGCGAATGGAACTCGGTTTGATTATCGTCTCTTTCCAGGGAAGCACTCCTAAAGCAGAAGTGAGAATTGAACCGCAGCCATTTGACCGGAAAAAGAGCAGGCAGCAAAATAGGCGGAGACGAAAGCAGATCATCCAGGAAATCCAGGGCAGAAACGGCGATTACAATGTAGGGGGCAGCACCAAAACAAAAATTGTCACTGCCTACAAAGAAAATTGCATTCAAATTGCACACTTCCTGAAGGAAAATGGCCCAATGTCTCCAAAAGGGCTCCGTGATTTAGGAACAGGGGATAAAACCACCTCCATTTTGAGTAAAAATTATGAAGGCTGGTTCGAGCGTGTTCAGCGAGGTGTCTACACACTGACGGAGAAGGGACAACAGGAGCTGGTTCTATATGAAAAAGTTGTACAATATTATGCTGATAGCAACAACAATGGGAGTGAGTAAGAAAAAGGGAGAACTTCTATACAAACATTGACCATTTCTTTCTTGGCCGCTTCACAAGTTCTCCCCCACAATTTGGGCAGACCTGCTCCATTTTTTCAGTACAGTCTGAACAGAATGTACATTCATAAGTGCAAATAAAAAGGCAACACCCTGATCCTGAAGTGGTTGACTGCAGTTTTCGCAATACTTTCTCATTTCAAGTGCCATATTTCACTCCACCTTTCTATTCTCGTATATGAAAATAATAGCACTACAATTGGTGTTGAAAAAACTGTCAGTTTCGATTTTTATCATGAGGACAAAGTGGGGAAGCAAATGATCTATTCTGCTGAATTGAAACGATTGCCTCTTTTTACTACTCTTATACTTTTATGTATTCAAAGTATGCTGATCGATGTGGATATTACAGGATTCATGTTTGATATAGCTGTGGCAATTTTGGCAGCAATTCTGTTATTAATTGATTTTGAGTTGGAAATCACAAATGAAAAAATCATATATCGAGTGAAGTTTCTTCTCGGAATAATATATTGCCGCAGTCTAACTTCCAGTGACATTAAGATTATTAAATGTAAACGTACAGGTTGGGCATCAAAATGTATTTCAATATGTCCACTAAAAGGAACGAAACTTAGGATTATTCGCTTTAAACCAGCGGGGGTTTATGATGCTCTTGTTTCTTTTGCCGAGATAAATAATATTGCAGTTGAAAAGAGTAAAGATTATCAAATTCTCGAGAGATAGCTCAAGTATGAAATTAATTGGAATTATAACTTTTGAAATCAAAGCAGGTGCATCAAATGGAATCTGAACTAATTAAAATCGTTGATGAAAATGGTACCGAATTAGGGGTTGCGACAAGGGAAGAAATTCATCGGCTCGGTCATTGGCATGAAACGTTTCATTGTTGGTTTGTGACGCGAGAAAATCAAGTAGACTACATCCACCTTCAGCTCCGAAGTGAAGATAAGAAAGATTATCCCAACCTGCTGGATATTACAGCGGCGGGGCACCTGCTTGCAGAAGAAACGGTGGAAGACGGACTTCGTGAGGTGAAAGAAGAAGTCGGACTCGAGCTGGCTTTGAGTGAATTGATTCATTTAGGTGTGATATCGTATGAAGTCGAGCGAGAGGACCTGATTGATCGCGAACGAACACATACATACCTTTTCCTTCATGAAGGGCCAATCAATAACTATGAACTTCAAAAAGAGGAAGTAGCAGGGATCGTCAAAATCGAATTTCAAGAGTTCAGTGAGCTTTGGGCGGGAACTAGAGAAAAAGTCTGTATAGAAGGATTTGGCGAGACAAAAGAGGGAGAATTTTTTCAGATAACCGATAGCGTAGGAAAAGAAGCGTTTGTCCCTCATGAAGAGGACTTTTATCAAGAAATTATAAAGAAAATTTCATTTCACTTGGAGCGTACAAAACAATGATTATTATGATCAATGGGGCTTTTGGGGTTGGTAAAACGAGTGTAGCTGAAGAATTAAAGAGCAGAATCGAAGGAAGCATTCTTTTTGATCCAGAAATGGTCGGGTACTTGCTCCGGGAGATGCTGCCTGTGGAAATCAGGCAAAGGGAAGCAAAAACTGGTGACTTTCAGGACTTCATCCTTTGGAAAAATCTCGTGGTGGAAGTGGCTGAAGAATTGATGGACACCTATCATGAAACATTGATTGTTCCAATGACGATTTATAATCAGGAACGATTTGAATACATTTATAACGGGTTCAAAAAAATAGATGCCAAGACATATCATTTTTGTTTAATGGCGGAAAAGGAAACCATTTCTGATCGGCTTTTGAATAGAGGGGAAGAAGAAGGGAATTGGTGTTTCCAGCAGACAGAAAGATGCCTTGATGGTTTCAGGTCAGGCACATTTGATGAGTACATACAAACCGATAAATTGAATATCGTTGAAATAACTGAACATATTCTTAGTCGTCTTGAAATATGAATATAGCTTTCCAAAGTATATCGCTATTAATGAAAAGTGATGTACTTTTTTATTATGAATTTACAATTATGCTTCACCTCCCACCCATTTTTAAAGATATTTTAATAATCTCGGGATAAAATAGGAGCAGGTAAAGAATTTGGAGGCAAAAATGAAAATTCTAATCATTGATGATGAAAAAATGTTAGCTGATGGGATAGCTGATTTATTAAGAGAAGAAAAATATGATGTGGATTCTGCCCATACCGGACTGGATGGTCTAATGCTTGCAGAGCAGAATATCTATGATGCAATTATCCTTGATATTATGCTTCCTGAGATGGATGGCTTTTCGATTGTACAATCTTTGAGAAGACAAGCTATAAAGACGCCTATCTTGCTTTTGACTGCTAAAGACAGTGTCACGGATAGGGTCAAAGGGCTCGATGCAGGAGCAGATGACTATTTAATCAAGCCGTTTGCCGGGCCAGAATTGCTTGCCCGCATTAGAGTTCTCCTCCGCGGAAAAGGAGATTTGGCAGAAGTGGAAATTGGATATGGACCAATTAAGTTAAATGACCATGATGCCTATTTAAATGGAGAAAAATTGAATTTGACGATAAAAGAATTTCGATTGCTTGAATTCTTTATTTTGAATAAGGAGCAGATTCTCCTGCGCGATCAAATCTTTAATCGAATCTGGGGATTCAGCTCAGAGGCAGGGGTGAATGTCGTGGATGTATATGTTCACCACCTTCGGAAAAAACTTGTTCCCTTTCAAATGGATCATTGGATTGTCACAGTACGGGGGATCGGATTCATGCTAAAAGGAGAAGTAAATGTTCCGCAAAACTAAAATCGAATTAGTCTCGCTTTTTACACTTGTATTTTTTATTGTGCTGACCATCTTGGGCTTTAGCTTGTATTTGTTCATGGAAAGAATCTCTTATTCTTCGATTGACGACCGGCTCCGTCATAAAGAGGCTTATCTTGTACAGAACTCAAATGAAATAAAGTCAGAGGAAAGGGAGCGGGAAACGGAGCGCAAGGTCACATACTTGTTCTGGGATGAGAAAGGAAACCTGCTCCAAAGTTATCCGGAAAATGCCTTTTACAGCAGGGAATTGGCGTCGTTAAAGCCAACGAATGATGATAAGAAGGTAAAAACGAAATCCGTTGGTGGTCATACTTACAGGATACTAAAGCATAAAGTATTGAAATTCGAACCGCAAAAAGTTCCTTCATCAGCCACTGTACAACTTGTTTACAATATAGATCCCGAGGAAAAGGTGCTGAAAAAACTTCTCCTTTTGATTGCCTTTGGCAGTGTAATCGGGCTTGCAATTTCGTTTTTTGCCGGCTTATTCCTCGCAAACAAAGCCTTGATTCCCATTCAAAGATCGTGGGAAAAACAAGCGCAGTTTGTCGGGGATGCATCTCATGAACTTCGAACGCCCCTTGCCATTATTCAAACACAGTTAGAAAGGCTCTTCAGACATCCAACGCGCACGATTGAAGAGGAAATAACGAGTATTTATAATGGCCTTTCAGAAGTGAAACGGCTTAGCAAAATGGTTGGGGACTTATTGACGCTGGCTAGATACGATTCCAATGAGCAACAGCTTAATCCAAGCTCATTCTCCATTGATGTGCTGCTTGAAAGTTTAGTGGAGCAGTTTCAGCCGATTGCAGATATGAAAGAAATGGAACTGAAAAAAGTAATAGAGAAAAATATCAATTACTTCGGAGATAAAGAACGACTCCATCAATTATTTGTAATTTTATTGGATAATGCCATTAAATACAGTTACCAAAATGGTCAAATTGTGGTTATGTGTAAAAGGGAAGGCACGTCGCATTTGATGATAAATTTTAAAGACAATGGTAAAGGAATTTCCGAGGATGATCTGCCATATATCTTTGATCGTTTTTATCGTAGTGAAAAAGAGAGAAACAGAGCGACCGGCGGTTCAGGACTTGGATTATCCATCGCTAAATGGATAGTAGAAGCTCACGGAGGACAGATAACGGCAGTATCAAAGCTAAATGAAGGCAGTGAATTTATTATCAAACTTCCATTATCAAATCATCCAAAGGCTAAATGACTCGCAGAAATGCGGGTCTTTTTGATATTTGGATTATTAAGTAATAAGCAGTCATTTTAAATAAGAGTGTATTTTTAAAGAAATTTTAAAAGTAGACCTATATGCTTAGAGTATCAGATAAATGAGTACAAGGAGGATTCAGATGGGGAAAATGGACAAAAAATGGGTCGTTCTCTGCAGCGCCGCAGTAGCTGCCGTGTATGCAGGCGGTTTTTATACAACGGAACAGGACGCTGTCAAAATGGAATCCGCTCATTACGAGTTTTTAAATAAGCAGACAAATGGACAAGTATCCAATCCTAATAAAGAAAAAACAAATTCTCTCAATAGTGAAACGATCAATACTCCGAAACAGCAATACAGAGATGGTACCTATACCGGAATGGGAATGAACAGGCGAGGAGAAATCCAAGTATCCGTGACCTTAAAGAAAGATAAGATCGTTGATGTTCAAATCAGTGATTGGGGTATGCACTATTCAGAAGAGGATGTCGTGAATCTCCCTGATCAAGTAGTCGCCGATCAAAGTTATAACGTCGAAAATGTCTCTGGAGCCACATACAGTACAGAAGCTTTTAAAAATGCGGTGCAGGATGCGCTAAGTCAAGCGGAAAATTCGTAGGAGATATGATGAGAAAAATAAAATTATTTATGGATACATTGATTGAAATTAAGATTGCAACTTGGAATGGAACTGCTGAAAAAGAAGCAGAAGCTGCTGCTGAACGAGCTTTCGAGCATTTTCGGAAAGTGGAACAAGCCTGCAGCCGTTTTAATCCAGAGAGTGAATTAATGCGTGCATGCAGCATAGCAGGAAAACCAGTAAATATCAGCCCCTATTTATTTGGACCATTAAAGTTCGCTTTAGAAGTAGCAAATGCAACGGATGGAAGGTTTGACCCCACCATCGGCAAGGCCATGGAACAGCATGGATTTAATCAAAATTATTTAACGGGAGAACGCATTTCTACGGCTTCAATCGATTCTGCCGCAACATATAGGGATATTATTTTAGATGAATCGACCAGGAGTTTACGATTAAAAAAGCCGCTAATTATAGATTTGGGAGCTGTCGCAAAAGGATTCGCGATCGATTTGGCAGCAGCTGAACTGAACGGGTTTGAGGGATATATCATAAATGCCGGTGGAGATGTGTATGCAAGAGGATTGGAGCGAAAGGACACACCGTGGAAAATCGGTCTGCAACATCCAGTAAAAACTGCTGAGGTCATCGAAGTATTTGATATATCGAACCAAGCCGTTTGCACAAGTGGAAGTTATGAACGAAAGAATGAGGATAATCCTGAAAACCACCATATCATCCTTCCAGAAACCACACGTTCACCCAATCGATGGGTAAGTTCTACTGTCATCGCCCCTTCAGCAATGTTGGCGGATGCCCTTTCTACGGCATGCTTCTTAATGGAGGCTGAAGAAGCGGATATATTATTGGAAGCGGCTGGTGCAAGAGGACGGTTGATCACTCCGGAACTGAAGATTGTAAAGGTGGGAGGAAATAAGGATGACATTTAAAAAATGGGTTAAAACCCCTAAAGGATATGTAGCTGCTGCAATGGCTTGTTATCTTATACTGGCATCAATAGGTTATAAAGACATGGCTGGGTTCAAAAATGCAATCATTGCAATTATTGCAGGAGTTGTAGTTGATACGGCTATAAATATCATCAAAGGAAGAAAGTGGACAGTGCCGGATGGTGCAGTAATCACAGGTTTGATTATCGCCCTTGTTTCTAGTACAGCAGCTTCCATGTGGGTGGTTACTTCAACAGCTGTACTTGCCATTTTATCAAAACATTTTATAGTTTATAAGAATAAACCAATCTTTAATCCTGCAGCATTAGGATTGCTGTTATCGTACCTTCTTTTCAGAACGGGGCAGAGCTGGTGGGGGGCGTTTGGAGATCTGACTCCATGGGCGATTCCCCTGCTGTTGATAGGCGGGTATGTCGTAGTCAACCGTGTTCATAAATTTCCTCAAGTCTTTGCTTTTTCAGGCACATCGTTTCTTATTTTGGCAATTATGGGTTTTTTCCATTCTACATTAGCAGCAGATGCATTTAGACCGCCATTTATTAATGCCACATTATTCTTTGCATTCTTTATGCTGACAGATCTTCCAACATCTCCAGCAAAAGATAAAGATCAAGTAGTATATGGTTTTCTAACAGGTGCATCAGGCAGCCTTATATACGCATTATCAGGAGGATTATTGTATTTATTTATTGGTCTGTGCTTAGGGAACCTATTTACCTATTATAAAAAACGTTCTGCATCAAAAACGAAAATGAGCAAGCCGGTATCCATGAGAAGATCCAGCTAGCCAAGATAAGAATCAACTAGGAACAATTGATGTCTTATGTTTCCCTATCTTATTTCCTTTTTCATAACCCCCGCAGCTTTGCATACCTTTTTAAAGGGGGTGGGAAAAATGATGTTGGGACAGTTGAGATGGTACTCGAAAAAGATCATGATGCTAGTTGTTATGATTCTAATTTTTTTCACGCTTGCATCAAGCATCTCTGGCCTTGCCGCAAATAAAATTTCTTCTGAATATATGTCGTCATTATTAAAGAATATTGATGCGTCGGAACTGTATTCACATAGTTTCATGAGTGAAAATCATGCATTTCCAGCTCCCGATGAAGGAAGCACTTCACTCAGCCAGATGGCCTTCATGCTGGCGACCAATGTGAAGCCTTATGATATTCGTTCTCTTCTAGGAAGGGAACTTCCGGGCTTCGCCAATTTTGATACAAAAATACAAATTGCAGGACAAGGGAGCAATTTTACGAATCTCCCTGTTGAATCCACTCCTCCGATGGACGTCCTGCTTAACAATGAGGAGCCAATTGGAAGTGGAAATCAAACTGCAGTTCCACCGGCACATCCGAATTTAGAAAAAGTGGTCTATATTTATCACTCACATAGCTGGGAGTCCTTCCTGCCGCTATTGCCAAATGCCAAAAAACCGAACGATGCAGTCAGTTCCAATCCTGAATTGAATATAATTTCAGCGGGGACCACCTTAGCCGATGCTTTGGCCAAAAATGGAATTGGCGCCGAACATGATCGTGATAACATGGCGGAAAAGCTCCACGTGAAGGGATTGACGACCAATCAATCCTACAAGCTCTCAAGATCTATCGTTCAAGATGCCATGGCTGATGAGGAAAGTTTAAAGATGTTCATCGATCTTCATCGTGATTCCCTGAGGAGAGAGGATACAACCATTGCCATTAAGGACAAAAGCTATGCAAGGCTGTATTTCATTGTAGGAGAGGAGCATAAATCCTATAAAGAAAACCTGGCATTTGCCGAAAAACTGCATACGTATCTGGAAGCCCATTATCCTGGATTGAGCAGGGGCGTTCTTTTGAAAAATAAATCCATGGGGGACGGCGTTTATAACCAGGACTTATCTTCAAGGGCGATGTTAGTGGAAGTGGGCGGTGTGGATAATAACCGGGCTGAACTGGATCGTTCCATGAAAGCTTTGGCCGAAGCATTGGAGAATTATTATTGGAGCCAAAAAAATGCAGGACAAATGTAGAAAACGCCAACCGCTGCTCTGGCTGATGCTCATGTTTGTATCGACGCTCTTTTCATTTTATTTGTTCCATTGGATCGTGACGTTATCTTTTTTCATAACAGGGCTTCTCTTTTCAATCGTCTCATTATGCAAGGATGAACCTGACAGAACCTGAACCAATTTGGTTTGGGTTTTTTCGTTTTGAAAGGTATTGAAGTAAGAGATGAAGAAGTAAGTATAGTAAATCATAGCAGCAATCAATGTAAGTTTAATATAATTTTATTATGTAAACTAAAAGGAGTGTTTAAAATGAATGATCAATCCGTCCTCTCTTGGAGTGAGAAGATGCGCTCCGTTGAAAAGGAATATAAAAGAACGATAGAGCCATTTCGGAAAGACTTATGGTGGTATTGCTTCAGGCTTACCGGTTCTCCCTGGGATGCAGAGGACTTAGTCCAGGAAACATTATTGAAGTCACTTTCCATGCTGACAAAGGTTTTTCAGGAATTGAATTTGAAGGCGTATTTATTTCGGATCGCTTCAAACCTTTGGATCGATCAGTGCAGAAGAGGGAAGGCAGCTGTCGCAGGAGGGTATGATATTGAGTGGAAGCAGGATATCGATGCAAAAAATAGCCTTGAAGTGATAGAAAGCCTGGATTATTTGGTTCGCCGATTGACTCCAAAACAGTATACGTCTGTCCTTCTTGTGGACGTCTTTCAATTCAGTACAAAGGAGGCGGCGGAAATACTCGGATGTACTCAAGGTGCTGTTTATGCCAACCTCAACCGTGCACGTGCGGTTCTTTCCGAGGGGATAAACGAACTTCCTAGTTTGGAACTCTTGAATGTGCAAGAATGTAACACCTATTCCGCGACGCTTGAACGTTTGCTGGAAGGGTTTGAGAAAAAAGATCCGAATCTCATTGCTTCTCTATTGGATGACCATGTTGTCACAGAAATCATGCATGCGGGCATTGAATTTGGAAAAGATGAAACCTTGAAGAACTCCTTGAATGATTGGACACAAGTTGCTGCAGGACAAGGGGCTATTCGTGCATCTATCGTTAAGCTTTGGGGACGGACAGTGGTGGTTGAATGTGAGATTAAGGAGGATGGGGATTACTTAAACAATATCCACTTCATTGAAATGGAGGAAGACAGGATCGTTTATTGGAAATTTTACTGTTTTTCTTGGGAATTGCTGAATGCTGCAGCTGTTGAGCTCGGGTTGAAGATGAATGCGCTGAATTTTCAAGGGATTTACTAATGATTTTGTCTCTAATGGGGGATGTTCTAGTTAATATTTTGAAGGTTCTAGCGAAATGTCTGTAAGTTCTAGCAACTAATGCTGTTGTTCTAGTAATTTCGCCTAAACTTCGAGTATACCCAAATAGCCGGCAAAGGGTGATCAATCCTCTGCCGGATTTTCTTTACTTTTGGCTCTTTTCTTAAAGTATGTTGCTTTAGTCGCTAAAACAGAGTAACTTATGCAAATTGTAAAGGAGATTTATCTGGAAAAGAGCCTGGATACCCTATATCAACGCGCAAAACAGGTATTTTTACGTTAAAATCGAAAGTAAGATTTTAACAACAATGTTTACGAAAACAGCCCTACTTTTTCATTCCGGTATAAATAAGGATGGCATCCCGGAGGAAAGCTGCTGTCCCTGGCTGTTCCTTGTCGTAATAGGCAGTGAAGCGTTCATCATCCACATACATTTGGGCAAGCCCCGCGTGTGCTTCTTTACTGTAGGATTTCCAGTAATTCATCAGCCATTTCTTATGGAGTTCTGCTGCTTTTTGTCCCAATACTCCGCCGGGCTCTCCTGTTTTAAATGCATCTGCAAGGGTTTGCTGCAATTCTTCCTCTAGTTTGTTTGCTTCTTCATGCTCGCTTTCGGTCATATTCATTACTTTTTGATTCGACTGGTCTACTGTTTCATCCCCGTATTTTTCTCGAATTTCTTTTCCATATTTCTCTTCATTTTCATCTATCATTTTCTTCTTGAAGCCTTCGAATTTTTCTTTGTTTGACATGGTAGTTCTCCCTTCTTTTACTGCAATGGTCTTCTCCACATTTTTTATGAGAAGGTCCAGCTGCTTTCGTCTGTCAAGGAGCTGTTCACGGTGCTCGGTCAATGCTTTTGCACTGTCAAATGCAGGTGATGCAATGATTTCTTTAATGGTTTCAAGGGAAAGGCCAAGCTCTCGATAGAAAAGGATCTGCTGCAGCAGATCGACTTCAGTCTGCCCGTAGATTCGATATCCTGATGAATTGATTCTTGCCGGCTTAAGAAGGTCAATCTCATCATAATACCTAAGCGTTCTTGCGCTGATTCCAGCCAATTTCCCCAATTTCTGAACCGTATACTCCATTCGATCACCTCCTGACTATTTCACTTTACACCTTAACGCTGCGTCATAGTCAAACCCATTTTACAAAAAATTTTAACCCTGCGTATAATTTATCCATTTAAACTCGTTTAAATAGAGGAAAATGAAATGAAATGGAGTGTGTTTCTTATGAAAAGTCCTATCCTAAACAAAATGAATACCGTTTTTGTCCATGTTTCCGACCTGCATGAATCAGTCAAATGGTACAGCCTATTGCTCAACCTTCGTATCCGTGAGCAGGACATTTATCCACCCGTTTATAATATTGAGATTGATGGACACACCGGATTAACGTTGGATGCTGGACCGACTGGTATGCAGAAAAAGCTGAATCCCAATCCACATCCGATCTTCAACTTTCATACAGATGATATCGATTGTGCTTACGACTATTTAAAAGAACTGGGATATCAAATTGTTTCAGAAATTGTCCGGTTTGATTATTTTTCATTTTTTCATGTTGAGGACCCGGATGGAAATATTATTATGATTTGCACAGGATGAAATGGGATTTTATGCTAGTATTATAGATATGCTAGTTTGGATGAATTAAAAGGAAGTGCACTAATCCCAGTTGCAGGCGGATTGTGAAAATTGCTTTGGTTTGTGCTGCGTAGCATTGCCTTTTGGAAAATCAGCTGATTTTCCATGTAATAAGGATGGCGGTGAACCATGTTCTAATCTAAAATCGGATTACCGATGCAGCATCCATGGGGACTTGAGAGAAAATGGGTATAAAGGATGTACAGTATTTGAATGCTTTGGGGCAGGACAAAAAGTTTCTCAATTTACGTTTGCAGGGGAATCCTGGAGAGGAACACCGGAAAAAGCAGAGTTGATGTTCAAAGTGTTCCCTATCATGCACCAGTTCCATGAAATGCTTTGGTATTTGAATGAAGCTCTATGTATAGAAGCTTGCCGGGACATTCATGCAGATTTAATGTGCATGAATAAAGAGACAGAAGCATTGACATTGGGGGAACCTGAAGAGATTCTCCGAATTGATGTTGTTTTACATCGATTCCGAGTGAATGAGCTGCTGGTAAGGGCAGGGGAACTGGTGAGGAAGGAAGCTCTTGTAATTTATCAACTTAATCCAAAAAATTAGATGAATTTCCGGAGTGCAGATTTAATGGGTAAAAATTTAAAGACTTCTGATTTTAGGGGAGCAAATTTTAGAGGAGCCTATCTAATTGCCGCAGATCTTAGAGATTCAGACTTCCGAATGGCAGAAATGATTGGTGCAGATATGCGTGATGCTGATGTGAGAGGTGCGGACTTCAGCAATAGCCTGTTTCTGACACAAGTTCAAATCAATGCAGCCAAAGGCGACAGTAAGACTAAACTTCCGCCAGGGATCAAACATCCTTTGCATTGGTCTTAGAAATGATATGGTCCAATCCTAATGAAAAAGGATTGGATTTTTATTTTTCTAAATACCTTGCATTATAGAGTAAGATAAAATCAATGCTTCAGAAAATAAATCAGAAGCGGCGATTTATACGGTAAAAAGCTTCAAGCCTGAATCAGGAGAATTTTTAAAAGGGGAGACTACTGTATATCAGTAGAAGCGCACGGTATGGACACCAAAATGGCTTTTTGCTGAATCCTATCCATACGGAAATGGAGATGAAAAATGGTTTGTCATGATGCAGACCCGGACCTTCGATATACTGGCAGTGTTGGTCTGCTTCGTAGGCGGTGCCATGTGGTGGGAGACCTTATATACTATTTAACTGGTAAAATCAGATTTGTTAAACTGGCCAACTATTAGAGTGATAGGGTATGTTCTTCTGGACGTAGAGGAATATGCCTTTTTTATATTGTCGATTTCTTGTATTTCAGGAAGGGGTATAATAATGAACATTTAATTTTTTCTTTCATTCAAAACGGGAAATCGTCAAATTTAATTGGAGTAGTCTTCTTATTTTCCCAATCAGTCCGAATAATTGCGTAGCAAATCGAGTCATTTACAGTCCCATCACTATTTTCCCACGCGCTTCGTAAATAACCTTCTTTAACAAAGCCACATTTATATAGTGTTTTCCTCATTTGCAGGTTGTCGCTTCGAGTATAAGCTTCTATTCTTATTTTCTTATCAGGCAGACTAAAAGTATAGTCCGTCATCCAATGGACAGCTTTTGTCCCAATACCATTTCCTCTAGCAATTTTACTTAACTTAATATCAAACAAGGGGATTGTGTCATTAATATCGTGTATCATAAGTAAGCCAATTTTTTCATTTTCTTGTTCAATCCAATAAGTTTCCCTGTCATCCTGATACCATCCATTGTGGTATTGTTCCACAATTTGCTTTTTTTCTGGTGTTGGATTGGAATGGTATTCCCATGCAGTATCCGTTAAAAAAGAAACTAGATCATCTAACTCATTTTGAAATTTGGTAAATTGAAGATTTTTCACTCTATCCTTCATTCAAAATTCCTTCTTCCATATGTTTATCGGAAAATTCCTTTATCCAATTCATGTCGATTGGGCCATTCAGTACTTTGTAATAATGGCCTACAAAAACATGGACATCATTTTTATAAAAATCAACAATGATAGGCTTTCCCTGATTAGATATGTAAAATTCTATAGGTTCACTGTTATTTAAGTGCTTTTCGTATACCTTTCCCGGTTCCTTCTTTACTTTATATTGACTCAAGAAATTCATTAATTCCTTCACTGTGTCTGGGTCCTTTGTAAACCATTCGTAGGCTTGATCGCCTCTTATTAAACTTTTATCTTTTGTAAATCCCATGGAAGTGAAGGATTGTTCATCAAACGAAATAGCATCATCTAAATCTTTTACTCGATATATATCATATATTTTCAATCCAATTACGACGATCCACAATGACAGACAAAGAAAAACATATTTCCATTTTTTCTTTTTCACTTTTGAGACCTCCTTCAAATAGAAAATTTTCCCTTTTCTTTAATGGTATCCCAGCCAATGTGATTTGAACACCTTTTTTTGAAAAAAGGAGATTAAACAAGAAAAGTCGAACTTTTTAAAGGGGGTCTCAAAATAAAGAATTAATAGGGGTTTTCATATGTATACAATCTCAGTAAAACATTCATTAATAAATGACCAATCCATTCGTGACATGATGGAAGATTATGATATTGGGGAAATTACAGCCTGTCATTTTTTGACCAAGGGATTGAATGATTCTTATTTCGTGGAGTCGAATTCAGGTACATACATATTCAGAGTGTACCGTAAAAACTGGAGGTCAAAGTCTGACATTTTGTTCGAATTGGAAGGAATCCTTCATCTACAAATGAAGGGGATCGCTGTTTCCGTTCCTGTCATGAGAAAAGATAGCGAGTTTCTTACATGGATTGATGCTCCAGAAGGGTTAAGGTATGGAGTTTTGTTTACCTATTCTGAAGGTGATCGTCCAGATATTACGGCTTCGAACTGCCGATTAATAGGGGAAGGATTGGCAAAAATACATTCAGCTTGGGATGATTTTCAACCTAATCATGATAGGTTATTTCAATTGGATCAAAATCATTTAGCGATGGAACCCTTTGAGAGGATACAAGCTGCATTCCGACAATTTGGATTGAATGCGGAAGAAAAGTTTCTAAAAGATACTGTAGCAGCTATTCTGAAAGAACTGAATGGTCGAGATCTTGAGTATGGATTTTGCCATGGGGATTTCCATAACTTCAATATGCATGTGAAGGAAAATCGCTTGGAAGCTTTTGATTTCGACTGTGGAGCTCTTGGGTATCGTTCCTATGATCTTGCTGTTTTCTCTTGGAATTTACTAAATAACTATCCATCCATGGAAAAAGAGGGATGGGCTGCATTTCTTGAAGGATATCAATCTTCCAGGAAGTTAAATGAAGCAGACGTTCAAATAATTGGCAGATTCGTTTCATTAAGACGGATTTGGTTCATGGGGATTCTGCTTGAAAATGATGATGTATGGGGAACGGTTTGGAAAAATGAAAAGAATCTAAGCAGTATTATTGGGCAATTAAAGGATGACATAGCAAATCGTTGGTAAAGGAGAGATGGAAATATGAATATATCTGTTTTAGGCTGCGGACGTTGGGGGACGTTCATTGCTTGGTATTTGAATAAAGCAGGACATCAAGTACTTTTATGGGGTAGAGAAACTTCAAAGAATTATAAGGAATTAGCGGAGACGAGAAAAAATGACTACCTTGCCTTGCCAGAAGGAATTGAATTAACGAATTCGTTGGAAATGGCGATAGAATATTCCGAGGTTCATATTATTTCGATTAGCGCACAGCAGCTGCGATCTTTCGCATGGCAATTAAATCAACATAATATTAAAGGAAAGACATTCATTTTATGCATGAAGGGACTTGAAGCAGAGTCGGGAAAAAGATTATCCCAAGTGGTCTCTGAAGAGGCAGCTGGGGCAAATGTTGCTGTATGGGTAGGACCGGGGCATGTACAGGATTTTGTAAAAGGAATTCCAAACTGCATGGTGATTGGTTCAGAGAATGTAGATATTACAAAAGAGATTGTTCAAAAGTTTTCAAGTGATTTAATCCGCTTTTATTATGGTCAGGACATGATTGGAAATGAAATAGGCGCCGCAACAAAAAATGTGATGGGGATTGCCGCAGGAATGCTGGATGGCCTCGGGTATACCAGCCTTAAAGGATCGCTGATGGCAAGGGGGACGCGTGAAATATCCCGTTTGGTAAGAGCGATGGGCGGCAACGATATCACCATTTATGGCCTCAGCCACCTCGGGGATTATGAAGCCACACTTTTTTCGCCGCACAGCCATAATCGAAAGTTCGGCCAGTCATTTGTGGAGGGGGAACGCTTCGGAAAACTTGCTGAAGGAGTTGCCACTGTTGAAGCTTTGATGGTACTTTCAAAACAATATAATGTGGAAATGCCTATCAGCGGGGCCCTTTATCAGATTTTATTTGAAAATGCTGAAGCAAAGGAAACATTGGAGCAATTATTTCTTCGACCTATTAAATTTGAATTTTAGTAGGATAAAGCAGCCCATTCAGGGTTGTTTTTTTATCTTGAAAAAAATTGAAAAAACCGGCATAATATGTCGTATAATACGACATAAAAAAAGGGGGAGAATTATGGAAGTTAAAGCAAGTGAAATTAATGAGTACTGGACAGATATTTACTACCACCTTCATTATACTCATACGGAGAAAGTTACCCATCAAATGATTCGCATCCTTCAACATGTAGAGAAAGGAAAGGATCCTGGGGTTGGGGATATTGCCGAATGGATGGGACTATCGCCAAATACGGCATCTGAACATGTAAAAAGGTTGATTGAGAAGAAATATATCGAAAAAAAGAAGCATCCTGAAGATGAGAGGCGCACGCTGCTATCTTTGACGAAGAAAGGAAAGGAAGTTCTTCATCGAAATACAATGCTTGATGAAGCAAAATTATCAATGATTTTGTCCAACTTGAATAAGAAAGAACGAGATATGGTCCTTACGGCATTTGAACTTTTGAGCAAGGAGGCCAAGCAATGTACATCTTTTTCAAAGTAATGATTTCTGCAGCAGTGATTGGAGTAGTCACTGAAGTTGCCAGAAGGTTCCCTGCATATGGAGGCATTATTGCTGCGTTGCCGCTTGTCAGCTTATTAAGCATGATATGGCTATCGGTTCAAGGGGAGAAAAATGCAGAGATTAGCCAGTTTACTTTTGGGGTTTTGACCGGGTTTCCCGCAACAGCGGCTCTTCTTTTCATTGTCTTTATTTGCCTCAAGAACTCAATTCCTCTCGCATTCTCCATTATTCTTGGTGTTGGGGGATGGGGGCTGTTTCTCTTGTTGCAAGAGTTGATTACGAAACAAATCAATGCAGGGTGATAGGATATATCTGTATAGGTGTCGAACTTAAAGCAGGATGGTTTCATGACCTTGTTTTGTTATTTAAGCAAGATTCAGGATCAAGATTGGAAAGTTCCCATGGTCCACCTGGTTTTCTTTTATATTGAGAAATAAGGACATCTGTATTATTCGTCAACTGGAAGAAGATGAATTTATAGTCGCTGCCATCTTTTCCGATTACTTCGATGGTTTTCACGAACCCATCTTTCTTTGTCGGCATTCTCTTCTTAATCAGTCCGCACCATTCACCGAATTTAACGTCAACTACTGCTTCTGCATCATGATCCCATCCATGATAGGCTGCACACAGGAAATCTTCAGGGTAGAGTGTGATTCTGCTGATTTTAAAAAGTGATTTGTCCTGCTGTACTTCAACGAATCCGTAATAATAGGCGAAATTAGTTGAGAGTTTATCAGTACCTTCAATTGTTTCTACCTCAATGAACCAGCGACTTCCTTCCAGGGTAGGGACTTTTTCTAATTTTAATAGATTGGTATGTCCGATTCCTTCAAAAGATTTCAGGTAGGAGCGATATGGCATTTCTTTTTGGTACTCGCGTGTAAGAAATTGATAGGCAAGAGGGAATGGGATTTTAGCAAATCCAACTGTCCCGCATCCCCCAAGTTTTTTTGATGTTAGGTTTTCTGCTTCTCTTAGGATACTGAAGTAATTCAAAATGGTTTCTTCGGGAGAATGGAGCAAATTTGCCGGTACGGTGATCTGCGAAGTTTTCTTATCATAGTAAGGATCAAAAAAAGATAGATTGTCTATCCTTTTGTTCAATAGGGGTAAACAGGATGGTCGAAAGTATTTTTCTATGTCTCTATTACGTTCATGTTTATTGGGAGGAGAATCATAGTCAACGGGGTTTTGTGGCTTTAGAAAGGAAGCTCCTAAAAAGAGCTTTTTTCTTTTTACATAATTTTTTAGGAAAGTCAAAATTATCATCCTTTCAAGAGGATGTAGAATGGAGACTCTTTACATGAAATCAGATGTACTTTTTGCAGAAACAAAACGCTTAATCTTAAGACCGTTTGAACAAGAGGATTTTGAAGAATGGCGGAAGGGCTTTGATGGGAGAAAGCCATCTCAATATAAGTATGATGATGGCTTTCGAGAAATGCCCAATGCCACAAAAGATTGGTTTGAAAAATGGATTGCAGGCTTTAAAGACTCTGCTGCGAGAGATGAGATGTATCATCTTGGCATTTTTCGAAAAGAAGATGGGGCAAATGTCGGTAAAGTGGAATTAATTCGGATATTAAGGATGGATTACCACTGGGCCATGATGGGGTATTCCATCCATAATCAATTTTGGAAAATGGGTTATGGGATAGAAAGTGTTGAAGCAGCAGTCAAAATGTTTTTTGACGCATTGGGCTATCATCGGATCGAATTGCAAATTCGTCCTGATAATGTTCCGTCCATCCGTTTGGCAGAACGTGCAGGTTTCCAATACGAATGCATCAGGAAAGGCTTTTCTAATGAAAATGGCGAATGGACGGACTATAGCATTTACTACAAAAATGGTGATTAAATAAATTCAATTTCATTTAATGCAACAACTTGGGCAAACCATCTCAACGTTTGGTTATGATGATCGATGATTTGCTGCGCACTTAATCCGGATCCTGGCCATGTACTGTGGGCATCGGAAACGAGAGTGACTTCATAATTCATACTGAATGCACGCCTGCAGGTCGTGTCCACGCAGACTTCACTCTGGATTCCTGTCAAAATGAGATGTTCGATTTTTTTCTTTTTAAGTTCCACATTAAGATTTGTATTATGGAAGCTGTCCGGAGTATTTTTCTGAATAACGATGTCCTGTTCTTGAGGGGTAATGGCAGGATGGATTCCCCATCCTTTACTTCCAGAGGCGAGCGGGTGTCCTTCTTTGCCATTGTGTTGGACATAGAAAACGTGACAGCCGGAAGAACGTGCTTTATAAAGTACATTTTGAAGCTGTTCCAGCAAGTGCTCTCCATTATATACTGGATTACTTTCTTGAAACATTGCGTTTTGTACATCGATGATGATAAGTGCGGTATTTTTCATAGTAGCCTCCTATTCGGAACATATGTTCGATAGTTTGATTATAGCTTTAGATGATCGAATTTTCAATAAAAATGTTAAAAATACTAGAAAATATTGTATAATGGTTGAAATTGATTCAAAGGAGAGAACGATGAGCGTACATATCTTATTTGGAGAATCACCTGCAGCATCTCTGCGGTTTGGTTTTAAAAATGAAGGAATTACGGAAGGTCAGTTCATCATTTATTTTCCAACTAACCTGGCATATGGACCCATTTCTGACTTAGATGGTAAGGAAGGGATTGAATTAAGGGGGAAATGGATCCAAGATCATCTCTACCATGAATTTTTTGACCCATTTTCTGTAGAATACTATATTGATTCATTCCTCGACTGCATTCACTCCATCCACGAAATTCCGCCGCATGAATCCATTATCATTTGGACTGGTGAAAACGCACATGAACAGACTGGTCTGAGATTTGTACTGCACCTATTAAGAAATCATCCCAACGACATTTTCATCATTAATTCCACCCACGCTTATAACAAGCACTGCAAAACTCCCGGGGTAACTTATACATTTCTACATACGGGTGAGGTTTTTCCTGAAGATATGGTTCTATTATGGGAGGAAACGAATGAAAGTGTGACGGAAGAGGAAAAGGACAGCCTTTTACAAGAGTGGAGAGAACTAAACAAAGGAGAGAGCATACTAAGAATTTGGCAGTCCTCAGAAATCAAAAGTGTTGAGGAAGATTATTTTGATCGTATGCTGGTGGATATTGCTTCACACAAAAAGGAATACATGAAGGCTGCCCGCTTGATAGGAGAAGCCATTGGACAGATAGAGCAATATGTAGGGGATGGTTTTTACGAGTATCGGGTGCGCCATCTTATACAACAAGGGATATTTGATTATAAAGGAAAATTGGAAGGGTTGAGGAATTACAGTATCAGGTATAGAGGGGGAAAGTAAATGGGCAGCGATCGATTTGAAATGACAGATCGTTTGAAAAGAATCATTGAAAATGCAGAAAAAGAAGCGGTTAGAGATAAGTGTTTAATTGTGGACCCTGATCATTTATTGGCTGCTTTTCTAATGGAAAGGACCGGCGTTTTTGGAGAGATCTTTTTGAAAGGTCAGTTTCATCTTGAGAGCATAAAAAGAGGGATGGAACATTCAAAGAAAGAAGGGTTTGTTCACCCCATTTTTAAAACTAGAGTCACATCTTCCATTCTGGAGCTCTTTTTAAAAGCAACCGAAATAAGGGAAAGGTACGGCCAATTTCATTTAAATGAAGGTCATGTGCTCAAAGCTCTCATGATGTCAGGGGAAGTAGATCATTTGCTTACTAAAGAACAGAAGGCCGTACTGATTTCCCACGGAACCACTGCAAGGGATTTGATTGTCCACCTGCCTTCCATCATGGAGAAGTCTTTTGAGGATTCTTTTATTAGAGTAGCTAGAGTTGAAGAAAAGGAAAGAGTCTGTGCGTTTGTACGAGAACATTTTTCAGCGGATTGGGCAGAAACAGTATGGAACGGAATGGAAACGGAAGTCCCTACCGTCTTTTTGGCAGAGAATGAAAAAGGGGATTATATCGGGTTTGCAGCATTTGATGCCTATAAGAAAAAGAAGGGCTATTTTGGACCGATGGGAGTTTTGCCTGAAAGCCGCCAAGGAGGCATGGGGAAGAACCTTTTACTATCATGCCTTAAAGAGATGTCTAACAGGAATTATGAGTACGCAGTGATAGGAGGAGCAGGTCCTATCGAATTTTATGAAAAAACTTGTTGTGCTGCTGTTATTCCCATATTTGAAAAGTAGGAAGTGTTGATATGTGTACAAGCTTTGTTTTAAATGCTGAAAAAAGGTTCATTGGCATGAATTTTGATATTGGAGATCGTCCGATTAAGTTTTCACATACCAATGATGGGCGATTGACAATTTTTCAAAGCGACAGTGGAACGTTTCTGCCTGCGCTTGGGATGAATAAAAATGGTGCATTCATGAATCTTCAGATGGTAGAAGGCAGAGAAGAGGGGAATTATCGAAGAGGGAAGAATGTCGTCCATATTATCCGATTGTTTGATGAAGTTCTATCGGGTAAATTGGATTCTATTAATCTAGCAGAGTTATTGAGTGAAAAGAACATTGTCAATGTCCCTGGGCACAGTGTCCATAGTTTACTATGCACCAACCAGAGAGAAACATTCATTGTTTCTCCGGGAAGAGAGCATATGGATGCTGGCGGGGGAAAAGTACAGGTACTGACCAATTTTCCTTTATCTCAATCAGCGTCGAACTATTCCACTTCTGAGCCAGGAATGGATCGTTATCAGATTGTTAAAAACTATTTAAACGAGGAAGAAAACAATTTTTCGATTGATAAGGGATTTGAGGTATTGGAAAAAGCGTGTCAATCAAGAGGAGATTACCCAACACAGCTCTCCTTGATTTTCCTTCCAGATGAAAAGGAATTGTATTTTTCGATTAAGAGAAATTTTGAGGACAGATTCTGCTTTTCCTTTGATAAAGGTTTAGTCAGCAATGTTGAATCAGATCAATCGTGGAAAGTGGGCAAGAAGGGGCTTTTGTTGAGTGATTTAATGCCGGAATCAAACTTTTAGGGGGAAGATTCCCCCGTCAATAGTCACTTCACAATCATTACAGGACAGTTCACTCGTTTGGCCACTTTATGGCTTACGCTTCCCAGCACCATTTCCTGGAGGCTGTTCAAGCCCCTGCTCCCGACTATCAGGAGGTCATATCCGTTCTTATTGGCAAACTCTACAATAGATGGACCCGGATCTCCCCGTACAAATTCTGTTTTAAAATGAACGCATTTTTCCTTAAGTATTTCATGGGTGGATTCAAGCTTCTTTTCTCTTTCGAATTGAATGGCTTCTTTGCTTCCTTTAGAAAGGACATCAGATTTAGAAGATGAACTGTCAATTACATACAGTACAGTTACTGCGGATTGTGCCAGGCTTCCGAGAGCTGCTGCTGTTTCTGCAGCTCTTTGGGCATGTTTGGAACCGTCGGATGCCAGCAAGATGTGTTTGAACACATGAACCACCTCCTTGATACAACTATTCTATCATTTTTCAGAATAATTGGATAATGGTATTTTGACAGTAGGAAAGAGGAAATTTGACTAATTTTATCGAATCGTTGTAAGTGGAAAACAAATCCAATAATAAGGAGTCTACACATGAGGTTTAAAATCATACATACGAATGATCTGCATAGTCACTTTGAGGCATTTGCCAGGGCGGCGACAGTGATTAAGAAAGAGAAAAATGAACATACCCTCCTATTGGACGGCGGGGATTTTGCCGACTTTAAAAGTATTGAACTGCAGGGCACCAGGGGGATCGCTGCCATCGAACTCTTGACAGAAGCAGGGTATGATGCTTTGACCGTCGGGAATAATGAAATGTTCAATGGAGTCGATACACTCGAGCACATGGCGGAGGATGGCAGGATTCCATTCATCAGCGCAAATTTATTCAGAAAGGATCGTACTAGTATTAATGGGCTGTTATCCAGCACGATTATTGAAAAGCAAGGCATTCGATTCTTTATAACAGGCACCTCGCCTGATATGGGTGTTTTCTGTGATGGACTTGGCATCCATATGACTGATTTTAAACAAGCGATTCAGGAAGAATTAGAGAAAAATAAAGGATTGTATGATGTCGGCATCCTTTTGAACCATGTCGGGACATTTGCTGACGTGGAATTGATCGGGGAATTGGATGGGATTGATGTCATCCTCTCCGCCCATGACCATCAGCTTTTTTCAGAGGTGAAAGTTCAACAAGGGATCATCTGGAACAGTGCAGGGAACTACGGGGAGCACGTCGGTGTTATTGAAATTGAAGTGACAGAAGCTGGTGTTTCACTTATCGATTCCAAAATGATTGAAACGAAAGATTTTGAAGGGGATGAAAGAACCCTTTCCATTCTTCAAAGAAATAAAGAAAAAGCAGTGGATATTCTGAGCCAGCCGCTTTACTCGCTTAATGAGCCCCTGTGGCACGATGTAATCGAAGAAAATCCGATTTCCAATCTGATTGCCGATGGTTTAAAGGATATGCTTGGGGCGGAACTCGGATTGATCAATAGCGGGATCGTCAACGCTGGTGCTTTTGGGTTTATTTCACGCAAGAAATTAATTGAAACATGCCCATCCCCACTGAATCCGACTTATTTTGAAATTCAGGGCGAGCATTTATTGAAAGCGTTGGAGGACTCTCTTGATGCACAGGTCTGCATGGCAGATGGGCGAGGACCAGGCTTCAGGGGGCGCTTTGTCGGCAGGCTGCATGTTTCTGGAGCGGCCATCATTCATGATGGGAAGAAGATTTTGCATATGACCATTGGCAATGAACCCATTGAGGCAGAAAAATGGTATCGCGTCGCAAGTTCTGACTATCTGCAAAGAGGTTCAGGGTATCCATCTCTTGCACACAATAAGAATGACCGTTACATGGCCGAGGAGATCAAAGATGTCATTGAGATCTATGCGAAAAAAAGCGAATTTGTTAAGCGTGCTGTGAGGAAAAGATGGGTTGAGAAAAGCCGTATCAAGGTCTGAGAAAGGGACGAATGTATGGAGATCGTTGAATTAACAACCATTCAAGAAGTGAAAGCTGCGGGATGAATCCCTGGATTTGCACTATCACCTGATGGGAAAAAGGATGCTACTATTCTTTATTATAAAGAGCTTATTTCAGAGGGTTGAAGAGATTATTTATATCGTGAATTTTCCAAGGGCCGTAATAAAGTATCCCATTCGAGGGCATATAATCCATCGTTATATGCTGATTCCCTTTTTCGAACACAATTAGACTGTGCTTTATAGAATCGTCTTCAAATTGAGAATCGAGCAATGAGAGTCGACGGGGATGTTGATTGATCTCTTGAACAATAGTAACAATCGTTTTGGAGTCACTAATAATTTGTTCAGATCCATCCATTTCTTTAACAGTGATTTTATCGTATGAATTTGTGATGAGGGGCTTATTAGAGAAGTATAGGAATAGACCGAGTGATATCAGAAAAACAACAGATATAATGGCAGCTATTTTCTTCATTAGAATCCACCCTTTTTTTACCAGCATATCATTTTTTCTAAAGCTTATGTGAATAATTATTTCAACATTTGTAAAAAGGATTTACTATTTCGAAAGTCTAAATAGTTGAAAAATCCATTTCCTTCTATATAATGAAATAGACTGTTAAAGTACGAACTTATTAGTTTTGAAGGCGGGAATAGGATGGATCAAGAACTTTATCAATATTTGGTTGAACATTTAAATGAAATAACCGATGAATGGCTTAAAATGCGAGATGAAAAAAATGGATCCGTTTATTCCAAGGATGCCAATACAGACACGGTGGAACTTCTTCGTAAACAGAATGAGTTGACCAACATGACAGTTTCAAGTGTTTTACTAGAAGACAAAGATAAATTTAATGAGCAATTGGAACAGTGGGCAGTTACCGTCGCACATAGCAGGGCGGAAAGCCAGACACCGATTTATGAAGTGCTTTGGGCGTTAAGCAAGGTTAGAGAGGTCTACTGGAGATTTGTCGAGAGATTCTCTAATGCAAACAATATTACGGTTTCTGCCATGGGCGAATGGGCGAGCAAAATTAATAGCGCATTTGATCAGCTGAATATCGATTTTGCTGAAAAATACTATAATCTTGTTACCAGGCGTCTTGTGTCACAGCAAAATTTGATTTCCGAATTAAGTTCCCCTGTCATTCCCATATCACAATCCAAAGGGATTCTTCCCCTGATTGGCGATATTGATACTTTGAGGGCAAAATTAATTCTCGAAACCATCCCAGGAAAATGCATGGAATCGCAGGTCGATCACTTATTTATCGACCTTTCAGGGGTATCCATCATCGATACTATGGTTGCTCATGAAATTTTCCAACTCATTCAAGTACTTGGACTTCTAGGAGTTCAAGCAACCTTGACTGGAATTCGTCCGGAAATTGCACAGACATCTGTTCAATTAGGATTGAATTTTTCACAAATCCCTACTTATTCTACGTTGAGATTAGCGCTCGAAAACGCTGAAAAAGAACCCGTCATCCTTTGATAATCAGTATTAAAGGGCTGGCGGCTCTTTTTTTTGTAAACTTTGAGAAAAGTGCCTATTGTAAGAAAGCATCTCAAGCATCAGCAGCAGAAAACATGCAGCAAAACGCGCAGGAATTAACAGGGCTGGTGCAGAATTTCTCATAATATAGAGGAATGTGGAGGGGATGAATTGATTGCCCAAGCGCTTGTAATTCAAGACAATAAAGTACTAATGGTCAAACAATATGTCCAAAGGGGAGACATTGTGTGGAACTTCCCCGGTGGAGGAATTGAAGCAGGAGAAACTCCTCAACAGGCTTGTCTTCGTGAAGTCAAAGAAGAAACAGGATACGACATAAAAATAAATAGATTGCTCTTAGAGGATTCTAATAAACATACTTTCGCAGCGGATATCATTGGGGGAGAATTACACATTGATATGAATAATCAAGCAAACTCCGACATTATAGATGCCGCGTGGATTCCCCTTTCTGATACGGAGAAATTTGATAAGGTTACTGCTCCTCTTTTAAAATTAGTTGCTGCGGTAGAAGGTAAATAGGTTTTAATCGTTAAAGGATTGAACGCTTGATTTATTACAAGCGTTTTTTTGTTAATAAAATATTCAAAAATTATTGAATTTAACATTCGATAAAAGTAGAATAAATTTAAAGGAGTGAGGAAGATTGAAAAAATTGAATTTGGAACCGAAAAGAGAAACGGTTGCTTTAAAAGCGGAATCTTCGCCTGTTTGGGAAGTCATTCTTGGAATTGCAGGTTTTACATACAAAGTGAATAGACATACCTTTCATTTAAATGATCAATGGATAGAAGAAGAGAAATCGATGGATCTTTCACTTTTAAATCGCTTGGAATATATCGAACAAACGAATCTCTGGTACGGGATGATCATGCTTCAAAATAAGATTTCAGCGGATTCAATAGATAGCTTTATACATACGGTAGAGCGAATGGAAGATGAGTTATTCTTTGAAACGCTTCTTCCCTATCACAGCCGAGAAGCAGAAGGGTTGAAAAAAGAATCTGTCTCCAACCCAAGCAAGCTCTATGAATACACAGAATTATTTCAAACTCACATCTATTTGTACGGTTATCTGCATACCCTCCTGAAACACTCCAATGAGCAATTAAAGAAATTGATCCAGGGAGCGGTAGAGAGCTGGTATGAATGGGTGTGCAAGCATCCCAATTGGGAAAAATGGATGGAAATCCTCGAATCAGAGCAGAAGGAACATTCGAATTTGGAAACCGTTCATCCCAGCAGCCAAATTGAACATATTACGGGCGGTGCCCAATATGAGCCAGAACCGGGAATTTGGATTGTGAAAATGATTCCCCAAATAAGCTACCGGCCATGGCTGCTGGAGTTGAGAACGATGGAGGAGAAATTATTCTTTTATCCGGTGAAGGAAGAATACTTCTCAGAACCGGGCGTTCCATCTTCCCAGCTGGTCCAAGGTCATAAAGCACTGGGGGATGGACTGCGATTAAGTGTCTTATATGAATTAAGAAAAGGCTCCATGTCACTTCAGGAGATGAGTAGATTATTTCAGGTAAGCAAGACGACGCTTCATCATCAATTATCCCTTTTAAGGGGAGCGAAATTCATCAGGGTGGATAAAGGGATCTATTCCATCAATATGAATCACCTTCAACATTTTTCTGAGGAATTGATCAGATTTATTGGTGAGGAAAAATGATAGGAGGTTCCCGTGGATTCAAGCTGCTGTGGATGGGAGAAGTGGTGTCTGAGTTCGGAGGAGCGGCCGGAGGGATCATCAATGGGCTTTTGCTGTTTGAATGGACGGGTTCGAAGGAATGGATGGGGGCTATTTGGCTGATTTATTTTTTACCTTCCCTAGTGATGCAGGGGGTAAGTGCGCCATTTTTAAATCATGTAAGAAAAGAAAGGTTGATGAGAAGGGTGCAGGTGATAAGAGCATTGGCATACCTGCTGCCTCTCCTCGGTACGCTGATCCATACAAAGGCAGCTGTGATTGCAGGATTGTTCATTCTTCAATGCGTGCTCGGTTTGCTGCAGCCCATCTATGCGAGTCTTGGGTTTTCGTTGCTTCCCAGTTTGTGCAAGGAGGATGAACTGAAAAAATGCAATGCCCTCCTAGACGGTACTCTCAGGATAATGAGTTTTTTAGCACCAGGGATTATCTCACTTTTATTAATTATTTTTCCGATGCATTTACTGTATTTCATCTCCTCATGTATGTTTCTGCTTAGCTATGTATCTCTCAAAAAACTTCCAGAATCAAGTCCACAGTATTCTTCTGTCTGGTCAAAGAAATTTTGGTGGGGTGAAATGAGGAAAGGGTATCGCGTATTTTTTCAATATCCCATCCTTTTGAAATTGACCGTACTGTCCTCCATAGTGCAATTTGCCGTAGGAGCAGCACTCGTTGTTAATATTCCATTCATTAAAGAAGAACTTAAAGGGGCAAATTGGATGTATGCCATCTTTTCAGGTGCTTTTCCGATTGGCTACACCATTGGAACCTTTATACTTTCCAGAAGCAACTTAGGCCGCAAAGCCATGTATGCCGGCTTGGCAGGGGGAGGAGCTTCTTTTCTGCTCTTAGTCATCGTGCCATCCGCCCCGTTTGCATGGATGACAGAATTATTTGGTGGAATCTGTTTTCCGCTATTCAATGCACAGAGTTCCGCTCTCTTTCAAAAATTGGCGCCTAAGGAGCGGCTATCACAATTAAGTTCCATCCGGCTGTTATTTATTCGAGTAGGGATGCCTTTAGGGATCCTATTCGCAACCCTTTGCTCTTCAATCGGATCATCAGAAAGAATGATTTATGGAATCATCGGACTCGTCATCCTCATTCCAGCCCTGTACTCATACTTTCAATCATTCCTTGTGAACAAGAAAATAAATCTGAATATTTGAAACTTTTTCCATCTAGAGCCGTAATAAAGTCATAGATGAAAAAGGGGTGTTGAGGATGTTTGTAAGCAAGAAGGATCCTGCGCAGGAATCGGGAACGTTTCTTTTCTCAGGGATAGTAATTATGTTGATCAGCAGTTTAGTACTTCCGATTGTAGTCGTTTTTTTCATTCAGGATGCAATTCACTTTTCTAAATCACATTGGCTGTTTAAGGCCCCGCCTTCAGCTTATATTACTTTTATGTGCGGTATGCTTTTGATAACCGCAGGAATGATCGTTTATTTAATCATCAAAGTGAAAACAGATAAGAAGCCAGTGCTACTTGTCAGTTTGGTCATCATCCTATTGAGCAGTCCATTGTTTTATACATCTCTCAATACTTACTACTACTTCGATCAGGAAGGGCTGCATTACCGTGAATTATGGTCGTTGGGTCAGTCCGACTACCATTGGAAGGATTTCAAACAAGTGCATGCGGTATTTGATAAAAAACCCAATAGGGGGAGCACTCTGAAAGTATATGAATTTGTCATTTCGGATAATAAAACTATCGTAATACCGGTTGATACGGCATTTATGGAAAACCGCCAAAGGATAAATGCTTCATTGGAGCAGAATAAAGTTCCATTTGATAATAATCTAGCCGATTTTTATGAATGAAATATTGGGTAAAAATGGTATGATGGTAATTAGATAGAATTTTAAGTTAATATTGATGTTTGGAGGATAAACATGCTAAATAAACAAGGTTTCAATTTGTGGGCACAGGATTATGAGCAGACCGTCCAGCAGATTGAAGAGAAAAACAGCTATCCATTTGCTGGATATAAAGAAATATTAAATACGGTGTACAACGAGGTTAAGGAAAAAGAAAACGGTTCTATACTGGACATCGGGTTTGGTACAGGCGTCCTTTCCAAAAGACTCTATGATGAAGGGTATAGTATAGCAGGCATTGATTTTTCTGACGAAATGATCAGGCTGGCGGAAAAAAAGATGCCCAATGCCCAGTTGGTAGAATGGGATATTTCAAAAGGATTTCCACCAGAATTGACAGAGAGAACATTTGATTTTATCGTTTCAACCTATGCCCTGCATCATTTGACAGATGAAGGGAAGGCAGAATTCATTCAAGAATTGATGAAGAGGCTGAACCCGGGCGGGAAAATCCTGATCGGGGATATCGCATTTGCTACACGAAAAGAATTGGAAGCATGCCGGTTGGATAATCTTCATCATTGGGACGAAGATGAATTTTATTTCGTTTTTGATGAATTCCAAGAATCCATTAAAGAATTAAGCAAAAGTGATTTTTATCCTATTTCTCATTGTGGGGGAGTCATTGTGATACAGAAATAAACAAACTGGGAAGGGGGCAGAATGATCTGTTCCTTTTCTTATAATCTGCAAAAGGAGGGGAAGAGGATGGCATGGTTCATTTCGTTTGTTTCTTCAGTCTTGGTTTTTGCCTTTTTGGTTGACCGAAAAAGAAAAAAGATCCGGAACAATCCTGACAAATTGACTCATCCACATGCTAAGGCTGGTGATGATCAAAACTTCATGATGGGGGATAACAAGCACAATAATGGCGGAGGGTTTTAGGGGGAATATCTCTATATGTTTATCCAGCGGCGGAAGGGATTCGAGTCAAATATGATATAATGGCATTTCATAAATTTAAGGGAGTTCATTTTATTATGGAATGGTCATTGCTTTTTGCTGTGTTGGGAGCCGTTTTTTTAGGGGCGCTTACGAGGTCGACTTTCGGGTTTGGGGAAGCGGTTGTCAGTATGCCGATCTTAGCGCTGCTTCCGTTAAAACTGAACACATCTGTTTCACTAATTGGGCTCGCAGGACTTATGGTAGCTTTATTGTCCTTAAAATCAGGCTGGAAAGAAATTGATAAGCCTGTTATTTTAAAATTGGCCATCACGACCATTGTCGGGATTCCGATTGGTATTTTCATTATCAAGTCGATTCCTTCTATATATGTGACAACCGGTCTCGGGGTCTTTTTGGTTTTATATGGTGTTTATTCCTTAGGCAAGCCATACTTATTCAATTCTGTTTCTAAAGAACGATTTTCTAACCCGAATTGGGCACTCCCATTCGGACTTGCATCTGGAGCTTTAGGCAGTGCCTATAATTTTAATGGGGTGCCTGTCGTGATTTATGCCACACTCCAAAAATGGGAGCCATCCAAATTCAGGAGTATGATGCAGGCGCATTTTTTGATTTCAGGAATGTTTATTGTTTCGGGGCAGGCCATTGGCGGTCTATGGTCCAAAGAATTGTTTATACTTTTTGGATTGTCGCTGCCTTTCATTTTATTGGCCACCTGGCTAGGGAGAGTCGTTCACCAAAAAATCCATCCGAAAAAATTTGAACGATATGTATATATTCTTATCATTGTTTTAGGCATCATGCTATTGATTACATAAGGATTGCAGAAAAGGAGGATTTCCATAAAAGGGGATCCTCCTTTCTAGTTTCTTACATCTGCTGTTTCAAGTAGTTCACCAATGCTTCTGCACTCTCTGCGATTTGCTCATCTGTAAGCGTCCTTACTCCTTGAAGGGTGAAGGATGGAAGGAATCGCATGCCGGTAAGGTTTGCCATTGCATGGAATGGTTTTGTCAGTTCGCTCATGCTGAATTGGTTGTAGCCTCCTGCTTGATAGGCTGCAGCGGGGCCTCCTGTGGAAGTGGCAATGACGAATTCTTTTCCGTGAAGCTTAGTTCCTTCACTTCCGTATGCCCAGCCGTATTCAAGAACGATATCCTGCCATTCTTTTAATAAAGCAGGGCTGCTGTACCAATAGAAAGGGAATTGGAATACAATGCGGTCATGCTCTAACAAAAGCTTTTGTTCCGCAGCTGCATCAATTTTTCCGTCAGGATACACTGCGTAGAGGTCATGGACCGTGATGCTTGTGTCCTCCTGCAAACGTTTCATCCAAGATAAGTTTACTCGTGATTGATCTAAATGGGGGTGAGCGATGATGACTAGTGTTTTCATACTTTTATTCTCCTTTATATCCAATGATTAATTTTCTTGATAAACAATTTCCACATCTGTACGATTTACGTACATTTCATAGAAAGCATCTGCAATATTCTCAGCTGAAAAATACGTCCCATCTTGAACGAAGCCGGCAATCGTCAGCGTTCCTACATAAATGTTTTTTGCGCTCAATTCCTGATTTAAACTATAAGCAAGGTTTCGGATTCCAGCTTTTCCAACAGCAAGGGAAGCATAGTCTGCATAAGGATGAAGAGCAAGGCCGCCTCCTGTAAGAAGGATTGTTCCTTTTTCCATGTGTGGAACGACTTCTTTAACTGCTGTCAAAGCACCCGCGACGCTGATATTAAAGTCTGCCAATAAATCTTCTGCATTCAATTCAGTAGGTTTTCCCGGTTTTCCAGCAGCGGCATTATAGAGCATGGTGTCAATGGAACCGTATGTGTTTAAGACTTCTTGAATGACATTTTTCAAGCTATCTCCAGACGCAATGTCTCCTGTAAATCCTTTTGCTTCTATGCCACTGTCGGCCAATTCTCTTGTGTACTGGTCCAAAGCATCTTTTCGACGTGCGATAAGGGCAAGCTGGAAACCTTCTTTCCCAAATTTTTTAGCAGTGTTTAAGCTCACACCAGGGCCGGCACCGATAACGAGCATCACTTTATTTGTCATGAGATTTCCTCCTGTAAATAATTTGTGTTTTTGTTGTTTGTACATACAAATTAAAACATGCAAACTTTTATCAGTCAATCATTTTTATCAAGGAACTTCAGTATTTTATCAATATTTTTGATGGAATTTTCAAAATGCTCCTGTATTTATGGTATAATAAGGAAAAGAAGAAGTGGAGGTGCTACTAATGATATGGCTTTTTATCCTTTCTCCGCTGTTCATTCTCATACCCGTTCTTATTTATTTTGACAAAAAGCATGGTGCATCCGATCCTAGGTTAGACACGGACAATTATCGAATAGATAGGGATTTAGCAAAAGACGATTCCTATTTCATAAAATAAAAAATCAGTGCCAAATTGGCGCTGATTTTTTACTGTTGAAAATCTTTCTTCGCAAATGAAAAAAGATCATGAGTCCCAGTTGGCAGTTTACTCGAAAACTTTTTTGTGGGACGGGAAGCCTGTAATGATTCAGTCCCAGCAACTTGCTTCAATCCTACAAGCATACATTTAGCAGCTAGAATAGTAAATGTGAAAAACAACACCGGAACGAAAGTAAGCCATGGATAGGCAGTCCATATAAAATCCCACCAGTCCCCTAAAGAACCGGCCCATTCATTGGACAGTGAAACCGGTCTAGTCAATTTGAAAAGGTCTTCCTTCATTCCTACACCGCCCATGAAGATTCCCAATACGCCGAGATGAGAGAGAAGGACAAGTGTCTGGATCAGCTCCCGCAGTGCAATGATGAAAAGCTGGGGTACGAGAAAAGGACGGACGTGTTTTGATATCAAGTGGAAATTTGCCGCCCCTAAGGTCCTTGAGCAGGAAATGAATTCTTTATTCATTATCAACTTGATTTCTTTTGAAATGAGCAATGTCAACGAAGGTATGGTCAATGAGGCTAAAACCAGTATGAAAATCATGACCCTTTCCCAAAAAGAATAGGGCATAGGCTGCTGGCCAAATGCATGTGGGATCATTCCATCCAAACAGATCCATTTCAAAAGCATAAAGGCAAGTAGAGTGATGGGAAAGAAGTTTGCTGCATCAATGATGGAAGCGAGAGGCTTCTCTATTTTCCGAAAATAAAAATGCAGGATGAAACCCATTATCGTGGAAGGAAGAACCCGTAATAAAGTGATGATTATTGCTGCCCCGATTGTATATTTTGCTCCTACAAACATCACGTAAAGCACGTCCCTCCCGAATATGTCCGTTCCAAATGGAGGGAAAGTCTTCATGCTATATGGTGGTCTGATCGCTTTTTTATGGTCATCGAACAGAAGTCCGGTTGTTGGAATCTGGTCATGTTTGATGAAGAAATAGAGAAGGCTGGCAGTGAATAGTCCGAAGATGAATAGGAACCCGATAAGAAACAATTTATTTTTAAATAGACCTTTGATTAACATTTACATTTCCACCCTCTGTCCAGTTTTCCAAACTGTCACACCATTGATGAGTAAATAAAATCCAAAAATCGGCAAGTAGAGCATAATGAGGCTGAAAGCAATGATATTCGGTTCAGGATAAGTAAACAGGTACGTATTGAGCCCTTGCAAATTGAAAAGGCGCTCTAAAACGATCAAGCTAGATAAAAGGAGCAGGATGACAGATTTGGAGTGGTTAAAAATATTAGGGATGATATTCCGAATTAAATGGATAAAGAAAATGTATGTACGTGTGTAGCCTTTGCTTTTGGCAAGTGTAATATAAGGCTTGCTCAGTTCATCTTTTACAAACAAATGAATAATCGAGAACATTTGGATGGAAGGGATTATGGCCAGAATGAGAATGGGAAGAACATAGGGCTGCTCTCCGAATGAACCCGCAACCGGGAATAAAAGGATGCCTGTCGCCTCGAAGTATTTGATGACCACTAATTGAAGTACAACTAGTGTAAAGATATCTGGCAGGGATTCAAAAACGGAAGTTAATCCAATCATTCATTTCTCACCTTTTTCAGGAAGAATCATCGTGACATAGGAAAGAATCATTCCAATCAGGATGGACAATAGGAAAGAGCTGAAGAAAAGGATTTGCGAATAGTTATAAAAAGGCCAAATGGTCGGGAAAATGGAGTAGGAAGCCCCGTTCATACCTATTACAATTAACTGATCAGGCTGTATAAATGAATAAATAATGTGTTTGATATATTTGAAAAACAGTATAGCGTCCAAATGGATGCCGTTAGAGAATAAGCCAATCAATGAACTTAATAGTATGATCCCCAGTATGACATAAAGGAATTTAATCAAAAGTGGAAAAGTAGATTTAAGCAAAGGAATGCCCCTTTCAAATAGACATCAATAGTTAGAGTTTAATTGATTATGGATAATAAATCCATATTTAATAAAATTAGAATTTAGTCTTTTCTGTTCTTTGCAGAAGGTTTAAAAAGTAAAATTATGGTATAATTTAATGGAAGGATTTGTCTGAAACTCGATAATGGTTTTCCGAAGTTAGATCCACGAATTTAAGGAGGGATTTTTTGAAGAAGAAATGGTTGTTGCTACTGATGCTCGTAGGAGCTTTTGGGTTGTTCACAGCATGTTCTGATAAGCAAGATTCCACTGAAGAAGGGATTAAGTCGTATTTAGAGAATGAGTTTAACGGTCCGGACAAGGATTTGCAGAAAATATTGAAGGATTATGGAAAGACTGAAGAATCCGGGAACCAGATGCAATCGTACTATAAAGATAAATTCAAGCCTTATCTTTATGGTGAAAAGTACCAAGATTTGATTAATACGTACGATCCGCTGCTCTGGCTGCAAACAGCGTATGCTAAAGGATATAAACTGAAGGTGAAAGATATAAAGGTAGAAAACACTGACTCAAATGATAAAACTGCTTATGATTTCAATGTTGAGGTCGAATACAGCAAGGACGGGGAATCCGCTAAAACGGCCAAAGTCCAAGGATTGATCAATGTGAGTGACGATGGGAAAATTGCCAGGATACGAAACTTGGATGATGGGGGACTTCGGGATCAAATGATGTCAGGTCAGAAATAAGAAAATGCCCAGAGCTAATGATAGCCTGGGCATTTTTCATCTTATCCCATTAGGAATTCTTTCCTTTTTTCCACTCAAAGAACCCATATCCACAAACGGCGCCAAGAATGATGCCAAGTCCCATTTTCCCAATCATGGATCCGATGATTAATCCAATCAGTACGCCAATCAATATGTAATTCATTCGTTTTCTCATTTTTATGCACCTCAAATTGAAAGCTGTTACTTCTATTATAGTAAAATTCCTGGTTCATGACGAAAAAAGTTGTTAAACAATTTTGATTTCGGTAAAATTGGATATATATTCCTTAGTTTAGGTTAGATACAAAATTGGGGGCATGCAAGGTGCTGATTCGAAAAGTAACGGCAACATTTACAACCACCATACTGTTTTCCATCATTTTAGCAGGTTGGTTTGTCAAATTGGATGGGCTGACTCCTAATGATGGTAATTACCTTATCTTTTGGACAATGACTTTCGGCTCTTATATGGGAGCGATCATCCTGACTTATGGAAATCTGGTTTCCTTTTTCATTGAATGGCTGCAGGGAAAATGGCATTGGATTAATCATTTGGTATATATTCTTCTTCATGGTGTTTTTGGGTTGGCGAATGGTCTCTTGTTTGAAAGCTGGATGCTTGGGTGTGAAGGTGCAGCGGCTGCTATCATTTATGCATTAATTGACAGGTGGGTGTATTTTCGGCAAAGAAAAGAGAAAGGAATACAATGGTTCTATATTTTGCCCATTGTGGTCTATCTGCTTACTTGGGGAGTTCTGGAGTGGGCCTTTTAAAGATGGCCGGAGAGCAAAGGAATGACTTGGGCTTTCCATATTATTAAGCTAAGGTGTGATGATCGTAGTGGCAACTATAATCTATGTTTTTTGTATTTTCCTGCTTATTGCTATGAATTTAGGATGCAGACATTTATTTATGTATGGAAAGGCCAGTATTGTCCAAGGAGGATTGATTTTCATCATTGTTTCTCCATTGCTTGGATATGCCTGTTATTACTTGGTGGAGATGCTGCCTAATCATGATAACATTCGAAATTTATTGTGCAGCTTGTTTTTAGGGTTGGTCTTTTTCATTAATGGGATATTGTTTTTACTGATTGGACTTATGCAAAAATGGAAAGGGAGAACAGCCTAAACGGATCCCTGATAATAGGGACCCTTTTAGTTTAGGGGTTGTATTCACGCTGGTCTTCAATCCACCAATCAATATGATCTAAGTTGAAAACCAATAGATTCTTCATCGGTTTAAAATGAGGAAGCTGCTTCTTTTGAATCAATTCATTTATTTCATGTTCACTCAACGGATAATTTACAGAGTGAAGATAGTCTACTAAACTGCTAATTCCGCTCACTCTTCGCATGGCACGACCTCCACTCAACTATTTAATTGTTTAGTAGATGATACCCTTTTTTAAGGAAAAATATTCATTTTCGATGTGTTGTTAAAATGTGGTAGTTAATATGAATAGTTTTACAAAAAATAACAATGATGCAGAAGGGAGGAAAAGAGATGCCAAAATGGGAAGGTTCTGCGGCGGTATGCATAAATGATGAAGGCAAGCTGCTAATGGTGCTCCAAGGCACTCCGGAGGAAGAAAAGAAATGGTCAATCCCTTCAGGCGGTAGGGAAAAAGGGGAGACATTTGAGGAATGCTGCATCAGGGAAGTGTGGGAAGAAACCGGATATGAAGTCGAGGTGATAAAGCCCCTTCATGTGAAAAACGGGAATTATTCTGGATACGAAGTAAAAGTTCAATATTTTTTAGTAAGGATTGCAGGCGGTTCAGCCATCATTCAGGATCCGGATGAACTGATTCATGAAATAGGTTGGAAGTCTATGGATGAGTTAAGTGAGTTGACGCTTGCTTTCCCGGAGGATGAAGAGATGTTAAGGGGGATGCTCAGCATTCGTTAATACTTTAAGTGTTTCATTGCTGCAGCAGACTTATGGGCAAAGGAAAGTGGAGGTTCTACTGATTGAAAATGAAGATATAAAACGCTTGGATTGGTGAAAAGCCAATGGTTGTGCAGGGCACTGATGAGGATGCCATTTGATTGGAGGCTACCAATAACTCCGTGGATTTCTTCCTCAAGAATGGCGATTTCCCCAAGATTTAATGCATTACCATGAGCATCCAAGGATTCAAAGCTGAACCCTGCGTGGAGGGCACCCTTTGTTTGCTTACCTTGAATGGCTGCTGTAAAGTTTCTTGGCAGCTGAACAGAGCAGACACCATTTTCAACGGAGGGCTTCCCTTTTAAAATTTCCCCAAATTGATGACAGATTGATTGAAAATGGTTCATGGTATCCACCTCATGCATTTTTTCACAGTATATGTTTAAGAGGTGGATACAGAACATGTGAAGACGGTATCTATCAATTCTCGTAATAAATCTATCTTTTTTTCATTTCCAATGTCTTTTCCATCTGAATAGCTCCTGGACATATCCATAAACGGATACAGGGGACATGATCATTTGATAGCCGATAACAAATAATATGAAGCCTATTGTATTTTTCCGTATATTCAACAGCAGATGCCTAAAGACAAAATATTTTTGATAGATTAAGAGTATGCTGTAGCTGATTAATGTCAAAGGCAATACGAATAGGGTCATCGGTCCAACAATCCAATAGTGGCCGAAAAATGCGAGGACAAGCCCCGGGATCCAAGCGAATGTATAGACGGCATCCAAGTAAGGCATGAGCATGTTGATGCTTGTCAGGTATTTGATATAGATTAGCGGCTGCTTCCATGGCTTGATTTCACGGAGCCCCTCGATCATTCCCCGTGCCCATCGTGCCCTTTGTCTGACAAAATGTTTAAAGCTGCTCGGCACTTCAGTAAAGGAAACGGCCAATGGTTCATAATACACTTTCCAATTTCGTTCGAGCATGCGCCAAGTCAGTACGATGTCTTCGCCGATTGCATCAGGCCAGCCCCCTGCTTCTTTGACTGCCGCTGTCTTATAAAGGCTGTATGCACCTTGGGCCACAAGCGTTCCTTGGTAGAGCCCTTGAAGTCTTTTTATTGAGGAGATGCCAAGGAAATAATCCCATTCCTGAATCTTGGTCCATAGATTCTCTCGGCTGTTTTTTGCGAGGACAGATCCAGCGACCGCTGCCGCATCAGGAGGACAGGATATCATTCTTGCCACCAGGTATCGGATGGAAGAAGGATGGAGAAGGGTGTCGGCATCAACCGTGATGACATAGGGAGTTTTGACATGTTGAAGTCCGTGATTGAGAGCATGGAATTTTCCCGGGTTCTCTTCGGATAATCGATTCACTGATAACTTTAGTTCCTTCTGTGCCCTTGCTGTTTCCTGAATTGTTCCATCTGTCGAAGCATTATCGATGACATACACCTCGATTTCTCCTTCATAATCCTGCAGACTTATGTATTCAAGGGTTTGAAAAATTTTATCCTCTTCATTGTGGGCGGCAATCAGGATAGTGACTGGTTCTTCCGGTGATTCTGTTTTCATTTTCGGCTGCCGGTCCAATAATAAACTCATCAATAAAAAAGCATTCAAGTATCCTGGGATGAAAGAAATCCCTGAGATGATCATAATTGCGATCGGAAACGTCACTATAGCAGCTAAATCCTTTAGCCACGGCGTCGCCAGTAAGATTGAAATGATCATCCATAGCAGTGCAAAGAAATGGCTAGCCCAAAATTTCCTTTTTACAAGTACATAGTATTTTTTTGATTTATATGGTATCGAGTGTTGTATTGGCTTCATAATATGATATCCTCTTAAGGAAAAGAATTGTTAGTTATAGTGTGAAATTATCATAGGAAAATAGAATGAGATAGTGAGGATTAATGGCAATATTGGGAATTAATTACTTAGAGGGATTTCCCTGATTTCTCGAATTCTAAACTTGCGCCATGCTCCATACTTCTGTAAAATAGAACGTTAGAGTATCAATGTACTGAAATGAGGGTTAACAATGAATAAACCATCCATTTATGGATTAACATTAGATCAATTAACAGACTGGCTTGTAGAGAATGGCCAAAAGAAATTCAGGGCGGCACAAATTTGGGACTGGCTTTATAAGAAGCGTGTGACTGAGTTCTCTCAAATGAAGAACTTGAATAATGACTGCATTGCTTTATTGGAAGAAAACTACGCCATCCAAACGCTGCAGGAAGAAATCAAACAGGTGTCCAAAGACGGTACGATTAAATTTCTATTTAAGCTAAAGGACGGAAATTTAATTGAGACAGTATTGATGCGATTCAACTACGGTCTTTCTGTCTGTGTGACCACACAGGTCGGCTGCAACATCGGCTGTACATTTTGTGCAAGCGGACTGCTCCGCAAAAACCGTGATTTAACGAGCGGTGAAATCGTAGAGCAGATCATGAATGTCCAGCATCATTTAGATACAGACGGTAAGGATGAAAGGGTCAGCCACATTGTGGTCATGGGAATCGGGGAGCCATTCGACAACTATGACAACATGATGGACTTCCTTCATGTTGTAAACGATCAGAAGGGTCTTTCAATCGGTGCCCGCCACATTACGGTTTCAACAAGCGGCTTGGCAGAGAAAATCAAAGACTTTGCCGATGAAAATATCCAAGTCAACTTGGCTGTTTCCCTGCATGCACCAAATAATGAGCTGCGCACTCGAATCATGAAGATTAACCGTGCGTTCCCACTGGAACAATTAATGCCTGCAGTGGACTACTATTTAGAGAAAACGAATCGACGCATCACTTTTGAATACATTCTTTTGAAGGATGTAAACGATCATAAAGAAGAAGCGCTTCAGTTGGCAAAACTGTTGAAAAACAAGCGCCATTTGTCATACGTCAACTTGATTCCGTACAATCCTGTTGATGAACACAATCAATATCAGAGAAGTACGAAGGAAGCAATCGTTGAGTTTTACGGTACCCTTCTCGAACACGGAATCAACTGCGGGGTCCGCACTGAGCATGGCACTGATATTGACGCAGCCTGTGGACAGCTTCGAAGCAAACAAATTAAAAAAGATAAAGTACGTTCTTAAATAAAAAAAGAATGGCCCGAATCCTCAAGATGGATTTCAGGCCATTCTTTTTTTGTGAAGAAAATGGAGCTTCTGTTTGGATGAATATGGTAAAATAAACTAAAAGAAGTTAAAGAATGAAAAAAGGCAGCCAATTCAGCTGCCTCTTAATTCTCCATTTCCTTTAAGTGCTTGTTATTGGAGCGATATTTTTTTACGGCACAAACCAGCCAATAGCCTAAGGCGGCACCAACTAGATTAAAAACGATGTCATCCACATCAAACCTGTGGGTTCCACCCATAAATAAAATTTGGATGAGTTGAACCACCTCAATGCCAATGGCCAGAAGAAATCCCGTAAGGATCACTCTTTTCAAGCTCCTGTACTTTTGATACAAAATGGGAGCCAGGATGCCTAGTGGAAGGAATAAAAAGATGCTTCCACCAGAATTACGAATGATATATTTCAAGATGAAAATGGCGTTACGATGATTTTCTTCTTGTGTAACAAAAGCTTTCTTAATCAATGAATAGATGGGAATCACATTGATTGATTTTTTTACATCCGAAAGTGCTTTCACATCCACCCCGAACGAAACTGGGAAGAGTGTGATGGCCAACAGCAGCTGAAAACAAAAGACAAAGAGGACAGCCAAAGATTCTCTTTCAATGAAAATGGCTTCTTTTCTTTTATTTTTAAGGGCCAGTGAACCAAACTTCCATAATAAATAAAGTAAAAATCCATATACGATAAATAGTTCTCCACTAATTTGATACATATGTAAACTCCAACTTTGAAAGAATGATGTTTCTTTGTATCCGATTATGAATAGTTTAGCATAAACTTCCAATACGTGATGGATTTTTTTCTGGAAAGTAGTGATAATTTTGTCTTTTCCTTTGAATAAGTATAGCTTGATTGGTATTATTTTTCTAATCTTTATATTGACTATTTGGGCAGGGGCGTCTGGATTCGCGGATTTTAGAGAGCAAGTGGAGGTGATTTTATGAAGCTTAATCATTGGCTTTCTATTATTTTTATTGGCATTCCCAGCGCAATCATTTTTTTCTTTTCGGGTATATATACTTTGGTTTTTGCAAATCAAGTTGCAATAATGCCACAGACAGAATGTAAGCCACTATTCATTTTTACCCCACAGGATGTGAAGTACTGCAGCGATATTTACTTTATTGACACAATCATTTTGGCGCTGCAACGGCCTGTTACGTATATCACACTTATCTCTGGTGCTGTAATCATCGGGTTTGTATGGTACTACATAAGATTATATAAGGAACTTAATCAGGGGGGAGAAGTATGAAGGATGTAACGCTTGTAGAACAGCTGACGATTATCATTGCGTTTGCCCTTGGAGGGCTTTTGATTGCAATATTTCCTATTATCAAGAAGGAAAGTAAATTCTTTGCCTGGTTCAGTCTGGCTGTGGGGATCATTGTCTGGCTATGCCTTATGCAATTTACGCTAGGGAATAGCGCTATACGGGCTTCTTTTCTAGGGATCTAATAAAATTTACTGAAGCGGGATAGAGTACAAGAGTTCAGGTTTAACGAAAGGAAAAATGACAATGCCAATCATTGAGTACGAAGTTACTATTCATGCACCGATTCAAGTATGTTTTGATCTTGCTAGGGATATCGATGTTCATATGCTTACTACAGCGAAAACAAAGGAGAAGGCGATTGACGGAGTAACATCCGGTTTAGTAGAGAACGGAGACACGGTTATTTGGCAAGCTACTCACCTTGGAGTTAGACAAAAACTAACTGCTAAGATTATTAACATGGATAAGCCCTATACATTTACGGATGTCATGGTAAAAGGAGCATTCCATTCCTTTACACATGTCCATGAATTTATGGAAAGTAATCAAGGAACGATTATGAAAGATATATTTATTTACAAATCTCCATTAGGGCTTCTTGGGCAATTTGCGGATAAATTATTTTTAGAAAAATATATGAGGAATTTTATTGTTAACCGGGCGGAAGTGTTAAAAAGGATAGCTGAAAATATATCGTAGGTGCGATTCTTTAAAAAAAGAGTCGCTTTTTTAATTCTAATTTTAAAACGGAAAGGACATTGGCCATATTTGTCGAAATAGTTAATAGCAAGAAAATCCGGCTATATTGGGGGCGGTATTTATGATGAATAATCGAAATGGAATTTTTATATATGCTACTAAAATAAGAAAAGGGGTTTTATATTGAAACAAGCATTGTTAATTGTAGATGCCCAGCAAGATTTGATTGAGGGCAGTGAGAACGAAAGTTGTGTGTTGAATAAAGAAAAGCTGATCGATAATATTAATTTGGTTCTGAAAAAAGCAAACGACGAAGGTATCCCGGTTGTGTGTGTTAGGGATTTGGATGTGGCAGAGGGAAAAGGGAAGGGTTTTGAAGTGCATGAAGCCATCCGGGTTCCTACAGATGCGGTTTTCTTTGAAAAGAAAGCAACGAATTCATTTTATGGAACAGGTCTTCTTGAGTATTTGAAAGAGCAAGATGTGGGGCATTTAGTAGTGATGGGCTGTAAAACGGAGTATTGCATCGATACAGCCGTCCGCACCGCAACTGTCAGCGGTTTTGATGTCACATTAGTAGGCGATGCCCACTCAACGAGCGACTCTGTTGTCCTGAAAGCTGAACAGATTATCCAGCATCATAACAAAGTGCTTCATGGGCATTATAATGTGGATCATTTTTCAATGGTGAGAAATGCCGAGGAAGATGTCTTCAGTCCGCTGCATGACAATTATAGATAAGTAAACAAAAGCCGCTATTCACCTTTTTACAGGGGAACAGCGGCTTTCTATTACATGCCGTGCTTGACGCCTTTTTTGACAAGGAGCCAATTGGCAGGGTAGCTGGTGAGAGCGCCTAAGATCATGGCGATTTGCATCATGAACCAGTAGACGGCTGTGTTGGGTTCAGGAGGCTTCGTGAATAAAAGATAGTGGACGATGGCCATCCACCCAAACATCCCGATTTCAAAAGCTACCAAGGAAAGAGTATCAGCTTTAATGGCCTTCCAAAAGCCCTTTCCCCAGCTCATGTCATCCCCCATTTTACGGCTCATAGGAACAATCGAGAAAACTTGGAAAAAGACGCCGAAAATATAGGCGAAAATAAATTCAACCAAGTAGTGTGCAAATAGAGTTGAGCCCGCAATGGTCAATCCAGTCAAAAATACAATCGGGACACCTGCTGCATCCCCGAACGTGCAGCCACTTGAGCAATGAGATGTGGATACGAAGACGCTTTGCCAAAATGGCTTGTCGCCATGCATATTTTCGTGGTCGTGTTGATCATTGTGATCATGGTCATGATTTTCCTCATGATGATTGTGTTCTTTCTTAGATCGGCCCATTACCCAGTAAGCCCAGATGCCGAATGGTCCGAGGTACAGCCCGTTAATGGGCCAAACGATATTCATGATGCCCATTGGCTGTGGATTTTTGATAATATCAATCAAGATGATCAGTGCGGAAATAATCCCCAGCGCAAGCGCAATGTAAGATATGGTTGTTAAAAGTGTCATCTAATCCCTCCAAAAATAAGTAAGCTATTTATCCCATACCCCGGTATCTATCCTTCAAACATGGAAGGGGTTTATGTTTAGTTTGCAAGAAATGTATAGAAATAAACTAGGCGATGGAATAATAGAAGTGAAATGGTGCGTTATGGTTGACTTTGATACTATACGGGGGTATAGTAAAACATAAGAGGTGATGGGTATGGCTCATGACACGAATCATTCCGGCAAGCACACACATCGGGCGGATGAAGATAAAACGAAGCTTTTGAATCGGCTGAAGCGTATCGAAGGACAAGTGAGAGGAATTCAGAAGATGGTCGAGGATGACCGCTACTGTGTCGATATTCTCATACAACTTTCCGCGATCAATGCTGCAATGAAAAAAGTCGGGATGAACCTTTTAGAAAATCATACACGCCACTGTGTAAAAGGTGCCATTGAAGCTGGAAATGGCGATAGTTCCATTGAAGAATTAATGAAAGTCTTTGAACAATTTTCTAAATCATAGAGATCAAAATGCGAAAGGGGAACTTATCATGGAAAAAACAGTATTAAACGTACAAGGCATGTCTTGTGGACATTGTGAGAAAGCGGTCAAATCTGCTTTAGGCGAATTAGATGGCGTTCAAAACGTAGATGTTTCACTGAAAGACGGAAAAGTGGAAGTTGAATTTGATTCCTCCAAAGCAACAGTTGCAGCCATGAAAGATGCCATCGAAGATCAAGGATACGACGTTGTTTAATAATGGCTCTTTTCTCAAAGATCGAAGCACCCAGGATTGAACATCCTGGGTGCTTTTTTTCGACATAAATCAGGGGGTGTCTGTCACTTATGAAAATATTTTCCTTTTGGTAAATCTTTTTTGCCTGGTCGGCAGTCTAATGTACATAAAGCAGGGGGGCATGGGAATTGGAGCTGCATGATTTAATCAAAAGGGCAAAAAAAGGCGATGAACATGCTTTTTATGAATTGCTGCAAACTCATAAGCAACAACTTTATCGCATTGCTTATTCATACTTGAAAAGCGAAGCGGATGCAATTGAAGCTATTCAAGAGACGACATATAGAGCTTTTCGATCCATTCGCAAATTGAAAAAGCCTGATTACTTCAGTACTTGGCTCATCCGTATCTTAATCAATTACTGCAATGATGAGCTGAAAAAGAGGAGCCGTCTTGTTTTTAGCGATCAATTTGTTGAGATTGCGGGTTCGCGTCAAGATCAGCATTCCATTGAGATGGAGGAGGCTGTGGATCAATTAGAGGAACATTTGCGCCAGGTCATCACTCTGAAGTATTTTCATGATTTAAAAATTAAAGAGATTGCCCAAATAATGAATTTACCTGAAGGGACCATCAAAACATGGCTTGCCAAAGGATTAAAGATTTTGAAACAAAATCTGAGTGAAGAAGGGGGTGCTCCAGGTGCATGATTCTGAAAAAGAATTGTTGAAAGTGAAGGACAAATATCAATATCTCAAAGGTCCGGACGATAAACTCGATCAGGCGATAAGGGCAGGTATCAACCAAGCAAAGGGAAGAAGATCCTCGCTCGATCATATGCGACACTGGATGCTGTCTGGTGCGGCGGCAATTATCCTCCTTGTTTTATTTGCAGGAGCCATTCATCAATCTGACTTAGTAGCAGGCTATGTGAGAAAAGTTCCGGGTATGGAAAAAATCGTGGAATTGGTCCATCAGGATAAAGGGCTTGTTGATCTCATACACCACGATTTTGTGCAAACGATTAATAAAAGCGACTCGCATGGCGGGTTGACGTTAACTGTTAAAAATATCATTGCGGATGATCAGCAGTTGATTATGTATTACACATTTACGAACGAGAATCATGAATCATTTAAAGACCTGCAAATAAAAAGCATGAAATTGAAGGATTCTGTAGGAGAGGAGATTAAACAGTATTCATTAGAATACGGCCCAGATGTGGTGGAAGGTGACAGAAAGAAAACAGAACTTCAAGAAGCAATATATGGACTTCATTCTCCTCTGACCGATTCTTCGTACAGCCTGAATGTCGAACTGGAAGGGGATAAAAAACTTGAAAACACGGTATGGAAGGTTCCTATCAAACTGGACCGTTCCAAAATGGGAGCAAATAAAGATATTGTCCTCAATAAAGAGGTCAAAGTCCAACAGCAGTCGGTTTTGGTCAAAGACATCACGTTCTCCCCGACCAGGGTTGCTGTCCAAGTGGAATACCCGGAAGAGAACAGCAAGCAAGTCCTAAATATAGAAGACTTGCAGCTTGTGGATGAAAAAGGGGAAGTATGGTCAAAGATTACAAATGGGATTTCAGCATCTGGGGATGGAAACCATGTCACCTATTACCTCGAAAGCAACTATTTCAAGAAACCGAAGCAGCTGTATCTCGTTTTTCATAAGCTTCAAGCTTTGGATAAAGATGAGCTGGAAGTGGTGGTTAATCCTAAGGATCAAAAAATTCTGAAGGCGCCAAAGGATGGAAAGATTACAGCTGTACAATACAATCTCAGTGAAAATCAACTGGAATTCAAAATCAAGGGAGATTTCCATATAGGATCACCCTTTTCTAAGTACAAAAATGACCAGGGGGAATTTAAGTATCTTAGTGGTAATACCTATATGAACTCTTATGACAATGACATCACAGGTTATGGATTAACAATTCCACAAGTGAATCCGGTTGAGAATCTGACCCTCCTATTGGGATCCTACCCTGCTTATATCAATGGGGATGTGAAAATCAGGATTAAATGAATTTAATAATATGTAAATATAAAGAGGACCGCAGATTTTGTACTGCGGTCCTTTTTATTATTAGAAAATCATTGACTCAATTCATTAGTTGCCTTGTTTGCCCGCAATTTCTGCTTCTTGACTTTCCGGAAATGGAACAGCTCATAGAATGTCGGTATGACAATGAGCGTCAATAGGGTTGAGACGATCAATCCGAAGATAACGACGACGGCAAGACCTTTGGATACAAGGTTCAAGCTCATGGCTGATTCATGCGTCACGAGAAGCGGCAGCATCGCAAATACGGTTGCAAGGGCCGTCATGAGAATCGGACGGAGTCGAACAGTACCTGCTTCCAAGATTGACTCGCGGATACTCATTGTTTCTTCATTGTGACGGATGCGGTCCACAAGCACAATCGCGTTTGTGACAACAATTCCGATGAGCATTAGCATGCCGATGCCTGAAGAGATGTTAATGCTGGAGTGTGTGACCACCAATCCCAGCAGCGATCCTATGGCAGCAAGCGGCAGTGAAATCAAAATGGCAATGCTTGCACGGAATGATTTTAGAGTGATCAATAGAATCATAAAGACAATTCCGATGGAGAACATAGCGAGTTTACCTAGCTCTGTTAAATCATCAGATGACTGCATGGCAGAACCGGTGACTTGGGCATGTGTGTCTTTTCCCAACGTTTCCTTTTGATCCCATGAAACAATCTGCTTTTGAATTTTCCCTGCTACATCGACCATTTTATCTGGATCGACAGCAGCAGTGACTTGAAGGTAATGCTTTCCATCCTTCGAGAAGATGGTTCCTTGCTGCTGTACTTCTTCGACTTTTGCAATGTCAGAAAGTTGAACAGGTCCATTTGAAGTCATCAGCTGAAGCTCTTTTAAATCATCTGCTGATTGGATTTCTTTTAGGGCACCTAATTTAACATTAGTAGTTCGCCCGTCAATTTTGATGCTTCCAATCACTGCCGGCTGAATCATGGCATAGACGGATTGGGAGATTTCCTGTGCGTTTGCCAGTGTAGAGTCTACTGTGATGGAGATGGCAGGCTTTGTATTTTGGTCGTTGCTTTCCACACTTTCGACTCCATCAATCTTGCTGATTTTTTCTTTGACGACATCAGCAGCTTTCTTTATTTCATCTTCATTCTTACCGATGACATCCACTGAAACTGTAGTTTTATTCGGTCCGAGCAATCCTGCTGTTTCGGCTGTTAATTCTGCGTTCGTGAATTGATCTTTTGTGTTGCGGATGTCCTTTACTAACTTGGCAGAATCAGTTCCTTCTTTAGGGAACACCATAATCTGAACGACGCTGGCATCTTGAAGGTTGCCGTATTTCGCGGCTTCTTCGTTGATTCCTGCCAAGACAAGATAGTTTTTAATTCCTTTTTTATCAGCAAGAATGCCCTCCATTTTTTCGACTCCATCTTTCATTTCATCAAATGGAGTACCATTTTTATAGTGAAGGCCAATGGCCACATAAGCGGAATCCTTTTGATCGACAGACCCTTTTGGCATGCCGGCAAACAACCCGATTGAGCCGATGACAATGACAACGACAAGCAGGATCGGAAGCCATTTGTGGTTAAGAGACCATTTTAAAATGGATGGATAAAAAGTATTTTGTTTGTGTTCTTTCATTTTTACTTTTTTCATCATGCGACCGCTCATCGCAGGCACCACTGTCAGTGAAACGAGAAGGGAAGACAGGAGTGAACATGTGATAGTGATGGCGAAAGGAGCCACGATATCTCTCAATCCTCCTGATACAATCAGCATCGGAAGGAAAACTGCCACTGTTGTCAAAGTGGAAGATGTGATGGCTGCCCCGACTTCTTTAACCGCTTCAATAAGAAAAGCAGGGGTCATTTCATTGTTTTTCTTTCTGCGGTAGATATTCTCCACGACAACGATACTGTCATCCACCAGTCGGCCAACAGAAACGGCAATTCCTCCCAGTGTCAAAATATTTAACGTAACGCCGAAGAATGATAGGAGGATCATCGTTACGCAAAGAGACAGTGGGATGCTGACAATTGTGATAAGTGTCATCTTAAAGCTGCGAAGGAACAGCCAGATGATGAGTGTGGCAAATAATGCCCCAGTCAACACTTCACGTGTCATGGAATTGATGGAATCAAGGACAGTATCCCCAAGATTCATAAAAATCCTTGCTTGAAGAGTTCCCTTGTATTCTTTGTTGATTTCTTTCACGGTGTCTTCTACTTGTTGGCCGAGGGTAACGGCATTGGAAGTAGTATCTTTTTGAACGACAACGTCGATGAAATTCTTTCCGTTAAGATGTGTGATGCTGCTCGTATCTTTTTGCATGGTAATATCAGCAACATCCTGGAGTTTCGTACTGTTGTTCAACTGAATATTTTTCAATTCATCCAGCGATTCTAATTTTCCAGTTACGATAATGCTTGTAGCTTCGTTGTTGATGCTTTGCTCTCCAACCGCAACCGAAGCATTTTTACCTTGAAGGAGGGTGTAGAGTTTTTCAAGAGGGAACTTAGCTGCCGCTAGTTTCGCAGGATCGACTTTGATCAGCACCTGCTGATTTTTGCCTCCGTTCGTGATGACGTTCCCGACACCTTTGAGATCCTGGAACTTCGGCATAATCTCGTTTTCTACTAAATTCAACTCATTGTTGCCGACTTCTTTGTCAAATGTAAGGCCAAGTTCTACAATCGGAATCTCAGAAGTGTTCAAATTGACGATATATGGCTTCATGACTCCGTTAGGGAGATTCACCATGGAAATTCTTTCTTGGATTTGCTGTTTGGCTTCCTTTACATCAATGTCAGATTCAAAAGTAACGGACAATTGTGTAAAGTTATTGCCTGTTTGTGCTGCGACATCTCTTTTTCCTACGACGCCGTTTAGTGCTTTTTCAATCGGCTGAGTCACTTGTTCATCCATACTGACAGCATCGAGGCCATTTCCTACAACAGAAATGGTGACGTAAGGCTGATCAGCAGATGGCATCAGTTCCATCGGGATGGTTGTATAGCTGAAAATCCCGAAAATCATTGAGGCAACGACGGCAAAAGCTAGTGCAGCTTTATTGCGCAGTGCCCATTTTGTAAACCAAGTCATAAAGGACCTCCCAAAAAACAATGTGTTAAAACAGGTAAATTATACCTCCTATACCATATATTGAAAAGAGGAAATTTCTAATTATTTTTTACTCCTTTTTTGATTGGAAAAATTAAAAAATAGGCAAAACATTCAAATAAATCTTGTGCTGTATCGATTGATTTGAAATAATTGGAAGTGAGAATGAGAGGGTGCAAGTATAGGAGGAAATATGACAACTAAAAGAATCGTGTTTACAGGTGGAGGATCTGCAGGACATGTGACTCCCAATATGGCTATCATCAATGAATTAGGTCATGAATGGGACATATCTTACATCGGGTCAAAAGAAGGCATCGAAAAAGAATTGATAGAGAAAATGGCCATTCCCTACAACGGTATACATAGCGGTAAGCTCCGGCGATATTTTGATTTAGAGAATGTCTCGGATTTGTTTAAAGTCCTTAAAGGCTGTTTTGAAGCAAGACAGATTCTAAAAAAGTTAAAGCCGGCTGTTGTCTTTTCGAAAGGGGGATTTGTAACGGTCCCTGTGGTTATTGCGGCGAAATCCCTTGGCATCCCTGTCTATATCCATGAAAGTGACATCACACCAGGATTGGCGAATAAAATTGCTCAACGATTTTCAACAAGGATCTTCACTTCTTTTAAAGAAGCAAAACAATATTTTCCCGATAAAAAAACAAAAGTAGCCGGTTCGCCCATTCGGAAGGCACTATTATTCGGATCTGCGACAAAAGGTAGAGAGGTACTCGGATTAAAAGAGCCGCTCCCCATCATTACCATTATGGGTGGAAGCTTAGGCGCTAAGAAAATTAATGAAGCCGTTCGTGAATCCCTGCCCCAAATAACTGCACAGTACCAAGTGGTTCATTTGTGCGGGAAGAATCAATTGGACCCTCTATTGTCCAATCATCCAAGGTATCGGCAATATGAATATGTCCATGACGAACTGGCAGATATTTTAGCAGCAACAGATCTAGTCGTTACAAGAGGAGGCTCAAATGCCATCTTTGAATTTTTGGCCTTGAAAATTCCTATGATCATCATTCCGCTCGGCCGGGATCAAAGCAGGGGTGATCAAATCTTAAATGCGAAATCCTTTCAAGATAAAGGATATTCCATCACCCTTGAAGAAAATGACCTTACTAATGAAAATTTGGTGAAAACGATTGAGAAGGTGTTTAAGGATAAAGAGAAATTCCAGTCTAAGATGAGGGAATCAAGTAATCAAGATGCGCTGCAGGTAATTATTCAGGAATTGAACAAAATGCAATGAAGGATTGAAATGAACATTGGGGAAGTCAATTAGGTTGGGTTTGCGGGGGTAAGTTCCCCGCAAATAGTTTAGAGCGTGTCCGGCTTTGCCGTTTGCTCCATGAAGGTTGGCCGGTTGCATTCAGAGCAGATATAGATAATTCCCCGTGTGATGGGACCTGCCCGATTCGGCTCTACGCATTTATATTTTCTACGTGGAGTGGATGCTTTTCCACAATGGGAGCACTGGTAGCTCACCTTTCGATGGACGACAGATGCATGCTGCCATGTGCCTTCTAATGGTGCGTTCATAGACATACCCCCCTTTATAATGTGGTGTGTTTCAATACTACTAAATACCCGAGTCTTTTTCCTTAATTATTACTAGAAGAATAATCGGATTTGATGTCAGAAAGGGTGACTATACATTGAAAAACAATAAACCTATCGTTTTATTGAATGCAAATGTAATAGACGTGAAAAAAGGGAACATATTTAAGGGAACGGTTTACATAGAAAAAGGAATCATTTCAGAAATTAATAATAGATGTCTTTCAATAGAAGATTTCGACAATGAAATTACGTTGATAGAAGCAGAGAATAAATGGGTTATGCCTGGACTGATAGATATGCATGTGCATATTAAAGATGGATTTGCCCCTTTATTCACAGCAGCAGGTATTACGACAGTGCGAAATACTGGTGGGAATGTGATGGAGCTGGATAAGCTGCGATCGGCACCTGGGGATGCACCTACGCCAAGTGTTTTTTCAGCAGACCGAGTGATCGATGGACCTCCAGGATTATGGGGAGAAACGAGTCCTTGGAACATAAATATTGAGGAAGATGATGCTGCCCGTACAGAAGTCAAACGTCAAGTAAATGCCGGCGCAGATTTTATTAAAGTATATGGCTGGCTCCCTAACAACATCATGAAAGTTGTTGTAGAAGAGGCTAAAAGGTATGGGAAAGAGGTAAGCTGCGATCTGATCCATTCTAAAGAAGTCAACGCCATTGAAGCGGGAGCACTTGGCATCCGATGGAATGAACATGCCTCCGGGATCATTCAGGCGATGTATCCGGAGTGGAGCATGAGTGCAAAACAAGATATCTGGAATGAAATCATCTGGCAAAAACCTGATTATGAAAAAATAAAAGCAGTATGTTCGGAGCTGATTCAATATGGAGTAGTAATTTGTCCTACTATGACTCTATTTGATCAGATGGCCCATCTTCATGACTATTGGAAGCCAGAAAACGATGTGATAGAGAAAATATATGAAAATACTAGTCTTATCAATCAATGGAAAGGGTTGGCGCAATATGAGGCTGCTCTGACTCAAATGGGAATCCAAGCGAAAATCAACAAGGAAATTGCCAAGGCTTATTTTGACATGGGAGGAACTGTGGTTGCAGGGACAGATACGCCTGCAGGTGTCTGGACTTTCCCTGGGATGGCGCTTCACAAGGAACTGGAACTATTCGTAGAAGCGGGGTTCAGTGAATTGGACGCTATCAGGGCAGCAACTTGTGTTGCCGCAGAAGCGATGAACCAATCAGACATTGGCCATATTGAAGTGGGAAGAGCCGCGGATCTTGTCATCCTGAATAGCAATCCGTTAGACAACATCCAGAATACGAAGGATATTGATTTTATAATTAAGGGTGGAAAAGTCTACACGCAAAAAGAAATATTTGAAAGCATCCCTACTGAGGCAGATAATCAGCAAAACCTTGAAGAATTTATTGAAAGGTTTAATGGAACGGTGTCTGTTGTTTAGAAGGAGAAAAAATTAAAATGAAAAAATCAATGAATATCATCTCATTTATCCTTTCAATTCTTTGTGTTTGTTTATTCATTCTAATTTCTTTTTCTGGACATCCGATCGAAGTACGTTTATTTCACATTCATCCTATAACAGGACTTTTGATATTAACAGTGCTGACATTTGTTTGTGGAATGGTTGGATTGGCTGGAATAAAGAACTTTGCGAGCTTGTTTAGAAGTGTTGTGACACTCTTTATCACGCTTGGAATATCCGTATTTTTATTGCTTGTATTATTGATTGGAAGTTTAGCCGGAGTTAGTGTCTAGATAAAATCGGAGGGAGTACCTGATGGGATTTATTGATTTACTGGCAGGCGTTACTGTGTTCTACTTGTTCCGTTATTATTGGGATTCTGACTATAAGCAAAAGAGAAAATGGATTGTGTTTGATATTGTCATTGCAACTATCTTGGTATTTATTGTAGATTTGATCATAAAAAAAATATAGGATGGGAAGGCGATTTTTATGAAAATTAAAGGATTTGGCGGCGTATTTTTGAGGACTGGAAATTTGGAAGAAATTAAAAAATGGTATAGTGACGTGCTGAAGATTAATTTGGAAGAATGGAATGGAACGATTATTAAACCTGAGCCAGGCACTGAGACAATTTTTTCGTTATTTGCTGATGATGACAACTATTTCCCAGCAGAGCAGCCAGTGATGCTAAATTTTCAAGTGGAGAATTTGGATGACTGTATCGGTCATTTAGAAAAATTAGGTGTTCCTTATGTAAAGGATAAAACTGTGAGTGAATATGGGAAGTTTGCTTGGATTGAAGATCCCCTAGGGAGGCGCATTGAGCTTTGGGAGAAGTAAAAAAGAATTAATTTAAGGGTGGTTATTATGAAAGTAGAATTAAGTAAATTTAGAGTAAAAAAAGGAAAGACGGACAAAGTGGATGAATGGATGAAACTTCTTAATGATCATATGGATAAAGTCCTTCTTACGCTGAAAGATGAAAAAATGCACGTGGAAACGATCTTTCGGGAAAAAAATGAATCTGGAGAATATCTTTATTGGTTTTCGATTCAAGGTGAAGGAGGATCTGATGTAGAGGAATCCAATCATGAAATTGATAAAAAGCATTTAGAATTTTGGAGGGAATGCATTGATGAAAACTATGCAGAGGTATCAATAACACCTAAAGTGATCATGATTCCTGAAAACTTAAAAAATATGATGAATTAATAAGCTTATATATTGAGATAATCCCATTACTGCAACACTAGAGGAGAAATAGCTATAATGCAAGCTTTGATTTTTGATATGGACGGGACGTTGTTTCAAACAGATAAAATCTTAGAAATTTCTTTGGATGATGCATTTGATCGACTTAGGTCACTGAACTTATGGGAAGGTGCAACACCGATTGATAAATATAGAGGAATCATGGGAGTTCCGCTTCAGAAAGTTTGAGAGGCCCTGCTTCCAGATTACTCAGCTGAGATAAGAGAGCAAACGGATGCTTATTTTTTGGAAAGATTAGTAGATAACATTAGAGCTGGAAAGGGCGGCCTCTATCCGGGTGTTGAGGATGTGTTTGGCTTCCTGAAAGAAAACGGGTATGCAATTTACATAGCTAGCAATGGACTGATCGAATATTTGAAAGCCATTGTGGAGTACTATCAAATGGACCGATGGGTGACCGAAACGTTCAGCATTCAGCAAATTGGAACATTGAATAAGGGCGATCTCGTGCAATCCATTCTTCAAAAGTACGGGATTACTAATGGGGCGGTTGTAGGAGACCGTTTATCAGACATTAGTGCAGCCAAAGACAACGGATTGATTTCTGTGGGATGTCACTTTGATTTTGCAAGGGAAGAAGAACTAGCTGAAGCTGATTATGTGATTAAGAACTTTGAGGAATTGAAAGAATTTTTGCCGACTATAGGGGATCGAATTGGATTGGCGAAATAGGGGGAGAGAGGCGTGATGATGGCCCAATTACCTAAAGTATATTTAAGGGAACTTTCATTAGATGACACAGATGATCGCTATCAATGGTGTTTAGACAGGGAAGTAACAAAACATCTAAATATGCCAGATAGGTATCCGCCTTTCAGTAGAGAAGAAACTCATACCTGGATTGAAATGTGCATCAATAAGACGAATGGGTATGAACAAAAAGCGATTTTGGCCGAAGACGGTAAACACATTGGCTGGATAGACTTAAAAAATATCGATCGGTTAAACAAACATGCAGAACTTGGAATCGCCATCGGGGATAAGAACTATTGGGGTAGAGGATACGGGCTATCGGCTATGCATGAAATGCTTCATTGGGGTTTTAAATATTTGGATCTTAACAAGATATGGCTGAGAGTAGAGGTTGATAATGACAAGGCGATTAAGTCATATAAGAAAATGGGATACGTGGATGAAGGGGTTCTTAGACAAGATCGATTTAGAAACGGAGAGTATGTTGATCGTTTGCGAATGAGCATCCTTAAAGAAGAGTTTTTTCGTTGAGTAATATATCTGAAACTTCATATTTTGGGGAGGTTATTACTTGAATAACAAGATAAAGACAATTTTCTTTGATGCAGGTGGTGTACTTTTTGATACTCCAATTAAAGGGGATGAGAGAATAATAAATTTGTTAACCGAAAGGGGTTACCACTCAGCAAAAATTGATTTGGCAATTTCAAAGGCTAAACATATTAAACCTCCCTTTATTACCTCATGGTATGAAGAAGAAAAATACTATAAGCATTTTTATGGAATCATTGCGGAAGAACTTGGAGAAGTAAAACTAACAAATGAATTACTTCATTTTGCACATTATGCAGGCCATTGCGAGCTTTTTTCAGAAGTAAAAGAAGTGCTTGAGAGTTTAATAACAAAATATGAACTGGCTGTCATTTCGAACGCTATGCCTAGTATGGATTGGATTTTCGACAGGTTAGGTATTCGCAAATATTTTAAGACTATTATTTTATCAGCCAATGTGAATGAGGAAAAACCAAGTAAAGGTATTTATTATACTTCTCTAAATCAAATGGAAGCAACGCCAGAAGAAAGTATCTTTATAGACGATAAGATTGAAAATGTTGAAGGTGCTGAAATAATAGGTATGAGGGGTATTCATTTGGATAGAAGAAGAAAGAATTTAAAAGAATTGCTTTCCGATGAAAGGATTTTATATGATTCACTGATGCCCTCTCAGAAATGATACAGCTCACCAATTTTTCTTATAAAATCTCATCTATAAGCTTATCTATTTGAATAATAACTAGTTACCAAAAGCTGAGGTGTTATATAATGGTCGGAAATAAACCTTGGATACAAGTGGATAGGATGACGTCATTAGTCGATTCACCGATAAACATAAGGATTTTGGATGTCGAACCACAAAAAGAGGTAACAATTAAGGCTCATAGAGCTGTGGAAGGAGAAAAAATCTTTCACTTTTCTTCATTTGCCACTTTTATCTCTGACGATATGGGGCAAATTGATTTAAACAAACAAGCACCAGTAAGGGGTACCTATTCAGGCACAGATGGAATGGGGCTTTTTTGGTCTCTTGAGGTAAGTAAAATTGAAGAAAAGGTAGAGAATCTTACTTCAAATTCATCACCAGATATACTGCCACCGCAAAAGTTTACTCTTTCCCTTGAAATCGATGAGCAAGTGGTGAACGAAATACAAATTGAACGTCTATGGAAAGCAGAAAATGTTGAAAGAAGATCAATCAGAGAAAATGGGCTTATCGCCACACTTTTTTCAAACAAAGATGGAAAGCCACGACCAGCAGTAATCATGTTAGGCGGCTCAGAAGGAGGCTTAAATGAGTTCCAAGGAAGTTTATTAGCTTCGCATGGGTTTACGGTTTTAGTCCTTGCCTACTTTGGAATCGATCATTTGCCAAAGCGTTTAGTTGAAATACCTCTTGAGTATATTGAAACTGCAATTGAATGGATGAAAGATTGTCAGGAAGTTAAAAAAGGTTGGTTAGGAATACACGGGGTTTCCCGTGGAAGCGAACTTGCGCTGCTTTCTGCCAGTTTATTTCATGATATTAAAGCAGTTGTTTCATTGAATGGGTCTTCCATTTTATTCAGCGGCATCGTTTCTTGGACAGAAGAACAAACGCTGCCTCCAGCTTGGACCTATAAAGGGGAGCCGCTTCCATATGCAACTCCCTGCAATCCAGTTAAAGCTGCATTGGAATGCCGGGAAATGTCTCAGAAAAAAACAGGAGATCCGATAGCAAGGTGGTACAAAGCATTAACTGAGGATCCAGACATAGTGGATAAAGCTACGATTCATGTTGAAAACATTAATGGCCCAATGTTGCTTATATCTGGTGAAGAAGATGTCACCCTGGAATTCTCTAAAAAGGCTGTGGAGAGGTTGAAGAATCACAGCTTTAAAGAATTTTATAATCATCTCATTTACACGGGTGCAGGTCATTCGATTGGGATTCCCTACGTGTTTTGTAATGGTGAAAAAAAAGAATCGATGGCTAGAGCGAGCGCTGATTCTTGGAGGAAAACGATTGAGTTTTTTAGTGAAAGTTTTAGGAAGTATGAACAGATACGGAATTGATGATTCAGGGAAATTATCAATTTTATAAAAAATTAATTTACTTTTTAAATAGACTCAAGCTGGTATTTTATCAATACGACGATGAAGGTTTTTCCGTTGAGGAGAAAGAATATATCGGAAAAATAAAGAGAGTAAATCCATACGGACTTTTTGTGCTTATTTTTGGGGGCATTTCTTTCGCATTTGGGCCACGATTTGTTTTTTTCCCTATGCTAACTTTGACAATTGCAATACTTACAATTGGAAATATTGATAAAGAAAAAGAAGATAACCCATGGACATTTATTTTGGGGATTATTTTATCTTTCATCGGATTATATATGTACATTGCTGGGGCGGGTCATAATCTCACTTTATAAATTCTCTTTATACATTCAAATATCCATAAGAAACAGGAGAATATTTTCAAAACTCCAACTTATAAAATATGATAATGAATATTGAGTTATTACATATCTACTGCAACCAATCGAAAATAGTTTAGTAAGAATTTGAAGAAGGGAAGATCGCATGAAAAAGATAAAGGTTTCATGGATGGTGCTAGTTGTAATGATACTTGCCAGCTGCTCAAGTTCATCTGTAGACAACGGCATGAAAGGTGATAAGCCACCTCAAGTTTCTATTAAAATAGGATCTCATATTTATGCCACAACTCTGGGGTCCTATTGCTGGTCGAACAAAGGAAAAGGGGAATGTGTGGACACAGCCGGGCCGGAGAAATCCTTAAAAGGAAAAGCCCCCATAAAAGTAAAACCGGGTGAGGTAATATCCTTTGTCATGGATTACGAACCAAAACCTAATCAATTTCATCTTTTGCAATTTCATATAAAAGAGAATCTGACACGTACTATTTCTAACAATAGCTTTTCCGCACCAGAGGAAAAAGGGGTTTACTATTATGGTTATAGTACAGGGTGGATGGATGAAAAGGATGAGCATTTATCACATGGGGATGCGACCTATTATTTTGTTATTGAAGTGGAGTAGGGGAGATATTTATCCTAATGGCAAGTGTATGGATTAATAAAAGTTATATTTTTGAGAGGTTGTTTTTTATGTTGAAAGCGAATGTTTTGAAAAGGGGAGACACTGTTGGAATCATCACGCCGTCGGCTCCCGCTCCAGTTCTTTTTAAGGAAAGATACCGGAGAGGAATAAAACAATTAGAGAATATGGGGTTGAAAGTTATCGAGGGTTCCTGCTCAAAAGAAATACAATCCTATCGTTCGAGTTCCATTAGAGCAAGAGCAGAAGAAATCAATGAGTTGATCTATAACGATGATGTCAAAGCAATTATCAGTACAATCGGAGGATCAAATTCGAATTCGCTGCTGCCTTATATTGACTACGGTTATTTAATTAAGAAGCCCAAAATCATCATGGGATATAGTGATGTAACAGCTTTGTTATTAGGGATCTACACCAAAACAGGATTAGCCACTTTTTATGGCCCAGCTGTTGTTCCCTCTTTTGGAGAATTTCATGAAATGCTGCCAAAGGGGAAAGAGTTTTTTGAAAACATTGTGATGTTAAAAAAGAGAGCTCCATATGAGTTGGAAGTACCTTCTGAATGGACAGAGGAAATGATTGATTGGAATTCCCAGGATAGAGAAAAGAAGATGGTACTTAATGAAGGATGGAAAACGATTCGCGGCGGAAACTCTACGGGTGTGTTGATTGGCGGAAATTTAAATACTATGTCCGGATTCATTGGGTCAGAATATTTTCCGAGATTAAAAGGAGCCATCCTGTTTATCGAAGATTCATTTAAAGACATGGCAATTCAGGAGCGTTCCCTGAGTATGCTGAAAGTGAATGGCATTTTTGATGAGATTGCCGGCTTGATCATTGGTAAGCACGAGCACTTCAATGATTTGGATTCGCCTTTTACGTTTGAGGAATTGCTCATCGAAGTAATTGGGGAGATCAATATCCCTATCCTTGCAAATGTAGATATTGGTCACACTTTTCCTTCGCATGTTTTTCCGATTGGGATTAAAGCAACCCTTGACGCCACCAAAGGCACCATTACATTTTTGGAGGATGGTGTGGAAGGGTAAGAAAGGTGCTGCAAAATTTAAATGCAAGATGCCGATTCCATAAACGAATAATTGGAGGGAAGAGGTTATGTTAGCCATTTCTTTGGCCGTTATTATTGGAGGCTTGCTTATTATTTTTGTTGGATATTCGGTAAAGAAAAAGGGGAAGACTTCATTCATTGCAGGAAATAACGAGGTTTTCACCCCTAAAAACGAGAAAACATTAGCTGCAAGATCCGGCATTAATATAATTGTCTTCGGAATCGAAGTGGTCTTGTTTCCAATAGCATATCATTTCATTGAGCTGGAGGGCAGTATTCTTGCCATTTTAGCGGTAGCGCACCTGTTGATATTTTTTCTCTTAATGGTGTTGGACCAATTAGAAAAATAATAAAGGCAGGACTTCCATTTATTTAGAAGTCCTGCCTTAACTTATTTAGGGATTCAGTAAAATTATTTCATATGTTCCTTTGAAAAATAAAATGATATCTCCCAGAAAACCTATGCAAAAGAATACAAAGTAATAGCTTGCTTTGGTGATGTCTAATTTAAACAGTTCTTTAAATGCCTGAACAAATAATTCATTAAATTTAAACCAGCTTAAGACCCAGCCGATGATTAAAAACGTTAAAATCGCCATTTATTCTCCCCCTTATCTTGATGCCCCATCATATTCAGTAGTCCCGATAACAATTCTGAATCAGGATTAAGTAATAAATAATCTTTAAAAGCTGCATATGTATATACTGAGTTTATCATATGTATGCATGCTTGATTGGTACATTTTTTTGGTTCTTTGCAGCGGAGGCCAAATGGTTTGTGGGGACAGGTTTCTCGTCCTCCTGTGGGACGAGGAACCTGTCCCTCTGTCCCTGTAACCAAATTTGGAAGTCATTCGTCTTTCTTGATAAAGGGGTGATAAAGTAATGAAAATATATGTTGTACTTTCGTTGTTATGTCTCTCATGTGGGATTTTGTCAGCATGCAATACTTCAAGTACGACAGAAAATCAAAGTGAGTCAAATGGGAATGGTGTAGTTGTGGAAAAAAATTCAAATATTGAAAAAGACAAAGCTGAAGAGGAAGCGAGTTCTGAAAATCCTTCCGCTCCAGCTGCAGATACACCAAAAGTAGAAACAAAAATTATTACGGTTAGTCGTGAAGGAATGGAAGAAAAAGTCCATGCGCAGCTATATAAAAGTCATGCGCAGCCAATAAACTTTTTTGTATTTGATGGATACAACGTGAAAATGGGTGCTGAAAACCAAGATTTTATTTCCTTTACAAGTAATGATCGATCCTATATGACACTTAAGAAATTAAGTTCAGCAGAATTTGCAGCGTTTGAAAGCAATTTAGACAAGGACAAAACATTAAGGAAAAATATTATGAGCTACGATGGGTTAGAGAAAGCTTTTGTTTATTTCTCTGAACCTGAGGACGGAGTTAGTATTTCAACTATACTTTTTCCGGGAGAAGGAGACCGGCCGAATCTTTTGGCAGTCATTCATAATCCTTTAGAAATGGAAAATTACGATATGTATTATGAAATGTTAAAAACCGTGGTTAACCAATAAATAGTTTGATTTGGGGTATGAATTTTTTATTATTTCTTTAAATAAACCATAGTTTTGTGGGGTGGGGACAGGTTCCTATTTGTAGTTGTTGTAGACGTATGGATCGTCGGGTTTGCTGATTTTTTCCCAGTGGGTCACTTTTAGGACCGGGATGGTTTTTTTGTACGGCTGGAAGTACTCGTTTGTCATGGTTCCTTTGACTTGGATCCATTCGTCGTCTTTGATGTCCATGTCATCTGGGAACTCGACGAGCATCCCGAATACACCGGAGTCCGCGACACAGTGGATGATGCCGAACCGGAAGACGAAGAGCTGATTCTTTTTCAGTTCTTTGTCATTGAACGCAAAGCCGTGAAATTGAATGGTTTTCCCCATGAAATCGCCGGGATTTTTATAAATCGTTTCCATTGCTTCCAGGTAGTTCGCATCTGTCAGCTTCACGGTATCTTTACTCGCATATTTCTTTAAGTATTTATTCATTCTTTCATAGTAGCCCTCAGAACCGTAGTAGGTGCTGGTATCAGGTTCGAGGAATTGATGCTGGGAATAGGGATCCCCGTCATTGTAGACATCAAAGTGGTATCCTTTCGCCTTGACGATGTTCGAGTCAAGCGTGGCGATCGGCAGGAACAGATACGTCAGGACCGGGAAAATAAGAATCGGGAAAGCAATCCAATACTTCCATCCCTTTCTTTCATGGGAGTGGTCGTGTCCGCATCCGCAGTCATCGACGGGGCTGCAGCTGCTGCCTTGTTCTTTTTCCTTTTCTTTCTCACTGCCTTCTTTCCAATAAAAGTAGAGCTGCATAATGGTCAGGAAGAAAAGCAAGAAAATGGTCAAAAAGGATATATAGGAATACTTCATATTGATATATTTTGAAATGTTGCCTGTAGCATGAAGCTGCAGAAAGACAAATGAGAATCCGAGCAGGACGAGAAATCGAAGCATACTGTTTCCATTCTCCTTTCTAATGATTAGTGTACGATCAGGATCGATAAGACAAACACCAGGATGCTCACGTATAAGAATAAGTACATAACGAATTTTTTCTTGAAAACGCCAAGAAGCATGAGCGTATTTTTGATATCAAACATCGGGCCGAATACAAGAAACGCGACAAGTGCTGTCGTAGAGAACGTACTTCTGAACGATGATGCGATAAATGCATCTGCTTCTGAACACAGTGAGAGAACATACGTCAAAGCCATCATGACGATGGATGAAGAATATTCCCCATGTCCGAGAGATGTCAGTGTGCTTGTTTTGACATACGTCTGCATGGCAGCTGCGACAAATGCGCCCAGTACGAGGAATTTCCCTACGGAAAAGAATTCGTCGATGGTGTGCTGCAGCGTGCCTTTTATTTTACCCCAAATGCCGCTGCCGTGGTGATGATGGTGGGAGTGGAATTCTTCCTTTAATTGTGAATCCTTGAACTGCAAGGATAGAATGGCTCCTACAAGCAGGGCTACAAGGAAGGAAATGCCTCCTCTGTACCAGACCATGCTCCAGCTGTTCCCGAATGCGACATAAGTTGAGAATAGAACGATCGGGTTAATGACAGGTCCAGTCAACATGAAGGCTATGGCTGAATGGAGCGGCACACCTTTTGCGATGAGCCTCCTTGTCACCGGGACAATCCCGCACTCGCACCCCGGGAAGAGCGCACCGAGGGTCGTGGCAAACAGAACGGATAAAAACCGATTCTTCGGAATGATTTTGGCCACCATTTCTTCGGTGACAAACATTTGAAGAACGCTTGAAATGATGACGCCGACAAGTACAAATGGAAGCGCCTCGATCAAGATGCTGATGAATATTGTATTTAATTGTAAAAAGGATTGGCTAAACATTAATTTCCTCCGATTGCTTAAAAAAGTCTAGTTAAAACAAGACTACATTATATCAAATGATAATGAAAATTTGATGAGAAAAACAAATGGAAATATAGAAGAAAAAATGGATAACCATATGTCTAAGAGAAACAATAGGTTTGTCGCGGCAGGTGTGACAAAGTTAGTTTTCATGGTTATTGTTTTCGTTCGGCTGCATCCTCTATCATTAAAGGTGTAATACTTTGATGAATTTTTTACGAAAGGAAGAGGAACCGTGGAACAATCAACTGTTAAAGTTAAAATACAGAAATTCGGTAACTTCTTAAGTTCAATGGTGCTTCCTAATATCGGAGCATTTATTGCATGGGGATTAATTACTGCCTTATTTATTCCAACTGGGTTCTTCCCAAATGAAAGCCTTGCCAAATTGGTCGGGCCAATGGTTTCTTACCTGTTGCCGCTTCTTATAGGGTATACAGGCGGTAAGCTTGTGCATGACCAGCGCGGAGGTGTAGTCGGTGCCATTGCGACAATGGGGGTCATAGTCGGTGCGCCTGATACACCGATGTTCTTAGGTGCTATGGTCATGGGGCCATTAGGTGCCTACTTGATGAAGAAATTTGATAAATTAATCGAAGGAAAAGTTCGTGCAGGATTTGAAATGCTCGTCAACAACTTTTCAGCAGGGATCCTTGGCGGAATTCTCGCCATCCTGGCATTCCTCGGAGTAGGTCCGGCAGTAGATTGGTTCACTAACCTCCTAGTTCAAGGAGTCGATTGGCTTGTTGGTGCAGGTCTATTGCCATTGACTAGCATCCTGATCGAACCAGCGAAAATTTTATTCTTGAACAATGCAATCAACCATGGTGTGCTTTCTCCAATCGGATTGGAACAGGTGCAGCATGCAGGTAAATCAGTACTATTCTTGCTCGAAGCGAACCCAGGACCGGGTCTTGGTGTATTGCTGGCATTCATGCTATTTGGAAAAGGGACAGCTAAGCAATCGGCACCTGGTGCTGCGATCATCCATTTCCTTGGGGGAATTCATGAAATCTATTTCCCATATGTATTGATGAAGCCAATGCTTTTCTTCTCCGTTATCCTTGGGGGAATGAGCGGTGTGTTCACACTTGTTATGCTAGGCGGCGGATTGGTGTCTCCTGCATCACCTGGAAGCATCATCGCCATTGCAGCTGTTACACCGCCTGAAGGTATGGCTTATGTTGCCAACTTTGCAGCTGTCATTGTCGCTGCTGTAGTTTCCTTTATCGTTTCGGCAATTGTGCTGAAATCCAGTAAGAATCAAGACGAAAATATCGAAGAAGCTACAAAGAAAATGCAGGAAATGAAAGGGAAGAAGAGCTCAGTTGCCGGTCAAATCACTTCCGGTTCAGAAGGGAAGCTTCCTGAAGAAGTAAATAAAATTGTATTCGCATGTGATGCCGGTATGGGATCCAGTGCAATGGGTGCGTCCCTTCTTCGCAAAAAAGTGAAGGAAGCAGGGTTGGATGTTTTCGTAACGAATACTTCTATCAGCAACCTGCCAAACGATGCCCAAGTGGTCATCACGCAGGAGGAATTGACTCCTCGTGCAAAGAGTAAATTGCCGAATGTCTATCACATTTCTGTAGACAATTTCCTTTCAAGCCCTGAGTATGACAAATTGATCGGAAGCCTGCAAAATGGCATCACCGAAGAGCAGGATGAACTCGTTGAGACTGCTGAAACAGAAGCTGTCGGCACGGAGCCTCAAGGTGATCACGACGACGATTTGCTGCTCGAAGAAAATATTTTTATGGGCATGGAATTCGCAACAAAAGAAGAAGCGATCCGTTTTGCCGGTGAGGCATTGGTGAAGGCAGGCTATGTGGAAGAAAGCTATGTAGACGCCATGATGGAGCGCGAGGAAATCACTTCTACCTATATGGGCAACAATGTGGCCATTCCACACGGTACGGAAGATGCGAAGAAAGCTGTCATTAAATCTGGATTCTCTGTCATTCAAGTGCCGAACGGTGTTGAGTTCAACGGAGAGAAGGCGAAGTTGATCTTTGCCATCGCCGGTAAAGACGGCACTCATCTTGAAATCCTGTCAAGCATCGCAGTCATCTGTTCTGAACAGGAGAATGTCGATAAAATGGTTCAAGCAAAAACGGCGAAAGAACTGAAAGATATCCTTAACAGTAACTAAAAACCCTGACCCGAAAGGCTCCTTACTTGCCTTTCGGGTTTAGGTGTTCCTATACTTAATTAAAAATAATAATGAGAGGGGGTGGAAAGTATGTTCATTACATCAAGGGAAAAAGCAATCATTGAATTGATTGTCAAAACATCCGGAAAGCATACGGTCCATTCCCTTTCTGCGTATTTAAATGTGAGTGGGAGGACCATTCAGCGGAATTTAAAATCAATTGAAGGAATTTTGAAGCAGCATCATTTGGAACTGAAGCGGAATCCGAATGAAGGCTTGTTTATTGATGGAAAGAATGAACACATCTTTCGCTTAATTCAGCAGCTTGCAGAAGCGAATGCAACTGATGAAACACCTGAAGAGCGGAAGCTTCATTTATTGATTGCGCTTTTGCATGAGGGACCATCCTTCAAAAAACAGGTGCTGGCCAATGAACTTGGCATCAGCGTCACGACATTGACTGCCTATTTGGATGAACTGGCCGAATGGCTCAGTAAATTTCAGATAACCCTCACCAGGAAAAGAGGGGTTGGGGTCGAACTTGAAGCGGATGAAGCGAGCAAGCGCCATGCTTTCGCGAGCTTTGTACTTGTTTATTTTTATGAAGACATCATTGAAAGCCTCTATCTTTTGCAAAAAGGGCATACCTATGAGCAGCCGATCATCGGTTATTTTAAGCCGGAGTATATGTTGAGCGTCCATCATGCAGTGGAACGCCACTTGGCAAAGGAACAGCTCAACTTAGCAGATAATGACTACATTGGTCTAGTCGTCTATGTTTGTTTGACCATACAGAGGAGCAAGGGCCATTTTGTGTTAACAGGCATGGAGGATATAGAGAACCGGAATTCGAGTGAGTTTCGATTAATGAAAGCAATAAGCAAGGAATTGAATGAAGGATTGGCTGTAATGATAACAGACCGCGATATTCAATTCTTGTCTGTTGTATTGAAAGGTTCAAAAATTCAAGGGCCGGATGCCGTTTATTCAGACAGTATTTTTCTTGGCCATTTAATCAAGAATATCGTGAAAGATGTGTCAGACAATCTGAATGTGGATTTAACAGACGATTTCTCCTTGTTTCAAGGATTGCTTGCCCACATGGGTCCGTCCATTTTCCGCCTTCAGCAGCAAATGGAGCTGTTCAATCCATTAACGGAAGAAATAAAAGAAAAATATCCGGTTTTATTTTTAGCAGTTAAGAAAAGTTTGGAAAAAGAATTTCACGAAATCAAATTCCCTGATGCGGAGATTGCCTATATCGTTCTTCATTTTGGCTCTGCCCTTTTAATGAATGAGGAAAAAGTAAAGATTAAAGCGGTTGTTGTCTGTCCGACTGGGATCGGGACTTCCAAAATGCTCGCGAGCCGTATTCAAAAAGAGCTGAAGATGATTCATTCCGTGGACATCCTATCCATTGCCGACTTTCAAACCGCGAGCTTAACGGGATATGACCTGGTGATTTCCACCGTAAGGCTTCCGTTCACAGAAGTGGACTACCTCTTGGTAAATCCTCTGTTAAGCGAAAAGGATATCGGAATCATCCGGGACTATCTGCAAAATAATATTGAAAAAATAACGAGAAGCAAGTATTTGAAGCTGGCCAAGCAGGAATCCTCAGGCAAAGGATCCGGGGAAGTAAGAGTTCTTCTGAGTGAAATTAAGGACGTCCATAAAAGTATGGAATCCATATTGGATCACTTCCGGGTGTATAAAAAGGGGAATGCGGAAAGCCATGTTCAGATTCTGGAGGAAATGGTCAGCCAGGCTGAAACGGATGGTCTGCTGACAAATCCACCGGCTGTCCTAAAAAAACTGCTGGAAAGAGAGCAAAAAGGCGGACTTGGAATCCCTAATACCCCTATGGGGCTTTATCACTGCAGAGAAGTGCATGTGGAGAAACTGGTATTTCAGGCAGCCCACTTAGATCACCCGGTCATCATTAAAGGGATGAATGGGAAAGATCAGGAGATGAAAAGCCTCCTTCTCATGATGGCACCTGAAGAGTTAAGCAAGAGGGAACAGGAAATCCTAAGCTTGATAAGTACGAGCCTTATTGAAAATAACCTATCCATGATGATTTTTTCATCCTCCAATGAGGCGATGATTTTAAAAAAACTAGAGGAATTATTCCTTGATTATTTGCAAAATAACTTGATAAAGGACTGATAAATATGAAACAAGCGGTTCATTTTGGTGCAGGAAACATAGGAAGAGGATTTATCGGGGCATTGTTCTCCAAGTCCGGATACCATGTAACATTCGTTGATATTGCTGAAAACATCATTAATCAACTGAATGAAGTGGGAACGTATCAAGTGAAATTAGCGACAGAACAGCATGAATCCGAAACGATCTCGAATGTTTCCGGCCTAAACAACCTCAAGCAGGAGGACGAAGTAATCGAAGCCATCGGACAAGCAGTGTACATGACAACGGCAATCGGTCCGAACATTCTTCCAAGAATTGCTCCCTTAATGGCAAAAGGGATTGAAAAAAGAATCGAAAATTCCGAGGAACCATTGTACGTGATTGCGTGCGAAAACCAGATTAGTGCAACGGATATCTTGAAAAAACATATTCTGGAGCAGCTTTCTGAAGATGTAAAGGCGAAAATGGAGGGGAAAGTATTCTTCTTCAACTCTGCAGTCGACCGCATCGTGCCGGCTCAAAGCTCTGAGTCCTTGGATGTTTTGGTTGAGCCGTATTTCGAATGGGTTGTCGAGTCAAAAGAAGACATCCCTTCCGTTGAGGGCATGACCATCGTGGAAGATTTGGCTCCATTCATTGAACGTAAATTATTTACAGTGAATACCGGACACGCAGTCATCGCTTACCTCGGCTATCTTCAAGGGAAGTCCACAATTGATGAAACGCTGGCGGATCCAGCTATCGCTGAGCAGGTTCGTGCAACGCTTAAGGAAACAGGCGCCTATCTTGTGAAGCAATATGGGTTGAATAAAGAGGAACATGATGCCTATATCGAGAAAAACATCGAACGCTTCAAAAACGCTTACTTGAATGATGGCGTGACACGCGTAGGTCGTGCACCGAAGCGGAAATTAGGACCAGACGATCGTTTGGTCCGTCCGACAACAGAAGCGCAAAAAGCAGGAATTTCCTATTCCAACCTAGCAAAAGCAATTGCGGCTGCCCTGTTGTTTGACAACCAAGAAGATCCAGAAGCAGTTGAAATCCAAAACATGATGAAAGAAAATGGTCCTGCTTATGTGCTGAAAGAAGTGAGCGGCCTTGATGAAAACAGCGAGATTACACAAGAAGTGATTCGCCAGTATGAAGAATTGAAGAAGTAATAACGGATTTTAAAATGGAGTGCTTATCCTTTCGGGGTTGGCGCTCTATTTTTTTGTGTGAAGATATTGCAATAATCGAAATATAGAGTATAGTTGGTAAAAATGAAAAATTTTCATTTGTTGGATGGGGGAGAATATGTTGGGAAATGTGGAGAAGCGAACGGTAAAAGGGTATAAAGATATGGAAGTTCCTTTTACGCTTTTTCGGAAGGATTCAACAAGTTTAGCTATCATCCTGCCAGGGTCTGGGTATACTTCACAGGCACCGTTGCTTCATTACGCAAAAGCTGTATTTGCTAATAAATCCTTTGATGTTCTGCAGGTGAATTATCAATACAATAACGATGATTACGATGGTTTTCGTGAATTAGGGGAAGCCATTAAATGGGATGTGAATGTTGTCCTCGATGAACTATTAGCCAATCATACGTATGATCAATTTTATTTCATCGGAAAATCATTAGGGACGATTGCAATGAGTTCGGTATTAAATAGAGAGATTTTTCATGATGCAAAAGCCATCTGGCTGACCCCATTGATTCATCGGGATGATGTGTGGGAGGCAATGGTTAACAGCATGAACAAAGGATTATGCATCATTGGGGACAAAGATCCTTGCTACAGGGAAGAAAGATATTTGAAAATCGTTGAGAACGCTAATATCATGCAGAAGCTAATCCCGAATGTAAATCATGATTTAGAATACAGAGAAAATGTTTTAGGATCAATTGATGTGCTGAAAGATATTATAGCTGCCATCGAACAGTTTTAAATGATATGCATGTTCTTCCATTCAAGCTGCATCCTACAATTATTATAGTAGGATGGTGATGGGGCCGTTATTCAGGAGGATGCTGAATTCTGGACAATAAGCTAAGGGCTGAGGCTCTTGGCTATTTTTTTGAAGTAAAAAAAGGAAAATTCACCCAAGATGGAGAATAATGTATTACAGAGAAGGGGGAATTTATATGAATACAAATCACTTATCAGTTGAGGCTGCATCAGAATAACATACTGAAAGGTTGATTGAATGTCTAAAAATGTTTCTATGTTAAATGTGGAAGTTGTGAAAGAACAGCATGATTTTTCTGAACGAGAATTGAAGATATTGGATGTGCTTTTATTAAATTTGTGCGCGAATGCTAATATGAATGTATTGAAGCAGGGGATGGCTATGAATCCTATTGAACAAGGCAGTGACCATATTTTTGGGGTGCAGCTTGCTTGGGCTCAATCCATCACGCCTGAAGTCAATGAGGAGTTCAAAGAGGCGATTGATAAGCGCTTTAAAACCGGATTTAAAATGTGCGATATCGAAGGGGCACAGGTTTCCTTTGTGGAAAATGCCTACCTAGTAAAATAATCAAAGGGGACATTGGCTTTTGCTGGTGTCCTCTTTCTATAAAGGGTCTTTTCTTAAAGATTGCTGCTTTATCCGTTAAAACAGGATACCTTATGCAATCCATTCAGGGAATTTAACTAGAAAAGAGCCTGGATACTCCAATTCAAAGACCAAAGCTGGTATTTGTACGTTAAAATCGGCATTAAGATTTTAACAACAATGTTTAGGAAACAGCCTTGTATAAAGGGGTGTGATGGGTGAAAAGAAAAGAATTGAGGATCAATCATTTTTTGTTTTTATATTTTTTGATGTTGACGGTATGCTTCATTATTTTTTATAAGTGGCATTATTATCCCACCGAGTATTGGTATGATCCATCTCTTAAAAGTACTATCATTCAATTTTCAGATGAACATTTGACTCATCAGGTAGATATGGCCAAGTTGTCCAGTGATAAGCAGCTTGAAATTTATGAATTTCGTTCATTGATCACAGATATGCACAATAGGTGGAAGGATGTCATTATTCTTAGTGCTGCTGTCTTTACGGTTTATGCAGCAGTGCTATATAAAAAGGATACGAAGTACTCAATGTACCTTAAAGCACTTATGTGTTTCCTGCTGTTCCTGACCTCCATTTATATTAACCTTTTTAATGATAAAAAGATGGAAACCATTCATTTTGAAAATGAAGTGATTGTAAAACAGATTCAAGGGTATTAAAGACAGTATGGATTTGTTTCATCAAACATTTGAGGATGAAGGAGGAAATGCCATGTCATTATATAACTACGGTGTATTGAAGGGAATTCCTGTGAGGGCGCTGCCTGGGAGCGATAAAAGCCCCCATTATCAGATTTTGGTCCATGGGGAAAACGGAAATCCTTATCGGATTGCGGTTAATATCAAGTCGCAGGGGTATCCTTCTGATGTTCTTTATTACGTGGACGAAGAGGTGGATATGGAAAAGACGAAGGAACTGATGAATCTGCCATACGGCTTTACCCATATTCGTGATAATGAACCGCCGATCGGCATCGATTTTATAAGGGGGAATTGGTTTGATCCCTCGAAGATGACGGCGCTGCCTCCTGAAGTGGATGGTCCGAACAACGACTTGAATGATCAAATCAATCACTATTTGAATGAGGCATTTCAGCAAGATGCTATTATCTATGCATTCGGCGCCAAATGGGGGCCGGAGAAGAAAGTGGATGGATATTTTGGGTTTGTGCCGGGTCAGGGCATTCATGATATCCATATGAATCAGGGGAATGAAGGCAGATGGGAGCGGGATAACGGCATCTATCAGGATGGCGGCCTCCTGCTTCAATTCAAAGATAAGTGGGTTAGTATCTTCCTTGCGTTCCAATCGCAGTCCTGGTGTACGGATGACCTTGGGAATCCGCTGAAGCCGGTTGAGGAATGCAGTCATATGGAAGCTGGATCGAAAGTGGCCAAAGAATAGTGGCTGAAGAAGGAAAGCTTCTCGATATGAGGGGCTTTTTTTATTGATCTTGGAGCGTGTTGCAGCTGATTGATTCGACAAAAGTCGGGGCGTGTCCAGCTCCAGCGCCTAGCCCCTCGAGTCATAAGTCAAAACTCTACGGAAATCAGGATTTCCTTCGAGTTCCGTCTTATGCTGGTCGGGGCTGATCGAGGCGCTTCTGCTTTTCTAGATGCCTGTCAATTTTGCAATAGCTCACGATTTTTGCAGATTGACATATACTATACGGGGGTATAGTATATAAATAACGAAAGGAAATCCCACATATTTGAACTTGTCCAGTGGAAGTGGGAAAATGGATGCATCAGATAGAAAACGGATTTTTTTCATATATAGGAGATGATTGAAATGAGCGGTACGACAAAGGAAGTGCAGTTCCTAATCTCGGGTATGACATGTGCAGCTTGTTCTGCCCGAATCGAAAAAGGGCTGAGCCGGATGAACGGTGTGGAAGAGGCAAATGTGAACCTGGCATTGGAGAAAGCAACGGTGGTGTACAATCCTGAAGCTGCCGGAATGAGTGATTTTGAACAAAAAGTGGAGCAGTTGGGGTATAGAGTCCCAACAGAAAAAATAGAGTTCGACATTTTAGGGATGACGTGTGCAGCCTGTTCAGCGCGAATTGAAAAAGGTCTTAACCGAATGGATGGAATCAAGACGGCTTCTCTCAATTTAGCGTTAGAGACAGCTTCCATCGAATATAATCCTTCACAAGTGACTGTTCAGGACATGATTCAAAAAGTGGAGAAGTTGGGGTATGAAGCAAAACGGAAAAATGAGGTCACAGCAGAATCAGCTGATTACAGAAAACAGGAAATGGATCGGCAGTTGGGCAAGTTTGTATTTTCACTTATCCTTTCCTTGCCTCTTTTATGGGCAATGGTCAGTCACTTTTCCTTCCTGTCCTTTATTTATCTGCCCGATATGCTGATGAATCCCTGGGTCCAGTTTGCCCTTGCGACACCCGTGCAATTTTTGATCGGGAAGCAATTTTATATTGGGGCCTATAAAGCATTGAGAAATAAGAGCGCCAACATGGATGTCCTTGTGGCACTCGGGACGTCAGCTGCGTATTTTTACAGTCTGTACTTGACGATTGCGTCTATTGGCGAAGGGATGAAAATGACAGATTTGTATTTTGAAACAAGTGCTATTTTGATCACATTGATCTTGCTTGGTAAATTGTTCGAAGCCAGGGCAAAAGGCCGTTCATCTGAAGCCATCAAAAAATTGATGGGGCTTCAGGTGAAGACGGCTCGAGTTGTCAGGGATGGAGTGGAGCAGGAAATTTCATTGGAAGAAGTAATAGTTGGAGACACAATTCTTGTGAAGCCTGGTGAGAAAATCCCTGTGGATGCCGTCATTATCGAAGGGCAATCGGCGCTTGATGAATCGATGCTGACAGGTGAAAGTGTACCGGTTGATAAGACCGTTGGGGATGAAGTCATTGGCGCTACGATCAATAAAAATGGATTTTTGAAATTGGAAGCAACAAAAGTAGGAAGGGATACGGCTCTTGCGCAAATCATTAAAGTAGTTGAAGAAGCTCAAGGTTCGAAAGCGCCGATTCAGCGCCTGGCCGACCAAATTTCAGGGATTTTTGTCCCGATTGTTGTCGGCATCGCGGTGGTTACATTCTTGATATGGTATTTCGCAGCAGATCCCGGCGATTTTTCATCGGCATTAGAAAAAATGATAGCCGTTCTAGTGATTGCCTGCCCATGTGCGCTTGGCCTTGCCACTCCGACCTCGATCATGGCGGGCTCAGGCCGTGCAGCAGAATATGGTGTCCTCTTTAAAGGAGGAGAGCACTTGGAAAGAGCTCATCAATTGACGACCGTTGTCCTAGATAAGACTGGGACGGTTACCAATGGGAAGCCGGTGTTGACAGATGTTTTTACTGCAGATGGCATGGATGAATCGCTGCTTCTTCAGTTGGTCGGTTCTGCCGAAAGACAATCCGAGCATCCTCTCGCTGAAGCCATTGTAAATGGAATTAAGGAAAGGGGCGTTGCTTTAAAAGATGCGGCATCGTTTGAAGCGATACCCGGATATGGTATCAAAGCAGAAGTGGACGGGAAAAATTTATTGATTGGAACCCGAAAGCTCATGGCTGAGAATGGAATCAATGTTGCCGATTATGAGGATGCTATGGCTGAGCTGGAATTGAACGGCAAGACAGCCATGCTGGCAGCAGTAGATGGGTTATTCGCCGGAATGGTGGCGGTTGCGGATACGGTGAAAGAAACATCAAAAGCAGCAATTGCACGATTAAAGGATATGGGAATCGATGTGTTTATGATTACGGGAGATAATGAACGTACGGCCCGAGCCATCGCGTCTCAAGTCGGAATTGAACACGTTCTGGCAGAAGTGCTGCCTGAAGGGAAGGCCGAAGAGGTCAAGAAGCTTCAGCAAGCCGGCGGAAAAGTCGCGATGGTTGGAGATGGGATCAATGACGCCCCTGCACTGGCTACTGCTGATATCGGCATGGCCATCGGAACGGGGGCTGATGTCGCAATGGAAGCAGCGGATATCACGCTGATGAGGGGCGACTTGAACAGCATTGCCGACGCCATTTTGATGAGCAGAAAGACGATCCGCAACATCAAGCAAAATCTTTTCTGGGCGTTTGGCTATAATACGCTTGGAATCCCGATTGCGGCCCTTGGTTTCTTGGCGCCTTGGCTGGCAGGAGCGGCAATGGCATTCAGTTCGGTTTCGGTTGTCCTTAATGCGTTGAGGCTGCAGAGAGTGAAATTATAATTGGAATGAGAGGCGTCAGTGGATGAAAAAATGGGCGATTGCGGCTGTCCTTTATTTGGCTCTTGTGGTTGTAGGCTACTCTGTTTATGCTGCGAATTTTAAAGAGGATGATGGACGAGGAAAAATGGGGATGGGTTCGGATGATACTTCACATAAAAGTGAGGAGGCCAGTGGAAGCATGGAGAGTATGGATGGTATGGAGAACTCCAGCCATGATCACGGTGCAGTTCAGGGGCTTTATGGAGATGTATTTGTGAAGGTCGGTTATGAGAATGGGAAGGTGCGGATTTCTTTAAGGAACGATCAGGGTAAGCCAGTGGATCATTTGGAGATCAACCATGAGAAGAAGATGCATCTTATTGTAGTGGATGAGCATCTCGATAAATATTATCACCTCCATCCTGAGCGTGTTGGTGCTGGGGAATACGAAGCAGCCTTTCAGTTTCCGGAGGGCAGCTACAAGGCTTTTGTGGATATCAAACCTTTTAAGATGAACTACCACGTGTCGCCAAAATCATTCCAAGTGGGATCTGCCACAGGCGGCCATGGACATGACAATAAGCTGACACCTGATGGAATTTTAGCCAAAACGGTTGATGGCAAGAAAGTCGTAATGGAAATGAGTTCAGCGAAAGCAGGAACGCCTGTCACATTGAAGTTCAATCTGGATGAATCGAGCCTTGAGCCATACTTAGGCGCGGCAGGACATGTGGTCATCCTTGATGAACAAGGGGAGCACTATCTGCATGTTCATCCTGCTAATGAAAAGAAGCCCGTGTTTAAAACGGAATTCATTGAACCAGGAATCTACAAAATCTGGGCGGAATTTAAGCAGGACGGCAAAGTGAGGGTGTTTCCATTCGTGGTGGAGATTATGAAATAATTAAACACAGTATGAAGAAGCAGGCGTCCTGAGGAACAACTTCAGGGCGCTTATTTTTGTGCGAAGATTTTTCGGGCGGTGACAGGGACGGCCGGGTTTTTGTCGAATGATATAGAGGACATGAGAGAGCAGAAAATGACAGGATGCAGGAAGTTTTTTTCATTAGTATGAAAGCAAGGAGTGAGGAGTTATGGGCTGGGTGGAATCGCTGCAGGTGGCAATTGATTTTATGGAGGAAAATTTGCTCGAAGATATCAGCATAGAAGAGATCTCTAAGGCTACAAATTCTTCACCGTTTCATTTCCAGCGGACGTTCTCGATTTTGACCGAGACGTCTGTGGGGGAATATTTGAGGAGAAGAAGATTGACGCTGGCTGCTCAGGATCTTTGTACATCCGATATTAAAATCATTGATGCCGCCTATAAGTATGGCTATGACACTCCCGAAGCTTTTGCCAAAGCATTTCGCCGCCAGCACGGCATCACACCGAGTGAGGCGAGAAAGTTCATGGGAAAGCTGAATTCTTATAACCGCCTGGTCATCCAGGTGAATTTGAAAGGGGCAGAACCGATGCAGTATACGATCGTGGAAAAAGAAGCGTTCCGAATCACTGGATTGAGTAGACGATTTTCTTTATTGAATGGGGAAAATGAGAAAGGAATTTCTCTTTTGTGGCAAGAGGTGAATGGAGATGGCACCAGCGAGGAACTTGCTATGCTTAATAACGGTATAGTAAAAGGGCTTCTAGGGGTATGCGTTGCGTCTTCTGAAGAGAATGAGATGGACTATTGGGTGGCCGTTGCACGTGATGGGGAGGTCCCTGGGAAATTCGATAGCTATGAAGTGCCTGCATTGAAGTGGGCTGTGTTCGCCGTAAATGGAGCCATGCCGCATGCCATCCAGAATAAGTGGAAAGAAATTTTTACGGAATGGTTCCCGTCCAGCGGCTATCAGCATGCTGCAGGACCGGAATTGGAAGTATATCCGGATGGGGACCCATATAGTGCGGATTATTACTCAGAGATATGGATTCCTGTTATGTAAATTTGAAGGAGATTTCCATCCTGTAGTTGAATAAAGGGATTGATAGGGATGATTTTCATAGGGACACGGGGACAGGTTTGGTGTCCCACCCAGGGTACTGAGGTAGAGCCCTTGAGCGCGCTTGGCGCATAGAACCGTGGTTCCGGCGCATAGGATTGATTTCCAGCGCATAGCGGGATGAGTTTGGCGCATTGACTATCAAGCTTGGCGCATAGCCAAGGGGTTTTCGCGCATAGAACCCATTCCAACGGCGGGCTTCCCCTGATTTTCATACTAAATCCCATGATATCAATTATCTTTTTAAACCAAATGGTCAAATTTTGCTCTTTTCCCTCTTGATTTGACGATCGAGACATTGAAAGTGGGAAGAATCTTCGCTTACCGTCTAGATTTTGTGAACTCCAGCCTGTGAATTCAGGGTAAGGCGGCGCTGGCGCATTAGAGCAAAGTTTCGCGCATGAACCATTGGATAATTTATCAACCATTCTCATATTGAGATCATTCTTAAGATAGCAGGTGTATACAATGAATACATATGAATTGACCAAAGAAGACATTGAGCTCGTGACAGAAGCGGAGTCTGTGATTAAGCGGCTATTTACGCCAGACAAACACCACGTAGGTGCGGCCATCAGAACAAAGGAGGGCAAGATGATATCTGCGGTACATATTGAAGCCTACATCGGCAGGGTGACGGTGTGCGCCGAAGCCATTGCAATCGGGAAAGCCATTTCCGAGGGTGAAAGGGTATTCGATACAATCGCAGCCGTAAGGCATCCACACCCTGATGAGGTTGTTCAAGATCTGCGGGTAGTGAGCCCGTGCGGCATGTGCCGTGAACTTATATCAGACTACTCTCCTGAGTGCTTCATCATATTAGAAGTGGATGGGGAGCTCGTCAAAACCAAAATCAGTGAGCTTCTTCCGTTGAAGTACAAGAGAAGTAAATAATACTTAGAAACCTATGCACCTTTCCAGTCTAATATGGAAGGTGCTTTTCTTATGGAGCATCATCGACATGATTCGCCAAATATCGGGTGGTGACAGTCACCTTTAGGGGATTTTCTTGTAGTTTTTTGACTAATTATAATATTCTTAAGATTATAATAATTTAAAGTTTTGGGAGTTATTTTTTGGAAATGCTAGATTTGGGGGCTTGTACCCTGCGAGATGGCGAATGGGGGTGGTGATGGTTTCTGTTATGATCAATTTAACAAATATTTAGCCAATTAAATATTTGTCCTCCATGACTTACATAACTTACAAATATGTAAAAGAAGGGAGTGTACGAAATGAAAAAAATCAAAATTAAAAAAGTTGAAAAATTAGTACCTCTTATCTGCCACTACCGATAAGAGAAAAATATTGGCCGTGTATAGGTATATACACGGTCAATATTTATTTTTCCCACAAAAGGAGGAGAAACGATGAAACCGAAATTCAAAGAAATCATGAAGCCGATTGTTTCTGTTGATGAGTCGATTCGCATCGGTTTTGAAGGAGAAATTTTTGATATCGATAATCCGGATAACTTTACCTTACATATGCTTGAACAATTTGATGGAACGAAAAATATCGAAGAATTAGCGGGAATCCTGGAGGTGAGTGTGGAAGAAGTGTTAGAGGCGGTTGAAATGTTCAATGAAATCGGCCTGCTGGAGGATGCGGATGATGACCCAACGATCGTTTTGACAAACGAACAGAAAGAAAGGTACCGTGCAAACCTTACCTATTTCTCCAACTACGCTGACATGACTACAAAACGTGAGAGCTTCCAGGAGAAATTGAAGGATGCTACGGTTGCGGTGCTGGGATTAGGAGGAGCGAGCCTTGACGCTGCTTGCCTGGCCGGACTTGGCGTCGGGAAAATCATCGGGTTGGATTATGACACGGTTGATATCAGCAATCTGAACCGTCAGTTTTTATATTCAGAGAATAATATTGGGCAATTAAAGGCAAATGCAGCCCTTCAGCGAATCAAAGAGCTTAATAGTGACATAGAAATGGAAGTCCTCAATATGAAAGTAATGAATGCTGAAGGACTAATGGATGTCTTGAAAGATGTCGATCTAGTCATTAATGGAATCGATTCGCCTGGCATCATTGCATCTCGTTGGGTCAATTCTGCTTGCACAGCCTTGAATATCCCGTTCCTTCAAGGGGGCATCAGCAACACTAATATCATCTGGGAGAAAATCATTCCGAACTCCAGCGGCTGCTATGACTGCTTCCTCATTCATTTTTTACGGGTGGATCCTTATTTTCAGCATCAGTTAATGGCGTTGTATAACCAGACGTTTGAAAGAAGGAACACAGCAATAGCACCTCATGTGGCCTTGCTCAGCGGGTTTATCATCTCAGAAGCGGCTAAAATCATCAGCGGACACGAAGCATCGATGCCTGCCTCGACCTCCCATATCTTTAATACGAAGACAATCGAGATTACAAAAGAACACAAATGGGACAAGCTTCCTGAATGCCCGACATGCGGGAATAATGGCAGTCATTCAGTTGAACCTGTAGATATCGAGCAGCTGCTGTCCATTTCTAAGGAAAAGGAAATGATGGTATGAGAAAACTGACGCTTGACTCCATACTGGATGCGTCGCATTTATCCGTACAGCCGGAAGGAGAAGAGTTCACGATAGGCGACCCAGTAAAGAATATTTTTATCCGGATTCCTGAAGAGGGGGCACAGGTCGTTCGCTGTTTGAATGGAGAAAGAACGATTCAAGACGTCCAGGACAAGCTCCTGAATGAATTTGGATTTGAAGTGGATGTCCTGGATTTCGCCGATTCGCTTTTAGATTTAGACCTTATAGCGAAATGGGACGGTGAAATTTTGACGGAAGAGGCTGCGCATGAAAATAAAATGCCCCAGAAGCTCGGCATGATTTTCTTTGGGAAGCCTACATTGATGATTTATGGTTTGTTGGCGGCTTCAGCGATCATGATAGGACTTACTTCTCGATTGTCTTTTCCTCTTTATCAAGATGCATTTGTCTTTGATTCGATAGGGAAAAGCCTTCTGTACTTCTTTTTAATCTCGTGGGTTTTGACCATTGTTCATGAAGCCTGCCATTATATTGCCGCTTCGAAAGAGGGAGTGCCCGTAAAGTTCAATTTAAGCATCCGCTGGTTTTGGGTGGTAGTCGAAGCAGACATGAATGGGTTATGGTCGCTTCCAAAGAGGAACAGATATATCCCATTGCTCGCAGGAATGATAATGGATGCTGTCATTTTGAGTGGAGCAATTATCATTTCGGGGAGAATATCTGGAAACGAGTTTGTTTTCGGAACCTGCAAAATGATCATGCTCATTCAAACGTATAAACTATTATGGCAGTTTTTGATTTTTGTTAGGACAGATGTCTATTATGTCATTGTCACAAGACTGAATGCTGCTGATTTGACTAAGGATGCGCTCTCATTTTTACTGCGCCCGATTTCAAAAAAATATAAAGAGAACTATGAACATTTATCCTCGACTGAGAAAACATTCGCGAAAAACTATGGTTGGATGTATGTGATAGGCCTGGTGATTGCCATTTTCATCTATTGCATGTATACCATTCCCGGAGCAGTGTTTGCGTTCAAAGAAGCGATGGGGCAAATCTTAATCTATAAATTCAACACAGTTGGTTTCTGGGACGGGATGATTCCGATCCTCATTGCATTGTTCGAAGCATTCCTGTGGGGAATTGGCGCCTATCAAACTTATGCCAGAAGGAGGACTACACATGTGGAACTGCAAAACCATTAAGGTAGAAGGAACGAATCACTTTGTGAGAGAGCGGCTTTTGGAGAAAGAAGCAGAGACTATTTGTTTCATTCATGGACTTGGATGGACGGGTGAAATCTGGAGTTCAGCGGCGAAGTTTATGGAGGGATATCAGTTGATTGCACCGGATCTGCCGGGGCACGGTGAATCTGATCCGACTAATGCCTATGATTATCACACATTAGCGGAGCAATTACACTCCCTTATGAAAGAGATGAAAGTGGAGCGGCCCATTTTGGTTGGAAGTTCATGGGGCGCAGGTGTAGTCGTTAAATATGCAAGTCTCTATCCTGATCATGTGGATCGAGTCGTTTTATTGGATGATGGCTACTATCCTATCGCAGAAACCCCCGGATTGAAATGGGAAATGATTGAGAATGGTGAATTTCCAGCGGAAGCATTGAAAGATCTGGATAGTTACTATGAATTTATGAAATCGGATAATCCACAATTTTGGAATCAGGAAATTGAAAAGGCTGTAAGGGATCAGATCACAGTTAAAGAGGACGGGAAAGTAGCATTTAAAGCGAAAGATGAAACGCAGTTAGCTTGTATGAAGGCTGCATGGGATTTTGATCCGTTAGCTGAAGAAAATCGATTAACCGTACCAAGCGTTCTGCTCATTGCCCATAGTTTGAATGAAGACGAAGAGAGGAGAAGGTTTAAACGGGTGAAAGCGAATGATTTTTACAAGCTGAACAATGGTTATGCTATTGAAATGGAAGAAACCGATCATTTAATCATGCTGGATAAACCTATGGAATTAGTTAAAGTCATTAGAGATGCCTCTTCAGTGAAACTATAGGAGAAAAGGATGAATGTTGAATGAGAATACCCATAATCAATTCTGAATTATGGGTATTTTGATTTTTGATAACGCTTACTTAAGTTTGGTAAAATGGTAGAGAAAAGAAATAAAGGAGGAAAAAGGATGGGTAATAAGTTTTTGAAATCATCAATCTCGATGATGCTGTTGTGCATCATGGTGCTTGGGGCTTTTTTAAACCCTCAAATGCAAACGCTTGCACAAGAAAGCACAACCAAAGTTATCATTCATTATCAAGAATCTCCTGATAACCAGAAGGACTGGAATCTATGGGTCTGGCCAGAAAATGGGGACGGGTCCAGGTATGAATTTACAGGGGAAGATGCATTTGGAAAGACCGCAGAGGTGAAACTTAGCGGGATTCATCAGAAAGTGGGCTTTATTGTCCGTACGGATAGTTGGGAAAAGGATGGCGGAGACCGCTGGATCGACACTTCAAGTGGAATAGGTGAGGTCTGGGTCAAAGCAGGTGATGAAAAGACGTACACTTCGCCGCCTGATGGAGAGTACAGGGATTTCCCAAGTTTTGACCATGTTAAAGTCAAATTGCATTACCATCGGTACGATCAGAAGTATGATGGCTGGAATCTGTGGATGTGGAATCCGGAGCATGATGGGCAGCGCGTCAATTTTACTGGTGAAGACAGTTTCGGAAAAGTAGCAGAGCTTAATTTGGATGATGCTGACGGTATTCAAAAACTGGGATTCATTGTCCGAAAGAGTGTAGATGGCAACGATTGGTCTGCCAAAGATATCGATCATGACCGATTCATCACACGCTTCAATGAAGATGGAACTGCAGAGGTTTGGCTTGTCCAGGGACAGGAGAGTGTTTACCAGGATCCCGGTTTTGTAGACTTGAATCCGGTCATCACTCAAGCCTCAATGGACGGATTCAATCAAATAACGCTTGAAACCAATGTTCCATTTTCTTTGAAGGATTCTGCTGAAAGCATTAAGCTCGATGGAGCAGAAATCGAGAAAATCACACCATACAATGCAGAAGATGTGGATTTGCTCAATAAGGTACGTATTTTTACGAAAGAAAACCTGGATCTCTCCAAATCTTATAAAATTTCGATGGATGGGTATGGGGAAAAAGAGGTTGTACTGGGTAAAGTCATCCGCTCCAAAGAGTTTGATGACCAATTTTATTACGATGGCTGGCTCGGAAATCAGTATCAAAAAAATAAAACCGATTTTACGCTATGGGCACCGACGGCATCTGAAGCTCACCTAGTGGTTTATAAAGATACATCGTCAAATGAAGCAACGGAATTTCCGATGAAAAAAGGAAAGAAAGGCACTTGGACCGCTGGCCTTAAAGGCGATCAGGATGGCCTTGTCTATACGTATAAAGTGAAAATCGGTGGAGCTTGGACAGAAGCCGTAGATCCATATGTACGCGCCGCGACGATTAACGGCGACCGAGGTGTGGTTGTTAATTTGGATAATACGAATCCGAAGCATTGGAACAATCATGAAGCCAAATTGCCAAACCCCGAGGATGCGATCATCTACGAAGCTCACGTGAGGGATCTATCCATTTCTCCAGACAGCGGGATTGAGCATAAAGGAAAATTTCTGGGGATGACGGATAAAAACACAAAGGGAACAGAGGGAAATGCAACAGGTCTTTCCTATATCAAAAAGCTAGGTGTTACCCATGTTCAGTTCCTTCCGATCTTTGATTTCAATAGTGTGGACGAAACGAAGCTTGATCAGCCGCAGTACAATTGGGGCTATGATCCGAAGAACTATAATGTGCCAGAAGGGTCGTATTCAACAGATCCTGCAGATCCATATAAAAGAATCACAGAGTTGAAGTCTATGATACAAGCCCTCCATGACAATCAGCTGCGAGTAATCATGGACGTCGTGTACAACCATGTATTCAATGCCAATCAATCCAATTTCCAAAAGCTTGTACCAGGCTATTATTTCCGGTTCAATGAGGATGGGTCGTTTGCCAACGGAACAGGTGTCGGAAATGATACCGCATCTGAACGGAAAATGATGAGGAAATTCATTGTGGATTCTGTGTCGTATTGGGCAAAGGAATACCATATGGACGGGTTCCGCTTCGATTTGATGGGAATCCATGATACAAAGACCATGAATGAAGTGCGCCATGCATTAAATAAAATTGATCCTAGTATCATCGTTTTAGGTGAAGGATGGGATTTGAACACTCCATTGGATCCGGCTTTAAAAGCTGATCAAAAGAACGCCGAAGACATGCCGGGTGTGGCCCATTTCAATGACAGCATCCGTGATGCGATAAAAGGAAGCGTCTTTGATGATAGTGATAAAGGATTCGTCAACGGAAAAGCGGGCGTAGAGGATATCTTGAAGCAAGGGATTGAAGGCGGAATCCACTATCCTGATTCTATGGCGACTTACCGTGATCCGGAACAGGTGATCAATTATGCAGAAGCCCATGACAATCTGACTCTATGGGACAAGCTGCAGCTGACAAACCCTGAATCAGATACGGAAACATTGAAGCAAATGCATAAATTAGCCTCTTCCATTCTATTGACCTCTGAAGGCATTCCATTTATTCAAGCCGGCCAGGAGTTTATGAGGACGAAAAATGGCGACCACAACAGCTATCAATCTCCTGATTCTGTAAATCAATTGGATTGGAACAGAGCTGCGGAATTCCATTCGGAAGTGGACTATTTCAAAGGATTGATTGATCTAAGGAAGCATTATCAATCGTTCCGCATGACGACGGCTGCGGCCATCGAGAAGAATCTGAACTTCATGGACGCACCTGATCGTGTGGTAGCATATTCACTTAATGCGAAAGCTCTCCATGATAAAGCAAAAGAAATTGTAGTAATTCATAATGCGAATGAAGAAGGGCAACTGGTGTCACTTCCACAGAATGCAGCGTGGCATCTTTTGGTGGACGGACAGCAAGCAGGGGTGAAAACCGTTAAAGTGATTCATGGTAACAAAGTAATGGTGCCGGCTTTGTCGACGTTCGTACTGAAAAGATAGAATTAGATTAGATAGGGGGATTTCCCTCGACATAATTCGCCAAAAACCGGGCGGTGCTTGTCACTTTAGTGACGCCGCGCGGTTTTTTTGTGCATTTTTTGCTGTTTTTTATGAAAGTTATGGTAATATGAATCTATTAATAAGATACCATCTGGGTATTATGGAGGAGCAGCGATGGAAAAGGAACTGAAGTTAATCGGCAAGAGGATTCTAGAGCAAAAATATGAAATAGCGAAAAGGGTTCATCATGAACGGACATCCCATTTATCACCGGACCAATTAAAGAACTTTCCGTTAACTGAAAAGGAAATGATTGAAGTACGCGCCAATTTTGTCACCATCTTCGGAGAAGCTCTTCAAGGGGATGCAGAATTGGAAAAAGCGTATATCGACCTCTTCAATTGGGGTGAGCAGACTGGTGAGTTTGTTTATAAACTTGGTGTTCCTTTGGATGAAGCCTTGAAAGATACAACGTATTACCGTATGTTCATCCGAGACGCCATTAAGGACGGGGTGGAGGCGCAATCCCTCTCACTTGATCAAGCATTCAAGGTGCTGGATATCATCGATCCCTTGATGGATAAAGCTGTTTACTGCTTTAGCCTTACCTACATCCATTTCTATAAAGTCATGCTCGAATCGGCCAAGCATTCATTCTTGGAATTGTCTGTTCCAGTCGTTCCATTGACGAAGGGAATTGCCATCCTGCCGTTGATCGGCACCATCGATACCGAGCGGGCAGCCCTCTTGATGGAAGAAACGCTGAATCATGCAAGCAGGCTCCAGCTAAGCCATTTGATTCTCGATCTATCCGGCGTTCCAATCATTGATACGATGGTAGCGGATCAGATTTTTAAAGTGATCGATTCATTGAAGCTTTTAGGCGTTCAAGCCGTTATTACAGGTATCCGTCCTGAAATTGCCCAAACCGTGGTGCAGCTGGGGCTTGATTTTAAATCCATCATGGTCCGTTCGAACTTAAGCACGGCTATGAAAGAATTAGTCTTTGTTAAATAATAAATGCGTTTCCAAAAAACACATCTTAGTTGGAGATGTGTTTTTTTTTTTGCGAAAATTCTTGGAAAGATATGGTATAATAATGAAGTTGAATATTTAGAATACTTTCCCAGCACCATCAGAAAGAATTTGAAGGAGGGAAGTCTCTAATGAACAAAGGAAAATGGACTGCAGCGGGGATTACATTGTTTTTATTGGCATTCTTCCTGTTCCTCAATTGGCAGTATCCTTATTCGTTCATAAGTGTGAAAAAGTCCATCCGATTCCAACCTGACCCAAAAGTGGCAGAGGAATATAAAACAGATTTTCAGTCTTTTCGGCAACACTATTATTCGAATTCTGTTGAGCTTGCCAGTTTAACAGACAATCGAACAGAATTTGTCTTGAATGCATTTGATCAAAAGTGGCTTATGTCGAGCGAGCCCGTCACAATGGACAGCATGAAATTGAATGATATCCTGACAGAAGTGCAAGATGCACGAACGCTAATAATGGAATTGGCATTTAGAGAAACATACCCTCAAGAGACGAAAGAATACTTGAAAATTGCTCTTGAAAATAGTATTGAAATGGAGAGCTATCTATTGATGGTGAAAAATAACCCAAGTATTACGAGGGAACGCTCCAATTCAATGTTTCACCAGATGCACATGATGTTCCAAAACGAGCTGAAAATGTATGAGTCATTTTATGAGTCCTATCAGCAGTCTTATAAGAAATGATAACTACTATTAAAAAGGGGGCTTTATGGTGGTAAATATATCAAAGGAGGAGAATCAAAAGATGGAAGAAACGAAATACCAACAGGGAAATGTGGAAGCAAAACTGGATGAGATTTTAACGAGGCTGGATAGGCTTGAGAAGCAGGGGCAAAGACACGCTCCAAAAAGTTCAGGTGTGTGGGTGTTAGTGCCTGTTGTTGCTATTATCATGTGGGGACTGCAGAATATTTTTTAATCTTTAAAGGGATGGGAAAAGAGGAATCTTCCTTTTATGTCATCCTCTTTTTTATGCATTTTTTCCTTATTTTGATAGGCGGCATTAGAAAATATTGTTATAATTAATATCTGAATTTTCGGGATTAACTAGTAAGGAGGTAATTGAAACGATGAAAATTGTGAAGCAATGGAATAACGAAGACAGCGAGTTTATTAGAAAAAATGTGATTGAACATAATATGGCGTCTTTGCCGGAAGAAGTGAAATCACCGGTGGAAAATGTAAGCTTTGTGGTCCGGGATGAAAATGAACAGATTGTCGGCGGGGTGACGGGGACGATGTTCTGGCAGCACCTTCATGTCGATTTTCTCTGGGTGGATGAATTGATCCGAGAAGATGGGTACGGTACAAAGTTGATGAAGGAAATGGAGCAATGGGCAAGGGAGAAAAAGTGCAGGTTGATGGTGGTCGATACATTCAGCTTCCAGGCTCCAGGATTTTATCGTAAATTAGGCTTCCAGGAGTTCGGAGTTGTGGAAGATCATCCGAAGGGCTATAAACAGTATTATTTTGAAAAGCGATTAAGTTAATTTTGAATGTGGAGGCGCCATTATGGTTGAATTGGATTTTATGAAGTCGGAATACATACCATTTCTAAAAAACTATCATTTGGACACAGAACAAAGAGAATTTACCGCCATGCCGATGGGGGCGTTGGAGAAGTGCGAAAAAGATGTGGAACGCCATCCTATCGTAATTTTGTACAAAGGAGAGCCTGCTGGGTTCTTTGTGCTGCATGAAGGGGATGGGCCAAAAACGTATACAGATGATCCTCACGCACTTTTATTAAGGGCTTATTCCATCAGTACTTCCTTTCAAGGAAAAGGAATTGCCAAGGAATCCATGAAGCGGCTCCCGGGGTTTGTCCAGAAACATTTTCCAGATAAAAAAGAAGTCGTACTGGGGGTGAACCATGGCAATCAGCCGGCTAAAACCTTATATTTAAAGGCAGGGTTTGAAGATAGGGGCGGAAGATTCCATGGACGCAAAGGGGAGCAGTTTATTTTACATATGCCCATTTACTCTGTGAATGAATAAGGCTTTTTAAATTCCACGATATCCCTGCATACAACAGTACAGCCATTTGCTAAATTAAAATCAATGAGTTTATTTAGCAAAGGTGATGTTGATGTTCGCAAAGGAATTATTGTGGTTTCTTGGTATTTTAGTATTGTTTTTGACGGTTTTGCCATCTGTTTTGATGAGATTAGTAGAGAGAGGGCCAAAGTGGGAACGGAGATTAGAAAGATTATCGGATTGGCTCGATTCAAGAGACGATAAGAGGATGAAGCGAATCATTTCTCTCGTCACATTGATCATCGTTGCGATTCTTTGGTTTACTTCTCATTCTATGTAAAAATAATGTAAAAAATCAGCTGCCAATCTTCCTTTATTCTTCAATACTAGTAATAATGTTATTATAACGCTTCAAATTACATTAAAGGATGAATAGCATTCATGAAAAATAATGAAAAATCTTTTAGCAGGCTTCTCGAACTATTTTTGGTTTCATTAAAATTAGGATTTACCTCTTTTGGCGGTCCAATCGCACACTTAGGATATTTTCATAATGAATACATCCGCCGGCGGAAGTGGCTGGATGAAAAAAGCTATGCAGATCTAGTGGCACTGTGTCAATTCCTTCCGGGTCCGGCAAGCAGTCAGGTAGGCATCGGAATTGGAGTGATGAGAGCGGGTGTATTGGGAGGTATCACTGCCTTTATCGGATTCACCCTTCCATCTGTGATAGTTCTGATTCTGTTTGCTTTGCTGTTGAAAGGCTGGGAACTCGGGGACGCCGGATGGGTTCACGGTTTGAAAATCGTCGCTGTGGCGGTCGTTGCCCAGGCGATCATGGGGATGTCGGCAAAATTAGCGCCTGATCTAACGCGAAAAGCCATTGCTTTAATAGCACTTGTCATCACACTGCTTTTGCCAGCTTCCTTTACACAGGTCGGAATCATTCTTTTTTCGGCATTGATCGGATATATGTTGCTGAAAAATAATGATCCATCAGAAAGAGACTCCATTATGAGAATCCCTCTTACCCGAAAGTTTGGAGCGATCTGTTTAAGTTTGTTTTTGGCGCTCCTTCTGCTCCTTCCACTTGCAAGGGAAGCGACAGATTCAAAAGCAGTCGCGATGTTCGACAGTTTCTACCGCTCTGGTTCACTTGTTTTTGGAGGCGGTCATGTGGTGCTTCCGTTGTTGGAGAGGGAAGTAGTGCCAAATGGATGGGCGGAGAAGTCGAACTTTCTAGCAGGATACGGGGCAGCACAGGCAGTACCAGGACCGCTGTTCACATTTGCCGCTTATTTAGGTGCGGTGATCAGTGGGTGGAAGGGCGGACTCATTGCCACAGCCGCTATTTTCCTGCCAGCCTTTTTATTGATATTCGGAGCATTGCCGTTTTGGGATGCATTGAGAAAAAATCCAAAAATCCGCGGTTCCTTGGCAGGGGTCAATGCGGCTGTTGTGGGAATACTCATTGCCGCGTTCTATACACCAATCTGGACCAGTTCGATTCAGAAACCATCGGATTTTGCTTTCGCCGCTGTCTTATTCAGCCTACTTGTTTTTTGGAAGCTTCCGCCTTGGGTGATCGTCTTTGTAGGGGCAGTTGGGGGATTGTTGATTGGATAATTCTAATATAAAGACTCTATACGCAAACGGGATGAAAACAATCAAAACGCCGTCATCGCTTCCCGATTACTTTTCAAAGTTATAATCTTATTCTAACAAAACAGTTTAGTTCAATTACAATTTTTAGAAAATTAATAATATCAAACCTATTGACTAAACAATTTGATTTGACTAAAATAGTTTTTAATTATAAAAACCGGAATATACAGCGTTGAAGAGAAGAGTAATTTTGATTAATTATTTTCAGAGAGCTCCTGTTGGTGGAATGGAGTAATAATTAACTTGATGAAAAAAGCCTCGGAGCTTCGCACGGATCTAAGTTTGGTTATTCTTAGTGATACTGCGACGGGATCTCCCGATATAGAGATAAGGTATAATCATTTATTTAATTGACGTACCTGAAGAGGTTGATATGGTAACATATCAACAAACTGAGGTGGTACCACGAAGCTAAACTCTCGTCCTCAAGATGAACAATCTTGGGGGTGGGAGTTTTTTTGTTGATAAAAATACCTTGTTTTATTGAAAAATGATCAAATAACAGGAGGTAAATAAAATGACCAACGAACAAAGAATAAGAAGAATCGAGAAACTAGAAACTTTAATATCTCAGGGAATTTCAGCCTATCCCGAAAAATTTACAGCAAACTACGAACCTAGCGAAGCCGCACGACTTGAAGATGGTACAACTGAAGTAAGAGTTGCTGGGCGAATAATGAGTGTCCGGAATTTTAGTAAACTGAGTTTTATTACGATCTCAAACATCAATGGAAGCCTTCAACTACTTTTAAAAAGAGAAGAAGTTGGTGATGAGGCATTTGAACAATTCTTTGAGTTTGTAGATATTGGGGATTTTATAGGTGCTAACGGGCGAATGTATTCGACTAAAACAGGTGAAAAAACATTGCGTATCGAAAGCTATGTATTTCTTGGAAAGGCATTAAGAACTTTGCCTGAGAAGTGGCATGGATTAAGTAATGTTGAACTTAGATACAGACAGCGTTACCTAGATTTACTGATGACAACAGACACTCAAAGACGATTGCTTAGCAGATCAAGTATGGTTCGTGCAATTCGTAGATTTTTTGAAGATAAAGGCTTTTTGGAAGTTGAAACACCAGTCTTGCAACATACATCTTCGGGTGCAATAGCAGAACCTTTTAAAACGTTTCATAACGCTTTGGACACTGAATTAAATTTAAGAATAGCCCCTGAAACCTATTTGAAGCGATTAATTGTAGGTGGTTTTACCAAAGTATTTGAATTTGCAAAGTGTTTCAGAAATGAAGGAATCAGCCCTCAACATCTTCAAGAGTTTACAATGGTTGAAGGCTATGCGGCATACTGGAATTATGAGGATACAATGAAATTAATGCGTGAAATGCTTCTGAATGTTCTCCAACAAACCTTTAATACAACGACAATAATGTTACAAGGTCAAGCTATTGATTTTTCATTAAAGTGGGAAGTTGTTTCTTTCCGAGATTTAATTTTAAAAGACACAGGGATTGATATTGACCTTTTTCCTGAGGTTAAAGATTTGTATCAAGAAACTAAGAGAAAAAATCTCCATTTAGAACATCCTGATATTGAGTCATTGGGGAGAGGTAATTTCATTGATCTTCTTTACAAGAGAATGTGCAGACCTCACCTTATTAAGCCAACATTCTTAATTCAGCACCCTATTGATTTATCTCCACTTGCTCGTGCCAATGATAAAAACCCTACTATAACAGATCGATTTCAATTGGTGGTGAACGGTGCTGAAATTATAAATGCCTATTCTGAGTTAGTTGATCCACTTGAACAAAGAAGAAGGCTGCAGGAACAAGCTCTTCTTAAAAGCAATGGAGATTTAGAAGCGATGGAGATGGATGAAGATTATTTAGCTGCTATGGAATATGGAATGCCTCCAATTTCAGGTTGGGGATTTGGAATTGAACGTTTGTTAATGGTGCTAACTGATAGTGATACTATTAAGGATTGCGTTTTGTTTCCATTGACAAAAAAATTATAATCAACAATACGAGCGTATATTAAGTTATAGGTGGCAGACTGAAATCTCAATTACCACCTTATTTAGATAATAAAAAATAAAAGCCCACGTTTTGAATCAAAAACAGATTTTAAAGAAAACGATTTGCTTAAATCACTCGACAAAAAGACGAGGAAGGATAAAGATATTACACCACTAATAGGTGAAATATTGACTTAATCTAAGTTTGTGAAAAAATGCACTTAAAGTAACGGTGAGCGTTAGTTGAAGTAGAAAGAAGAGATAAATTAAGGACCACACAAATTAGATATGACTTAAATGTGTGGTCCTTTTAAAATCAACTGTTTCACTTATCTATCCTAAGTATAATACGAATAGAGACTTTTTGTTATCTCTCCATTATTTATTCGTTTTTATTATCCTCTTTGCCCATTAGTGAAGCTGCGATAGCACAGAAGATATCGCCAATCAATGAAAAGATAGCCGCCATTGTTACCATTCCCTTCTTTTTAATACCACCCACTCAGTGAGAATACGTATCTCCTTCTTTTATGTTCAAAATTTGATTATTGATTGAAATCGTATGGTTATCCACCCATTTTACATCGGCATGGTCCATCGGGGATTGATAATATATCGTTTTTTTTAACCATAAGGGACCATCTAATTTGCCGAGCACACTAAATGATGTAGCGGCACCGCCGTTAATCAAATAGAATTCTACCTTATAGTTGTCATCCGGAGACACCGCTGTTTTAATTAATTCCTCTGAAATAAATAGAAATCGAATGACACCCAGAAAGAAAATCCCTGATAGCATCAGCGACAGAATAACTGTAAACCAACTTCGAAATCTTGATCGTCTACTTGTTTTATCCTTAAATCCTATTATCCCGAGTATAAAGGAAATGACAGATATGAACCAAAAAATGTAAGGAGGGGCTATCGACCAGTCAGAATAAATCAGACTCAATAAAAACAATAGCGAAAGCAAACTTAAATAAAATGACCACAAATTATATCTTTGAGACATAATTTCTCCTTTCCGTTTGAGAACTTGAATTACTACTATATATTGCATTCTCGCTGATGATTAAACTCAATTTCAATCTTGCTAGCCATTCGTGTGAAGTGCCATTTTGCCTTGAAACGCCATTAATTTCTTCATGGTATTCCAACCCTTCGACAGCAGAATACTCGACACTCAAATGTCCAATTCTACGAACAATCATAGCCCATTCAGCATCCGTCATTTTTTCTTTTGAATGCTCATTTATTAATTCCGCACTTTGTCTGGAAAAAGAGCAAGATCCAGCAGTAATATCAACAGTTTTTCCTAATTCCAAGGAACAAATTTTATTGCTGATTTTCTCCGTCTCTATCCATTCCTCAGGGTGGGTATTCATAGCTCTGTCTGTGCGGCCAAGGATCTGATAGTCATAATGAGGAATTTCGGCAACAATAGTTCTTAACTCGTCCAAGTAGGTTTTCCCCCAAGTTAATAAGCGGTCAAAATCACAGTAATGAAAATAATCGTTATCTCCTGAGAGTCCGAAATTGACCACTTCTCTTCGTGCTTGTGCCGCTCCTAGTTTAGGAATAATCTTCACATTAAACTTGCTTCTTTCCATTTCCTTTATCAATTCAGAGGAAGACTGGTCGCTGATTGTAATAAATAGAGCAGGGTAAATTTCTTCCAAATCCTCTTGTAATGCTTTAAAAAAATTTATATTTTTGCCGTTCGGATCATGTGTGACGGTCAGAAGTCCGATGTTGGACATATTTTTCACCTCGTTAGCAGATTTCAATTTGATAAATATGATAGACTGTTATTATCAAAATTTACCAAATATTCGTTTTATATGCAAATGACCGTTAAGGGAAGAAGGAGACTGAAATTGAAAAAAAGACTTGTCATTATTACGGTTGGCAAAACACATAGCGGGAAAACAACTTTTGCCAAGGAATTAGAAAAGAAACTGGCGAATGGTGTTGTCATAGATCAAGACAATCATGCTCAATTCATTCAAACTCATTATCAATCACTCGTGCCAAATCAAGGGGCAAATACCTTGAAGCATGCTGTTTCCAGACTAATTGTCGATTATGCGAAGGAGCATTCGGAGTGCGATTTTATTATTTGTAATTCCAATTTAAGCAGAACTGATCGGGAATATTTGCTTAATGAGTTGTTTGATAGACAAAAATTTGTGCGCATTCTTGTTCATTTTGATCTCCCGGTAGAAGTTTTGAATGAAAGGGTGGCATCCACGAAAAGGAGTACGAACATTTTTAGAGATGACAGCATTTCATTTGAACAATTACTGCAAAGTCAGCGGGAAGAAGTTCCAGTTGAAGGGGAAGCGGAGTACTTATTTACTATAAATAATTGTGAGGAAGTTAATAGAGTGATGGAAGAAATTTTAGCAGTTGCTAACGAACGAGTAGAGGTGGATTCATATGAAAATCATTGATACTGTGCCGTATTTCATTAAAAACTATGAACCTTCATTGGATTTTCTTAGAAATTATCATTCTCGCTACCCTGATATTTTCCATGAATACTTTTCATATCATTGTCAAAATACAGATGAAAGGCTGCTGGCTTCCATAGAAAAATACCAGCATCATTTGGAGTCCATAAGGGAAGGGCATTAAGTGATTGTCCCCGTTATTGAAGAGGTTGTAGAAGCCTACAGGGAATTCTACGGAGTTCACTTTCCTATTGAAGTTAATTTGATCATTGGCGGATTTGGATCAAATGCCTATACCTACCGCCAAGTGATTCCAAATATATCATTTGCGCTGGAACGGCTATCTTCAAATTCAGAACATCTAAAGGTAATAGCCGCACACGAATTTGGTCATGCAGCACATAATATTCTTTCTGACCAAGCAGGAATGAATTGGAGAGAATTGAAATGGGCCAGCCCTCTTACTTGGTTTATTCAAGAAGGAGCGGCTATTCATTTTTCGAGGATCATTGCAGCTGGATTATATCCTTCCGTTTATTTTCATTTTAATGACGAAGGAGACGAATGGCTTTCTTTTGCTGAATCGAACAAGGAAATGATTAAAAATAGGTTTTTCGAAGATTACAAGAAAGAATCTGCGTCAAACCTGTTTCTTGAATGGTTTTCTATCAGAGGTGGGAAAACGTTTGGATATGACCGCCTGGGCTATTTTCTCGCTGATATGTTCTTTCAGAATTTGATCCAAAGTAAAGGAGAATTAGAAGCCGTCACAGCTTGGAAGGAAAAGGATTTTGAAGATATGGTACTAAATTGGATGGAAAATTAGGGAAGACAATGGACTAAATGATTGAAATGGGGGATAAGATGACCTATACACCACCAAAACATATTGTTTCAGCAGCCACAATTGTCATTAATGACAATAAGGAAATTTTACTGATCAAAGGTCCAAGAAGAGGTTGGGAAATGCCGGGTGGACAAGTGGAAGAAGGGGAGTCTCTAAAAGACGCAGCTATCCGGGAAACAAAAGAGGAGTCTGGAATCGATGTTGAAGTAATTAAATTTTGTGGAATCTTTCAGAACGTAAACAAATCGATATGCAACACACTATTCCTGGCAAAACCAGTAGGCGGAGAACTAACAACGAGTCCAGAGAGTATAGAGGTTGGCTACTTTCCGATTGAGCAAGCATTGGAAATGGTGACCATTGCGAACTTCAGACAAAGAATTGAGTTATGTTTAGATGAAAGCTGCCATCCATTTTACATAGGATTTTAAAAGGAAACTTCTTCAATATGAAGTTCCCTAATTTAGTTTAGACGCTAATGGCTGTTCCTTATAAAAGCGAAATAGTAAGTGGTAAAACAATATACTGACAAGTGAAAAGCCGAGTATGAGTGTGAAGATCCCCATTGGTGCAATCCAGCTTGAAAGGAACACGGTGATGGGAGCTAGAAATTTGCCGATTGTGTACTGTAAGCTGTCGGCTCCCATGTACTGTCCGCGGGCATGCTCTGGTGCATAGCGGCTGATGAAGCTTTGGGTGACAGGGGAGCGGACCATTTCCCCGAATGTAAAGATGATGGTCACGAAAAATAAGTACCAGATGTTTGTGTTCAGTCCGACGAGAAATGTTCCGCCGCCCGCCATCAAGGAAGAGAGGATAAATACATTTCGTTCCTTCCAATTCCCGAACCATTTGGTGACAGGCAGGATGAACAGGACAAATAATAGGCCGTTGAATCCAAGCACCCACCCAAATACTTCTGTGCTGCTGATATGGAATGACCAATGGTTCCAGGTGAAAAGTGCCTGACCTGGAACGTGGTTGATGATGTAGACGGGTAGATACAGGTCGAGCTGCATGATCGCGACGAGCGAAAATATGCCTGCAATGATATAAAATAAAAATATTTTATCGCGAAAAATGATGCCGTAGCCTTTCCATTGTTCTTTCAACTCGGTTGAAATCGGTCGTTTTTCTTGAATATCTACTCTAATTGGCATAGATTCATGGACGATTAAGTAGATGGCGATGAAATAGCCAAGCATCACCACTGCACATGTCCATAGGAGCTCTTGACGGTAATGGAAGAAGAAAATGGCGCCGAGCAGTGGTCCAAGAATGGCACCAATGTTATTTGCAGTTGTAAAAGTGGCAAAGATCTCACGAAGTTCTTTAGGAGGTGCGAGGTCTGCCACCATGGACTGGCTTGCTGGACGATAGATCGCACCCCCAATCCCGATGCCGATGAACGCAATGTAGTCAATCCAATGCGATCCCGACAATGCGAATAAAGCAAACATGATTGTTTGCAGCAGGGCTCCGAACAACATAACCGGCCTTCTTCCCACCCGGTCTGAAAGCGCTCCTCCAAGTAAACTTCCCCAAAGGCTGAAGAGAGGAGGGACAGTCATCAGCATCCCCGCTATACTTTTTCCAAAAGCCCCGCTGAAATAGACCGTAATGAACGGGAAATACATCCAAAAAAGCATATTGAATAACCCTTCCCCGATCAGCCTCACTTTTAGATTTGTATCCCAATAGCGTATCTTCATAGCGTTCTCCTTATTTATGTAATTAAAAACGGGCCGGTAACAACACTATATGGAAAATTTTCAAATAAATATAGACTTATATTGATAAATTATCTATACTAATATTATAGAACACGAATAACAACAGCTCTATTTGAATTGTATCATAAAACGAACACACGTTCTGAAGGCGCATCTTAAAAATGCGTCTTTTTTGTATTTTCCTGGGGTTCTGTAAGTACACATTTTTAATTCCTAATAGATTTGTCCAAGCTCTTTCTCTTTTTTCGCATAGTCTATCAATGAAAGGGAATTCTCTCTTATTTTGCGCAAGAAAGGAGGATTTGGTCATGTCATACGGTGAACATGGGTATTGCTGTGATGATAGTTGGGATACTTATCATGAGTACGATAAGTGCGGGTGCCACGAACATCATGAGGATAAAAAGAAGAAATGCGAAGGCTGTGTCTGCGATTTGCTGAAGAACCTTCATAAAGGGACAAAAGTGGACATTTTCTTGAAAGGCTCGAAAGAAATCAAGGGATTAGTATTTGTTTGTTTGAATGAGAAAAACTGCTGTGCCAGTTTTGTAGAAAAGTGTGCGGGATCCATTCTCATTTTGGATTGCCAGGCGATTGAAGGCATCAGAATTCAAAGAAATTGCAGCTGCTGAATATAATGGAAGTCAAGCTCTCAATTAGACTGAGAGCTTTTTTTGATTATACAAATGGCTCTTTTCTCAAAGTTTGTTCCTTTAAGCAATAAAACAGGGTAATTTAAGCAATCTATGCAGAGACTTTAGCTCGAAAAGAGCCTAGATTCTACATTTCAACGCGCAAAACAGGTATTTTCACGTTAAAATCGGCATTAAGATCTAACAACAAAGGTTACGAAAACAGCCTTACAAATAGAATAAGAGTATTAAAATACATGCCCCTGCTATGAGCCGGATGATATGATGCTTAATATTTATTTTTCCATACATATGAAATCCGTTCAGCATTGCTAGAAAATGTATGGCAATAAAGCAGGAAATTAGGGTGGCCATCCCGAAAAAGGTACGGTAAAAGAAACTAAGCCCGATTATAGATGCACCAATTAATCCCAGAATGATAGAAGATGACAGTGGGATTTTCTTCTCCTTCATCTGTACCAAGCAGGCAGCTATGGTCAGAACACCGTAGATTACGCACATCCCTAGACCAATCCATTCCCATTTCATGTTCTGATTCCCCCCAACAAGAGTTTTCATTTTCAGTTAACACCGTCGGGTAGACCCTACGTCAACACCTTGAAAGGAAGAAGTTCCATGAAAATCGGCAAATTTGCAGAATTGATGAAAACAACCAAACATACGGTGCGCCATTATGAGGAATTGGAGCTGTTGACACCGGAGTGGGATGGTCCGTATAAAAAGTATGGGGAAAAAGAGATTGCCGATTTTCGAGTGATTCTTGAGATGAAAGATCTTGGCCTAGCTCTCGTGGAGATCCAATCATTATTTAAGTTGAAACAAGCTTTAGGCTGCGGGGATTTGGGGTTGCTGAAACAGGTCCTTAATCAATTAGAGGAATATGCAGAGGGGCTTAAAAAGCAAGAGGAAGATTTGAAAGCCAGACGACTGATTCTTGAAGAGGAACTAGATGAAATTAGAGATTATTTTTCTAGTGTAAATCATGATAAATGAGGAGATGGATGTTATGTCTAGAAAAGAATTGCTATTAAATGTTTTGAGTTCGACATTTGACCAAGAGAGCTGGTATGCTCCTTTGAAACCTTCCATTGAAGGCACTACTGCCGAACAAGCCTGCTGGAAGCCGACAGGGGAGGCAGCGAAATCGATTTGGCAGAATGTGAATCACATTATGTATTATAAAGAGAGACTTGTCGCCAACTTAGAAGGCAGCGAGTGGCCATACAAACTCAGTGGGAATGAGAATTTCGATTTTACAAAGCAATCAAATGTTGAGAATGAGTGGAAAAAAGTCATTGAACGGGTAGAAGATGCTCATTTGAAACTCAAGAGCCTGCTGATGGAAAAAACAGATGAAGAGCTAAGTGAGCTGGAAGGGGAATTAATGGATATCTTTCTTCATGATGCCTATCACACAGGGCAGATCATGCAGATTAGAAAATTGCAGGGAGCTTGGCCGTCGAATAGATAGACAATAGAATGGAAATCGAAGTTTCAAAGTTTCTTCTAAAGTGTTATTATTTAAAAAAATGAAAGGAGTGATTTTAGTGGAAAAAACTTTGAAATTAATTCTCAATGAATTAATAGAACTTAAAGAAGGACAACATGAGCTGAAGGTAGATATATCAGGTATTAAAGTGGATATGATAAATGTAAAAGGAGATTTGTCGAATGTTAAAGGAGATTTGTCGAATGTTAAAGGAGATATATCAGATGTTAAAGTAGATATGTCGAATGTTAAAGGAGATTTATCAGATGTTAAAGTAGATATGATAAATGTAAAAGGAGATTTATCAGATGTTAAAGTAGATATGATAAATGTAAAAGGAGATTTATCAGATGTAAAAGGAGATTTGTCAGATGTTAAAGTAGATATGTCCAATGTAAAAGGAGATTTATCAGATGTAAAAGGAGATTTGTCAGATGTTAAAGTAGATATGTCCAATGTAAAAGGAGATTTATCAGATGTTAAAGTAGATATGTCCAATGTAAAAGGAGATTTGTCAGATGTTAAAGTAGATATGTCCAATGTAAAAGGAGATTTGTCAGATGTTAAAGTAGATATGTCCAATGTAAAAGGAGATTTATCAGATGTTAAAGTAGATTTGTCGAATGTTAAAGGAAATATATCAAATATTAAAGTAGATATGTCAAATATTAAAAATAATCTTATTAATGGTCTTGGTCCATATTTTGAACAAATTGAGAAACATATTGATGTAAAAACCGATGAACTTAAAGAATCATTAAATCCCCAGCAAAGAGTTATTGATACTTTAGCAGTCCGTTCTATTAAACAAGAAAGTGAAATCAAAGACTTTAAACGCATTTTGAAAAACCAATAATAGCGAATATCCCCATTCTCTCTCCAAATATCCGCAAATAATATCCCACATAATCGTTGACCCGGCCACAGAACTGTTCTAGATTATTATAAACTGAACTTTCAATTTGTCGTATCTCCATCCCTATTTTCCTCCAATGTTTGATAATGAACAATTTTCTCCTCAATTTTTTTCAGATTTTCTTGCAGCCATTTAATCTCCTTTTGTACATTTTTTTGATGGGATACTAGAAGCTCCCGTCTTGCAGAAATAGTTTCATCCCCAGTGCTCCGTAGTGCCGAGAAGATCTTCATGTTTTCAATAGACATGCCAGTGTCCTTCAACCTGATCAGAAACTCAGTCCATAGAACATCTTTTTCCTCGTATTGGCGGTAGCCATTTTCATCCCTTTTTACATCTTTTAATAATCCAATTTTTTCATAGTAACGAAGTGTATGGACCGATAAACCTGTTTGATCGGCCATTTTTTGTATGGTAAGTATTTTTGTCTTCATAGGAAAATTATAACATAATCGTGCTTGCTATAGAGTGAACTCTAACGTTTATTCTGAGAAAGGATTAAACGAAAGGGGAAATGAAAATGGATGATAATCGCTTTGAAAAAGGTTGGGCAGTATTAATGGAAGTGGATGGGGAAGGCGGTCAGAGAGTCATTGAGTCCTTAAAGGAGATTGCCCCGGACTTAGGGAAATATGTGGTGGAATTTGCTTTCGGGGATATTTATTCACGAGAAGGACTTGATTTAAAGCAGAGGCAGCTCGTAACATTAACAGCACTTACGGTACTGGGCGGATGTGAGCCTCAGCTCAAGGTACATCTAAAGGCAGGATTAAATGTAGGGCTCACGCAAAAAGAAATTGTAGAGGCAATAATGCATTGTGGCCCATATGTTGGCTTTCCAAGAGTGTTGAATGCCATCTTCACAGCAAAAGAAGTGTTCCAGGGGGAGTAAATTAGTTTTTACAAGCCCAATTTGCCCAAAATTCCGCTAATGCCTATGCCGGCATCCAACTTCTAATCATTTAATGAAATTAGGAATTTTTTTATGGATAGTGAAAGAAGGGAATGAAGGCAATGTCCGATCACCACGATCATGATGAAAGTCTTGATGAGCAAATGATTGAGGAAATAGAAGTGGATGAGGGTGGAGAGACGACTACATGTGTTTCCATTGTTCATCAGAATGTTTGTGTGGAAGCTCTCGTTACGATCAAACCAAGGGTGACCATTGGAGACAGGGTGAAAATTAAATGCGGGAAAACACATATATCCAAGAATCATAATGATCCGCATTCGTCCCAATCTGGTCCTAAGACGATGAGAAAAGCAACATCGTATGATTTAAACTGTCATCATGAGGATGATTGTACGTTTTCTGTCAGCCAGGAATTATGTATTGCGATTCCGCTGGTTTTTAGTGCAGATGCTTTTGTGAAGCCAGATAAAGTGGCCTGTGATAAACCAGGTCTTGGACCATGCTCCCATTATGATGAAGATGATGCAGGTAGACCAGAATATGATGAGGATGATGATTATTGAAGAAAGACAGTCTTTGGACTGTCTTTTTTTGTGGTTATTCCTCGCATGAACCTGGGCAACCCGCTGCATCGCCTAGATTAAATCCATCTAAAGCTGATGTAAATGCCGGAGCTCCAGTTTTCCCTCCAGCAGGTGAGGTTGCCAGAAAGTTATTTGCACCACTAATGGTGTTCTGCGCAAATGTGCAATCTGCACCGTTTAGTTGATTTAATCTTGCAGCTAACAATTGGGCGTAAAGTGCTTGATATTGACCTCTTAATGGTGAATCTGGTGGAGTCGGGGGAATAGGTGCATTCCCTAATAGAATATTTTTTGCATTGGCACTAGTTGCAGTTAAACTTAAACCGCTTGTTCCTTGACCTAAAACGATGGAACCACCGTTGGATGCAATCAAGGCGTTCGTCACTGCTTCATTATTGGCGAAATATCCCTTCGAAAATGTACATGCAGTGGATATAGGACAGTTAGGCTGATTAAAAGCAGGCCCGCATCCCACAGCTCCAGGTGTTGCAACGACATCCGCATTGAAAGTAAGTGGCATGGTGACGCAGAGTACTTGTGCGAAAGATGTCGTACAGGAGCCAGGTACAGTTGTGCTTGGTGTAAAGCCTAGTTCAGCGCAGGTTGTCCCGACTGCAGGGAGCCCTACGCAGCTGACCATTGGGGTGCCCGGTGTGACTGATGGCGTAATCGTGACGACCGCTTCAACGCAGACTTGCTGGCTGACGGCATTCGTACAGCCCTGTTCTTGTTGAACAACAATATTTTCTTTTGTCATATTTCTACTCCTTTCTAAGTGAAAATGTATTAAAAGTTTTCTATTAAACTACAGGACAGTTCGGTGCATTGAATGCAGGCCCGCATCCTACGCCGCCTGGTGTTGCGACAACATCAGCATTGAATGTAAGAGGCATAGTGACGCATAGTACTTGTGCAAAAGAAGTTGTACAGGATCCAGGTACGGTTGTACTTGGTGTAAATCCAAGGTCCGCACATGTTGTGCCGACAGCAGGAAGTCCAACGCAAGCTACCATAGGTGTTCCAGGGGTTACTGTTGGAGTAATGGTGACGACCGCTTCAACGCAAACTTGTTGGCTGACAGCATTTGTACAGCCCTCTTGATTTGGCTGTTGAGGTGCTGCAGGTACGCCGCACCCGCAAGGTGTATCTTGATCTTCCACTAATTTCTTTTCATTTTGTTCAGATGACATAAAACATGTCTCCTTTCGGTAGATTACTAAATTATATTCAGCTATACCTAAATAGGTATGAACAATTTGTCCAATTTTCTTGAAAATAGGATAAAGTTCAAGGGTTCGTGTGGATCTGAAATCATAACTCTTCCTCATTATTGGTTTAATTTTTCATGCAAACAGGGAAAACTATGAAATGATTGAATTTTTTCAGTGCCCTGAGAATGGGAGGGGTGTTTTATGAGAGTGAATATTGTGAAGGAAGTGGGCATCCGTTTTTTTAGCTTGCGGGTGTATGATTTATCCGCACAGATGGCTTACTATTTTTTGATGTCTGTCTTTCCATTTTTGCTGCTGATTTATTCATTATTGGCATTTGTTCCGATCCGGGCGGATGTCGTCTTAGAAATGCTGCGTCCGTATGCGCCGGTGAGTACGTATCAGTTAATTGAAGATACCCTTACATATACCGTCATGAAGCAAAAAGGAAATATACTCCCGCTCAGTTTGATCATCACCCTTTGGCTGTCTTCGATGGGATTCCAGAGCATGAAGCGGGTGTTGAATGCCGCCTATGGGATCACAGGCAAACATCATTTCTTGAAGGAAGTGTTGGAAGGAATTCTATTGACAATCGGCTTTATGATAGCCATTTTATTCTCAGTGTTTGTTCCGGTCTTTGAACGAATGCTGCGCCATACGATTAACGGAGCATTGCCGATCGACCAGCTTTACCGCATTCAACTGATCATTCAATGGGGTGTGGGAAGCTTGTTCTTATTTCTGTTTTTCATGGGCTTATTTTATTTCTCGCCGAATATCAAACTCAGGCTTAAAAACGTGATACCAGGGGCCATATTTTCGACCATCTGCTGGCAGCTTGGATCCCTCGGATTTGCGTCCTATGTGAAAGGAAATAACTATTCCGTCCTTTATGGACAAGTCGGCAGCATCGTAGTCCTGATGCTCTGGTTTTATCTATCGGCGATGATCATCATCCTTGGGGGGATCCTCAATGCCGTCATCGCTAAAGAAGATCCAAGAGATGACAGGAGAGGACCGGAATTTGTTGACTAACACCCTAAGTGACAGTCTCGGAGAAAAGCGGAGGCGCCTCACCCAAAGTGACAGGCACCACCCGAATTTTGTCGATTAATCTATATGAGGAGGGGTTTATTTTGTCACATCATCACCATCATCATGACCATGGATTTGATTCCGCACGTGAAGGCAATCGTAAGGGTCTTTTGGCTGCGTTCATTATCACGCTTGCCTTTATGATCGCCGAGTTTATCGGGGGATTAGTATCCAACAGTCTTGCATTGCTTTCCGATAGCGGACATATGCTGAGCGATACTGCGTCGCTTGGCTTGAGTCTTTTGGCAATTTGGTTTGCCAGCCGGCCGCCTTCGCCTAATAAAACCTATGGTTACTATCGATTTGAAATATTAGCGGCCTTATTTAATGCCATCACATTATTTGTTATCACCGCATTCATTTTTTACGAAGCTTATAAGCGTTTTGTCCACCCGCCTGAGGTGGCAAGCGGGACCATGCTTATCATTGCAATTTTAGGGTTGTTGTCTAACCTTTTGAGCGCTTGGTTCTTAATGAAAAAAGGGGATGTTAAGGAGAATCTTAATTTAAAAAGTGCCTATCTTCATGTCCTTGGGGATACGCTCGGTTCCATAGGAGCGATTGGGGCAAGCCTTCTGATCATGTTTTTCAAATGGTATATAGCCGATCCAATCATCTCGGTCATTGTCGGCCTCTTGATTCTAAAAAGTGCATGGGGCATCCTGCAGAACAGCGTGCATATTCTCATGGAAGGGACTCCCGATCATTGCAATGAGGAAGAAATGACCGAGCGGCTGAAAGAAGTGGACGGTGTGCTTGAAGTGCATGACATCCACATCTGGACAATCACATCCGGCATGGACCTTTTTACCTGCCACGTTCAAATAGAAGAAGAACGCAATGAGCAGGACTTGCTGCAAAAATTGATTGAATTGCTAAAGGATGAATATAAAATCGAACACAGTACCATTCAAATTGAAAAATCCAATCTGAGTCATCCAGAATTAAAAGTGTAAGGGTTGCAGGATTTTCAAATGGATTATAGAAGATAAGGGTAAGTACTTCTGAAAAGAGGAGATCTATTTGACGTCTGCACTGTTGATTTTAGATATTCAAAAAGATTTTGTCCTGCCGTCAGGTCGTTTCCCGATAGCAGAACACCAAATGTTGCCTATCATATCTCGGATCAATGAAGTGTCGGAATTATTTCATTTATCCAATCTGCCTGTCATCTATATAGGAAATGAATTTGAGAGAAAACAAATAATCGGCAATTTTTTTCGCAACGGTGCTGCATTAAAAGGTTCACAGGGAGCGGAACTGGACGACCGGTTAACGCGGGTGAATGACATTTATTTTTCAAAAAAACAGGGAAATGCGTTAACCAATACAATGCTTACCAATTATTTGCGTAATAATAAAGCGAAACACCTTTTTATAATGGGAGTATTTGCAGAAGGATGTATAAAAGCGACAGCGTTTGGCTCCATCAAAAAAGGTTTTCATACAACAGTGATCATGGATGGAGTTGGTGGAGGGACCGATCAAAAGGTGGAAAATTCTTTTAGACTTATGGCTAAAAAAGGCATCAGCCTATTAAAATCCCATTCCATTGTGAATGAATTATCGTTGAGGCCAGTAAAATAGAATCTTTGAGAAAATAAAATAAATTAGCTACCTTTTTCAAATTTCTTCATAGGCTATCACAGATGTGATTTTTAGCTTAGGGAGGAATGGAATGATGAACAATCAACCAATGTATCCATACCCGTATTACAGTGACTTGCCGCCTCAATACTATTGGCCCTATGCGGCCTATGGGGATCCATACGCAGAAAGGGACGTGGAAGAAGAAATTTACCGTCCGGATGACGCAGAAGATGCGCCTCCAGGACCACCGCCAGCTCAGATTCCACAAGCGCCGGCGCAATTCAAATCCGGGGTCCAAGGAAACCAGATCAGAAGAATGATGTGCGGCTGCCTAGGCAACTGGGGCTATATGGGGCTTCGGCGTCCAGGCCGCGACTTCTGGTTCTTCCCGACCGAAATCAGACAAAACGGGGTTTCCGGATATACATGGAACCGCGGACGCAGGCAAAAAGTGAGCTACCGCTATAACCAGATCCGTAATTTTATGTGTTTCAGCTAAATTGTGAGAAGGGGCCCCGACTCTTTCGGGGTTTTTCCATCTGGCGTGAAGATGTTTTGCTAGAAGATTTGTCCGTTTTGCTAGAATAAGGCGCAATTTTACTAGAAGATCATGAATATTTACTAGAAGATACACTGAATTTGCTAGAACCAAACAATTTCTTTTGAAAATCTGCCTAATACGGTATAATACAACTATTCAAATAGGCGATGGAGTTCGCCATAATTGTCTTTTTTAGACTGATTACTCCTACCGGATTAATTTTTCTCTGGTAGGAGTCTATTTTTTTGGAGAAAAATAAGTGAGAGGTGACATCATGGTTTATTTCGTTGTAGGTGCAGCCGGCATACTTGGGGCCCTTTGCCGGTATTATTTAGGTATATTCATTGGAGATTACTGGACCCACACATTTCCGCTGGCGACCCTAATCACCAATTTAGTTGGTTGTTTCATTCTGGGGGGCTTTACTGCTCATTTATTCAAATTAAAGATTCTTCACCCATTTTTGCTTAAAGGCATAGGAACCGGATTTGTAGGGTCTTTTACGACTTTTTCCACGTTCAGTGTGGAAACGGTGGAGATGATAAAAGGGAGCCATATCGGTCTCGCGTTACTTTATGTGATTCTCAGTATGTGGGGCGGCCTTCTTTTTGCATGGGCCGGCTACAAAATAGGCGATAAAGCATATTTGAAAAACCAATTGAGAGCGAAGGGAGGAAAAACCATATGATCATCAATGGATTGTACGTGGCCATCGGGGCGTTCTTTGGAGCAATGGCGAGGTTTGGATTAAGCAGCTTTTCCAAGAAAAAGTATCCTTCCGACTTTCCATTGGGAACGCTCCTGGTGAATTTAATCGGCTCTTTTTTACTTGGGATCATTAATGGAAAAGAACCGGATGCTATGTGGGCATTATTGTTGGGAACAGGATTTATGGGCTCTTTTACAACGTTTTCTACATTTAAAGTGGAAAACATTGAACTTCATTTTAAGCGCAAATGGAAAATCGTCACCATGTTCCTGGCTATCAGCTATACATTCGGAATCCTGCTCGCGTTTGCCGGAATGCAGATCGGCTATCAAATGAAATGAAAAGCTGGAAGGTATAAAAATCCATTCACTACTCATTCTAATATTGATACATATCGAAGGATGGTGGAACAATGGATTTATTGAAAGAATTGACGGAAGCATACGGAACTTCAGGTTTTGAAGGGGCTATCCGCAAAATCATGCACCGTGAAATTGAAAAGACCGGCGCTAAAATATTGACGGACCATATGGGCAGCATCGTTGGTGAGAAGTCCGGCACTGCCAATGATGTGAAAATCATGCTTGCAGGCCACATGGATGAAGTTGGGTTCATGGTAAAGGAAATTACGAAAGATGGATATTTGTATTTTGCCCCGCTCGGTGGCTGGTGGGATCAGGTACTTCTTGCCCAGCGTGTGAAGGTCATTACGGATAAAAAGGAATTTACAGGCGTCATCGGTTCAAAGCCGCCGCATATCCTGACTCCCGAAGAACGTTCAAAAGTGTATCCGATGAAGGAAATGTTCATTGATATCGGCGCAAAGAGCAGGGACATGGTGAGAGAGTGGGGAATCCAGGTGGGAGATCCGGTTTTGCCTATCTGTCCATTTGAAATCCTGCCGGACAATGATACCATTTTGGCAAAAGCAATGGACAACCGTGCAGGCTGCTACCTTGCTTTGGAAACATTGAAAGGGCTCCAGGGCGTAGAGCATCCGAACACCGTCTATGCAGGAGCGACCGTACAGGAAGAAGTAGGACTTCGCGGGGCTGCAACGCTTCCGCATGTGATGGATCCGGATATTGCGATTGCATTGGATATGGGTGTATCCAAGGATGATCCTAGCCATAAAGGGGAAAAGACCGTGGCCCTAGGCAAGGGTGCACTGATCACATTCCTCGATTCGTCTATGATTCCGAATACACGGTTCCGGAATTTTATCATCGAAACAGCTGAAAAGAACAACATCCCTTATCAAATCGATTTGATGCTCGGCGGCGGAACAGATGCGGGTAAATTCCATGTGCACAAATCCGGAATTCCAAGCATCGTGCTCGGCGTACCGACACGCTATATGCATAGCCACGTATCCATGGCCAGTAAGCAGGACCTTGAGAACACGGTCAAGCTCTTGATCGCAATCGTACAGGGACTGGATAAAAAGACAGTTCAATCATTCTCACAGTACTAACACTACAGGTGACAGGCACCACCCGAATTCTGTCGGTTGTTGTCGATAAGAAAAAGCCGGAATCTTTTTGGATTCCGGCTTTTTTACACTCATATTGTCGAGTATTCTTATTCTGCTTTTGCTGCTTCGATTTGCAAGTTGATTTTGACTTTGTCTCCAACAAGCACTCCGCCAGTTTCAAGAGCAGAGTTCCAAGTCAATCCATAGTCGCTGCGGTTGATAGATCCATCTGCACTGAACCCTACTTTTTCATTGCCCCAAGGATCTTTGCCTTGACCTTCAAATGCCACATGGAAGGTTTCTTGCTTCGAAACACCATGAAGGGTAAGGTCGCCAGTGACATCATATTCATGGTCACCTTTATTTACGATTTTCGTTGATTTGAATGTCATTTTTGGATATTGTTCTACATCAAAGAAATCCGCAGATTTTAAATGGTTGTCGCGGTCTTCATTGCGAGTATCAATGCTGGATAAATCAATTGAGAAATCGATTTCTGCATCGGATAGATCAGAAGGATTGGCATCCACTGTTGCTTCAAAGTTTAAAAATGCACCTTTCACATTTGCGATCATCATATGTTTGATTGAAAAATCCACGCTGCTGTGTGCTGCGTCTACTGCCCATTTTTGTTTTGTCATTATTACTCTCCACCTTTGTTTTTAATTTTATCTCGAATTCAAAATAATCAACTTCAAGATAAATTATATTTCGAATTCGAGATAAAGTCAACAGATTATTTCCAGCTTTTTTCGACATTTATTTCTATACCCGAAAAAAATAATTGGAAAACGATTTCAAATTCAGAAGGGATATGTAAAAATATATCGAATTACCTATATAATTGTTGTGGAATTGAGGGGAACCAAACATGGATTTTAATTTTCCATCCATTGTTAATCAGCTTCTGATTGTTCTTTTTCCGATGTTGATCTACCATTTATTTTTTCATGAAAAATCCATTGATAGAAAAAGAATAAAATCCAAATTAACATTCATTCTTTTAGTGATGATTGTTTTAACAATGACTTTTCCTATAGAAATTGAAAAAGGATACTTGTATGATTTTCGAGTCATCCCTTACTTTATTGCATTTTTCTATTGTGGAAGAATGCCGGGGATGCTCATATTCATGACTATGCTCGCGTATCGCTTCTTTTTGGGAGGGACCGGCTTTTATGTCATACTCCTTAGTTATTCATTAAGTACAGCCCTATTGTGGTTTATATCTGTGAAATACGAAGGGTTCACATTGAGAGCAAAAGTCATGCTGGTAAGCTTATGCTATTGGATAAAAACAATCATGATGAGCTCCACACTTTTATTAATTGGAAGAACGGAACAAATTCATTTTATGATTCTCTTTTACCTCACATCATGGATCAGTTTGATCATTGTTGTTTTTATCATCGAAAATGTGAACCAGCAAAATGCGATCAACGAAGAAATGCAGCACGCCGAAAAGTTGAATATCATCAGCCAGCTCGCAGCTTCAGTGGCCCATGAAGTCCGCAATCCCATGACTTCCGTAAATGGTTTTCTTCAGCTTATGAAGGATGATGACAATTTAAAGGATTCGCAGCGGCATTATATTTCAATAGCCCTGAACGAATTAAATCATGCACAATCTATCATCAATGACTATTTATCCCTGGCAAAACCAAGTTCTGAAGGACTTTCAACCATCAACGTGTCGGAGGAAGTGGAGAAGACGATTGAATTGATGAAGTCCTATTCCAATATTCAGAACATCCATATTGAAACGGAAATTGAGGACGATTTATATATGAAAGGCAATAAAGGAGAAGTGAAGCAAATTCTCGTCAATATCATGAAAAATGGCATTGAAGCGATGGATAATGGGGGTACACTAAAGGTCCAAGTTTTTAACAAGCACGGAGCTGCCATGATCGAGATTTCAGATAGCGGAAAAGGAATGACCCACACGCAGCTGAAGAAGCTTGGTGTCCCTTTTTATACCACGAAAGAAAAAGGGACTGGTGTCGGAATGACGATAACGTTTCAGCTCGTCCATGCCATGAAAGGCAAGATCGATGTTGAAAGCGAACCAGGAAAAGGGACGAGCATCAGGATTAAATTCCCGCTCGCTGCGTAGAAATATGTCAAAAAATGTATGAGAATTATATTTGATATTTTTTCGAAAAGGGAGTAATATACTTAATACAAGCTGCGTTGTACGTAACGATAATAAAGTTTTAACCTTTAAGCTGTAATAGGGAGTTTTAATTGAAACCGGACTGGCAAGCCTCTGTCTATACGACAAGGAGGACATACATGAACGTTTCTGCGAACACCCACTTTGAGGAGTGGTGGTTTAAAACTTTCTTATATTATTTACGGCAATGGCGGCTCCTACATAATGCAAACGAACCAGTTCCCGATTGGGGCTGGTTTTTTTGTGTTGTAAATGGCCGCTAAATACATACCCAAACCATTCTTTACCCAAAATAGAGTATTGAGTGAGCAGATGTTTCGCTTTTTTTTCGAGTCCCGTAATACAATGAGTAAGCATGAAAATGATGCTGAAAAATTAGAGCAAAAGAAGGGAGAACAACAAGAATGAATGAAAAATTCAAACCTTTATTTAAAGAGTTTTCTTTTAAAAATATGACGGTTAAAAACCGAATTGTCATGGCGCCGATGACAAACTTCCTTTCCGAACCGGATGGAACAGTTACGGAAAATGAGTTGAACTATTACGGCCGTCGATCTGATGGTCCTGGCATGGTCATCACAGCTTGTACCTATACGGTTCCTAATGGAAAAGGATTCCCAGGTGAGTTTGCCGGAGACAGGGACGAAATGATTCCAAGTTTGAAAAACCTCGCTGACACGATCAAAGGAAAAGGGGCGAAAGCTGTCCTGCAAATTTTCCATGGCGGCCGCGAATGCCCTCCAAACCTTGTACCAGATGGGGATGTAGTGAGTGCGAGCGACGTGAAATCAAGCCAGGCTGGTGAACGGAAAGTTCCTCGTCCGTTGACGTCTGATGAAATCCATGAAATTATCAAAAGCTTTGGAGAAACAACAAGAAGAGCCATTGAAGCCGGATACGATGGAGTTGAAATCCATGGTGCGAATGGATATCTTCTTCAGCAATTTTTCTCCGCTGAGTCCAATCTTCGCGATGATGAGTGGGGCGGAAGTTTGGAAAAACGCATGAAGTTCCCGTTGGCAGTTGTGGATGAAGTGAAAAAAGCGGCTGAAAAAGCAGATCGTCCTTTCCTTGTCGGATACCGCTTCTCTCCTGAAGAGCCTTATGAAAATGGAATCACTATGGATGAGACGCTTGCCCTTTTAGATGAATTGTCTAAAAAAGATTTAGACTATCTTCATGTTTCACTCATGGAGTACAATTCCAAGGTTCGCCGCGGGGCAGATATCGACCGTTCCCGTTTAGAAGTTATCCAAGAACGCGTTGGTGAAAAAGTTCCAGTGATAGGTGTCGGTTCCGTTTACACAGCAGATGATGCTCTTAAGACAATGGAAAGCGGAGTACCATTGGTCGCGATTGGCCGTGGATTGATCATTGAGCCTGATTGGGTGCAGAAAGTAGAAAGTGGACGCGAAAATGAGATCGAAACGGAGCTGGACTTGGAAGCACAGGATCGTCTTGTTGTTCCAGATCCGCTATGGAATGCAATTGTGAACTCACCGGGCTGGTTCCCTGGAGTAAAATAATGATTTGTGCCGGACTTGAGTGATTCAGGTCCGGTTTTTCGTGTGTTTAGGTATTTAATGGCTAGAGAATCTCTTTTAATCGCGTTATCTTCATGCAAATTACGGAAAAAGCATGAAATTCATGGTGTCTTCAGCCTCGGCTGGGGGGCTATGCGCCAGAAATAAACGCCTATGCGCCGACTGTCAGGGCCTATGCGCGAAAAAATAGTTTTATGCGCCGCCAGATGAGTTTTATGCGCAAAAACCGTCTTCCTATGCGCCAATGACAAAACGGACCCCCTAATTGTTAACATCATTCGACAAAACCCGGGTGGTGTCCAGCTCCAGCGCCTAGCCCCTCGAAGTCATAAGCCAAAACTCTACGGAAATCAGGATTTCCTCCGAGTTCCGTCTTATGCTGTCACTTTTACATGGCACCACTGTATTTTTGTATTTTTCTGATTATGGTATGATGGGGTAAAAAGGGAGGAATTCGAGTGATTGGGATTTTTCAGCAGCTGCCGACATTGGAGACGGAACGCCTTCGTTTACGGAAAGTGACAAAGAATGATGTCAAAGATATTTTTGAATATGCATCCATACCGGAGATTTCGAAATACACCCCTTGGGATTACCATGAAAATATGGGGAAAACGAAGGAGCTCGTCAATCTTCTAATAAAGAACTACCAGACGGACTGCGAAAGCGACTGGGCTATAGAATTAAAATTAGAAAAGAAAGTCATTGGACTTTGCGGTTTTGTCCGCTGGCATAAACATCATGGACGGATTGAACTTGCTTACTCCCTGTCGCCTGAATACTGGGGGAAAGGGATCATGACAGAAGCCGTAACAGAAGTCATTGACTTTGGATTCAAAAAAATGAAGCTGAACCGCATCGGGGCCAAGACGATGCCAGAGAATACAGGCTCAGTGAAGCTGCTGGAAAAGGTCGGGATGAAGCAGGAGGGGCATCTACGCGACTATTGGATGGTCAATGGGAAGTTGGAGGATGTTCTTCTTTATTCTATCCTTAAAGGGGAGTGGGAATTAAAACTTTCTAGATGAGAAAGGGGTTGGAGTGAGTGAATCGAACATTTGCTGCTGTTATGTTTTTCCTGATGGGAGCCATTCTATATAGTGCTTTTGCCATTGTGCAAGCACTAGCTTCTATTTCCGGAAATGGGTATTCGAATGTTACATTTTATTTGAGTTTACTGGCAGTTATTATTGGCATAGCTCTCATAGTAAAAGAAAAAGATTACCGCGACAGTCTCAAAGAAGATGTGGAAAGAAAGCCGTCTTTTCTTGATAGGGACTTGGATAATGACTGATAAAGAAATCTTAAATCAAAAGAACCCCGCATCCTCATTCAGGAGGAAACGGGGTTTTTTCGTTGTCTAGGAAATTAAAAAATATTACCTTGCGGATAGTTCATACAAGGTAGTCGACGTCCAGCTCCAGCGCCTAGCCCCTCGAGTCATAAGCCGCTTCTCTAAGGAAATCAGGATTTCCTTAGAGTTCCGTCTTATGCTGATCGAGGCGCTTGCGCTTTTGTTCTCTGTTCATCTATTAAACAACAATTCCATTTTCTTTTCGTTATATATTTTTTTCATTTCTTCGACGAGGGTCAGATACACGAGCCCATTGCCTTCTTCTTTTGGGGAATAGCCGAGCGGTACAGTCCTCTTGACGAGTTGGGCGTACAACTCTGGCTCAGTCAATTTGCGTTCAAACGTTTTCTGTGTCAATTCCTTAAGCAGGGCAAGTGATCCTGCCACATGTGGAGTGGCCATGGAAGTCCCGCTGAAAGTGGCGTATTTGCCGCCAAGGAAAGTGGATGTGATTTTTTCGCCTGGTGCAACCACATCGACCTCATTATTAGAGTTGGAAAAATCGGATGAACCACGCTCCAAGTTAACCGAACCGACGCTGATGACCTCATTGTATCCTCCTGGATAGCCGAATTCATCCGTTTCACTTCGTCCATCGCCTTCGTTTCCGGCTGCACAAACGACCAGGATGCCGTTTTCAAGCACGGCTTTTTTAATGACATCGTGGAGTTCCTTCTCATCGCTTGGACCACCGAGCGACATAGAGATGATGTCCACTTTTTGGTCAATGGCGTATTGAATGGCGTTTGTGATCCATTCATACTGCCCGGATCCATCTTTTCCTAGCACTTTCAGCATAAGGATTTCTGCCTCAGGCGCTACTCCTACAACGCCTTGTCCATTCATGCTGGCAGCAATCGTACCGCAAACATGGGTCCCGTGCCCGTTGTAATCCATGAAGCTGTTCGGATCGCCATTGTCATCCTCCGTGAAATTCCGGCCGCCAGCGATCCGGTCTTTCAAATCGGGGTGGCTGGTGTCGCAGCCAGTGTCCAGTACAGCCACTTTGATGCCGGTCCCCTTAGCCTGGCCCCAAATCTCGGGAGCTTTAATGAGTTCGACCCCTTTTGGAATTTCGTTTACTTCTGACAGCTGCTCAATCAATTGGTTAGGAACAAGCTTTACATATTTCTTCATGCAAACCCCTCCTCCATCTATTTTCTTGAAGCTGCTCGTGTTGTTGATTATAGCGTAACATGAAGAGGAGGGGGAAACATAGGTTCGTAGGATGTGTTTTTTCAAAATATTCCAATAAAATCGTATGAAAATCGACTCATTTTTTTGAAATATAAATAAATTGAGAGAAGGGTGCTCAATTAGGAGTGAATTTCATGAATTCGGGAATATAGGAAAATAGTAGGGTGAAAAAATTAAGGTGAATTCCTTCCTCTTTGTGGCTACCTGAGTATTAATGGTAGAAATTTGTTGAAAAAGCCGCTATATTTGTCTGAGGAAGAATTTACTATGACAGCATGAACATGAACGGTTTTTTTTCAGCAGCATGGTTCATTCGTCTTATACTTTTTTGACAAGAGGAGGGATCCTATGATCAGCGTCAAAGAGTATTTCGTCAATCTCGGACTTATGATCACCATCATTTATTTAACGGGGTTTTTCTATAAACAATTCTTAGTAAAAATCAACGACCGTTTAAAAGAATATATCCTAGTATTAATTGCCGTTTTTACAGGCTGGATTTCAATGATTTATGGCATCCATCTAACGAGTTCAGTCATATTTGATCTGCGGTTTATCCCGATTATCCTGGCTGCCTTGTATGCTAGAAATGCACAACAGCTAATCTTTACAGGTCTTGGCATCGGCCTCATGAGATTTACGTTTGGTGTAACCGACGCAGCGTGGATTGGATTCTTAAATGTCTGCCTCATTTCGATGGCGGGATTGATCCTTTCACTAGTATCGAGAAGCTGGAGCTATCAGAAAAAAATGTGGTGGATGGTCATTGGGTTGAATGTGATTAATACGGCATTCATTGTCGCATTTGGCGTCCTTCCGGCAGAGGATACCCTCAAACTGATCATGCCGATCGTTTTCCCGATCAACATTTTACTTAGTTTGCTCCTGGTTTGGATCGTTAAAGACTTGACCATGGAATATGTCTACAAACTTGAATTGATTGAAAAAGCAAGCATCGATCCATTGACACAGCTCTATAATCGCCGGGCGTTTATGAGGTACTACAATGACTACACCGATTCTGAAGAGGAAATTCCTCCATTTTCAGTGGCATTCATCGATATCGACCACTTCAAAAAAGTGAATGATACGTATGGCCATATTTTCGGGGATAAAGTATTACAAAAAGTAAGCAGCATCATCTCAGAAAATCTCCGGGATATTGATATCGTGGCAAGATATGGCGGTGAAGAATTCGTTGTTATCCTGCCAAACTGCGCGGAGGAGGATGCCATAAAGGTAATGGAGCGGATTCGGGTCGTTTTGGCAGAAGAACCTCTTATGATTAATCGGATTTCTACAGCCATCACGGTATCTGTGGGAATCGCATCCCTTCCTGATATTAAAAAAGAAAATCTTCTCATGGCGGCAGATAAAGCACTTTATAGAGCTAAAAACAGCGGCCGCAACCAAGTTTTTAGTGCAGATGAAGAAATGCAGCTGGAGATGATTTGATTAAAAGAGGAATCCAGTTTCTATTTTACGGGTTCTCTTTTGAAGGTGAAAACAAGAAAAAACAACCTAAATCGCATAGCAATTAGCACTATAAATCGCAGCGGATTTCGTTGCGGTTTTTTCTTTAAGTACGAAGAAGGATTCAAAGATGCTTAATGGAATATATAATAAGGATAAATATATAATAAGGATAAATATATACACCCTCTTATTCAGTAAACGTAGCAAGTTGAATAAGGAATTTCTTTTTACTTGGAAGGATTTATATTCAAAATATGTTGAGGAGCTCGTGAATCATATGGAATCTATTGGTAAATGCGAAGTGGAACTACGAGATATCACAGAGGAAGATCTTCCAATCTTTTTCGAACAACAACTAGATTCAACGGCGAACTATATGGCTGCCTTTACAACTAAAGACCCCACCGATATGGACGCATTTCTTGACCATTGGACAAAAATTATCGCTGACGAGACCATCACTATTAAGACTATATTATTCAATGGCATTGTCACAGGACACGTCTCGAACTTTGAACAGTTCGGCGAACCCGAAGTAAGCTACTGGATTGGGAAGGAATATTGGGGTAAAGGTATTGCAACTAAAGCGTTGTCAGAATTTCTTGAGTACATTAAGGTACGCCCACTCTATGCGCGTGCTGCTAAGGATAACCTCCCCTCCATCAGGGTATTGGAAAAATGCGGGTTTAAAATCATCTCTGAAGATGAAGGTTTTTCCAACGCTAGAGGCAAGGTTGTTGAAGAATTTATTTTGAGCCTAGAAAACGGATCTTGAGTTAAAAAAATTCTGTTGTTTAACTCAAGGGTGCTTTAATTGAATAATGGTATAAGAAAATGACCAGACAAAAATCTGGTCGTTTTTGTTGTTATTTTTATATCTAATTAAGATGCTATTTCACCTGCTAAAAACCTTGGTGAATTACGAGTTTCTCTTTCAAAATAGAACCGGTTAGTATCTATTGGACTCCATTTTTTGTGCAATGTGTTTTCTAAATTATCATACAATTCACAGGATTAAAAGGAAAATTATGCTAGAATGAAATTAATAAAAAATGAATTGGAGTGAAAATGCATGGAAAATCGTTTAAAAAATGAATTATACAGCTGGTTGAAAGCTATTGTATTGGGACTGGTTATTGCAATGATTGTTAAAGTTTTTCTCTTCTCCTCCTATATAGTAGAAGGGAAATCTATGATGCCGACACTCCAAGACGGGAATCGATTAATTGTAAATAAAGTGAACTATGATTTCTCACAGCCCGGCCATGGGGATATTGTCATTTTTCACGCAACACCCACTGATGATTACGTTAAACGAGTCATTGGGCTGCCGGGAGACACGATTGAATATAAGAACGACCAATTATATAGAAATGGCAAACCAGTTGCGGAACCATATTTAGATAAATATAAAACAGAAATTGAATCCGGATTTCTAACAGAAGACTTTACATTAAAAGCTTTGACCGGGAAAACACGTGTACCAAAAGGAAAGTTGTGGGTTATGGGGGATAATCGATTAAAAAGTTCGGATAGCAGAAAGCCATGGATCGGATTTGTAGACCAAAAAGAAGTTGTTGGAAAAGTGAGCTTCCGTTTAAATCCATTTACAGATTTTAAATAAAAAAGTCTAGAAAAGAGAGATTATTGTGGAATTTATCGTCAATCATGATGTTTTTGCAAAGGCTGTTTATGAAGTAAGTAGAATGGTTCCCACCAAGTCTCATCATGCTGCATTATCTGGAATCATGATCAAGGCTGAAGCAGAGGGACTAGAGATCATCGGCTGTAATTCGGAGCTGATGGTTAAAAAGAAAATCCCCATTCAAGAAGGGAATAGTAGCGTCCTTCAAGTACTTCGAAATGGAAAGAGTGTTTTATTTTCAAAATACGTAAGTGAAGTGGTGAAAAAATTACCCGAGGATATTCATTTTACATTAAAAGATAATCATTCCATTACCATTCAATCAGGTGAGGTTATCTTCAACATGAATGCTTATGAAGAGATTGAATTTCCTCAGTTTGAGGCATCAGATTCGAATTTTTCGATAAAGATGAATGGAAAGTCTCTTTTAGAAATGTTTGTTCAAACTGCCTTTGCTGCAGCAAAAACGAATTCAAGGCCAGTTCTTAGCGGTGTTTTGATGGAGTTAAATGAATCAGTCCTCACTGTCGGGGCTACAAATTCCAATCGACTAGCTGTTAGAAAAATGCCATTTGATAAAGTTGGTCAGCGATCAGCCATCATTCCCGTATCAGCTGTGAATGAATTCATAAAGCTGATGGGAACAGATTCAGAGGATGTCTTGATCCATTTTTCTGATAGACAGATTGTTTTTCAGAACCAATACATATCACTCACTACGAGATTAATAGAAGGAAAATACCCAGAAATCAGAGGCCTCATTCCATCTGGGGCGATTATGGAAATCACAATGGATAGAGAGCGGCTTCGGCAGGGAGTGGATCGGGCTGCAGTGCTGGCCAATGAATCGAAAAATCATACAATTTCCTTGAGTGTAAAAGAAGGTTCCCTATTAAAAATAACCTCCCACTCAAATGAAATCGGAAAAATTGAAGAGTCACAACAAATTCTATCGCATAAAGGTGAAATCGGAATAAGCGTTTCGGTGGACAGCCAATATTTGTCCGATGCTTTGAAAGCCATAAAGGAAGATCACGTAATGATAAGTTTCGGAGGGGTGATGAAACCCATTTTAATCCGGCCCACTGATACAGAAAATCAAATGCACATCATATCCCCAGTTAGGGTCAAATAGCAGAAGGAGCTTTGAAACAATGAACACGATAAATATTAGAATAGCAAACTTAGAAGACCTTGATCAGATTGCAGCTGTAGATTGTGCTGTAATACAAAATGATAGTAGAAAACTTATCTTGAAAAAAGCAATACAGGAACAAAAGTGTCTAGTGGGGGAACTATCGGGAAAAATTGAAGGGTTCCTGACATTTCATACAGATTTCTTTGAGTGCAGTTTCATTTCACTTGTCATCGTTTCCCCGTCCGCACGAAGAAAAGGACTGGCAAGCCGATTGATAAAAGAATTCATAGGACAGTCTCCAACTGAAAAAGTATTTTCATCAACCAATGAATCCAACATCCCTATGCAAAAGGTATTTGATTCACTCGGCTTTGAACAGAGCGGCATCGTCCATAACCTGGATGAAGGGGACCCGGAAATGATTTATTTTATCCGACAGTAGGGTAAAAGGCAGGTGATTCTATAATGAAAAACATATATGCTTTTGAAAACAAAGAGGATTACCAAAAGTACGAACCAATTATTCAGAGAATGAGTCTTAATTTAAAGGAATATCAGCACCATTTAGAAGAAAGATATAATTTAAATATTCTCCCAAGGCGCATTGTTTGGACCAGTCATGAATTAGCTGTAAATACATTCTCCTCAATTCCAATCCCTGCTTTTACAAATAAAGATCTTATCTATATCTCTCCAGAATTGCACCATTGGCGAAAATTGTTCCAGCAGCAGCTGGACGGGAGGGATTTACCAAGCATCCAAAATTTCTACGAGAGTTTTGGAGAAAATCATTTATTGGTCATTTTGGCACATGAACTTACCCATCACTCAGATCTATTCTTAGATGAATTTGATAATGAGCGGAGAGACAGCATTTGGTTTGAGGAAGGCATGTGTTTTTACTTGCCTCGACGCATTTTATTGTCGGAAAAAGAATTCAATGAAATTACACTTGTAGAAACTACGTTAGTCGAAACTTTTAAGGATCATTATGGAAATCACTCTTTAGATGAGTTCGGAAAATGCGCTTATGAAGGTACATTAACGAGTATCATGTTTGATTATTGGCGAAGCTACCTGGCTGTGAAAAATTTAGTGGATAAACAGAAAGATAAAAATCCACTAGCACTGTTTAGTGATTATCGAAATTGGCATGAGGACGGACGAAAGATTCCATTAACAGAGTATTTTCACGTGAACAAATAGGCATTTATAAATAGAAAAGTAGGGAACCTGCATGACAACCCAATATGTAAACTGGGGTAAGGCAATTGTTAAGCTTACTTGGATTTCGGGTTTTGAACTGCCTCCGAGAGATTTGATTACAAGTGTTCATGGGTTCTGTTTTCATGAGGGGAAGGTTCTGCTGGTGAATCTGAATCATAGAGGATGGGATTTTCCTGGTGGACATATTGAAGGAAGCGAGACACCTGAGGAATGTTTCCTTCGAGAAGCTTTTGAAGAAGGATATGTGTCGGGGCGTCTAGACTTGTTAGGATGCATCGAAGTAAATCATCAGGAAAATCCGTTATGGAGCAAAAGCAGTCCATATCCAATGGTGGGATATCAAGTATTTTACCGGATGAACATCGATCAAATTTATCCTTTCGAAGGGACCTATGAGTCTGATGGCCGAATCTTCATTAATGAGGAAGAAGTAAAAGATTATTACCCAGAGTGGCACCTGCTTTATGAGAAGATACTGCAACAGGCAGTAAATGCACAATAGGCTTTACTAATAACCACTCACTCTCTTGAAAGAACGCTGCATTTTGCGGCGTTTTTTGTTATCAATTTTCATTAAGAATAACCGTTTTAGAGACATGTACCAAAAGTTGTATGTTATAATTTGGAAAAATATTAAATAGAGTAATTGTGGGAGGGTTGATATGAAATCGTTTAAATTTGTGTTCGGCGTTGTTTTCCTCACCATATTTTTATCCTCATGCAACAATCAAATCACTGGGTGTCCAGATGCTGCAATTGAGTGGGTTGATGTTTTAATGGTAAAGGATATCAAATACCAGCATCATTTTATTGCGCCAGCAGATAGAAAACAAATAACAATTGAAAAAGGGAAAGAGATCGGCAAAGTGTCTTACAAATTGGCTGATAATGCGTGCAGTAATCATAAAACCAAAAATGGGGATGCCGCTTATCTTGAAAAAGGTACACCGATTTATGAAATAAAAGGATACCCAACTAATTTAGCGGTTGCAGCGGATGAGAAGGTCTATATCGCTGATCAAAATAAAAAGGCAAAGACGGCTAAGGAATTTCTTCCACTTGCTGGGCTGGTTCAAAGTATTTATATTGAAAGTCCTAATGATGGCAGTATCTTGCGTACCTTTACTCCAAACAAAATGAAAGAGTTTATTAAAACGTGGGAAACCCTAAAGCTTAAAGACGATCATGAACTATATAAAGAAGGTGCCTATGAAGGAGATCCTGTTTTTATAGGAATTGAATTAAATAACGGAGCTTCCTTTAGACAAGTGTACTGGAGAAAATCAAATGTATTTAGTGGTGGAATTGTCGGAAATGAAGAAATGAAAAAGATAATTGAAAACGAGATATCTAAAACCAACAAATAATTTTACAGAAAAAGCCGTTTTTGCGGTTTTTTTGTTGTTTAGTAAGAAAAAATCATTAGATTTGGTAAAAAAAGCTGTCTGAAAACAATTTGCCGTCGGAAACGAGTTTCAGATGTGGAAGGAAATATAGGTGAAATCTTCTGAATAACAGCTCAATGCATCAAATATGGGATCCTTTGCACTGCTTTCTTGGTCTTATGCTCCTGAAACTTTTTTTATGCGCCGAAGTCCAAACCCTATGCGCGAAAGTCCTGTGCTTATGCGCCACCACCAGGCATGGCCCGACAGGAAATCGTTTAATTACCTCGTTGTTTAAATCACCCTAATTTCATCCGACCGGTGTGTCACTTCCCAAAAAAGCTTTCCCAAACATTCTTCCTGAAAAAACGCCTTTTTAATGGGATTCGGAAGATTTTCATTAATACAATAGAAAAGATGCTTGAAAGAAATAAAGTGAAATAAGGACGGATCATGACCAGTCTGCTGAAAGTGAACATAAAAACATAAATCGCCCCTGACCAGAATGCATTCCAGCCGTGGCAGAATTTAATATATCCCTTTCGATAGGCAATGGACTCGACTAAAGAAGAGGTACCTACCCATTTAAGGACATAGAAAAATTTTTGCGGCCATTTTTCGGGATATGTTGATAGATAGGATTGAATGAAAAGCGGCATGATGAGAAACAAATGGATGGCTCTCAATGTAGTTACTTTAAATAATTTTGATTTATATTCCCAGAGAAGTTTGTACTTGCATAGATAATAATAAAGAAAATTAAAAAATACAGTGTATAGAACCCCTCCAATTGTTTGAGGGAGCATAAGCCAAGATTTTTTTCGTATATTTTGGATGAGTAACCAAAGGAGAATGGCGATATGCACGATGGTACCTTCTTTCAACTTTTGTCTATCACCTTAATTAGGTTGTTAAAAAGTGTATAAAATATACTTCTTTTCTTTATTAGGTGTGAGAGGAAAAGGATTTGGGTATATTGATGGAAAGTTCTGAAAAGGAGTGGACCGGATGGAAGTGAATGAAGCAATCTATGAAGGTGCGGCAAACCGATTAGAAAAAGAAGCCTTAAAAAGCGGCCAATTGTGCTTAACGAGTACATCTCTTGTCTACCGGGATCAGGAAATGGAAGAAATCATGATCGGTATCAGGGACATCCACGGGCTTTACCCAATGAAAAGCCGATTTCTTGGAATTCCTTTGCTATCAAAGGGCTTGATTGTCCAAACGAAAAAAGGGGAAATTCATCGGTTTGCCATGGGGAAAGTGGAGAAATGGAAAAGTGAAATCACAAAAGCGATGCGTAAAGTAAAAATTTTTTAATCAAAAAGGCTCATAGCGGCCTATTTTTTTTGCTCAAAAAGGTGAAGGGGATTTCGAATTCCTTAGAGAATATAGTTTTAAGAGACTGAAACAGGAAAAGAGGTTCACCGATGAGAACGATCACACTGGCAAATGGACATACGGTAGAGGTGGAATGTTTAAGCTGCGCACTGACAAGGAATCACATGAAAACAGCTGAAAACCAAGAAATAGTACTTGATGTCATTGAATCGCTGCGGAATTTGTTGAATCCATGACTCTCATCTATGGGAAAACATTGATGTCAGAAGATGCGATTCTAGATGACCTGTTGCAGGCTTGTGATCGCTATTTTGGCCTGGAAGTGCGTGATGCATCACCGATTAAAAGGGGCTACCTCAATTTAAAGTGGAAATTGACGACGGATTCCGGCAGCTATCTATTAAAGCAATATAACCAAAAAAGGCTGCAGCTATATGATCATGAAGCACTGCTGGAAGCTTTTCAATTACAAATGAAACTATATGATAATGGGCTGCCCTGTCCAAAGCTTCACTCATATAAAGGACTATATTTCCTGTCTTCCAAGAATGGCGAACTATTTTTACTCATGGATTACTGTGAAGGTAAAATTGTGGCTCCAGGAAAAACAAATGAAGAGCAGATGTTCGAGCTAGGAACGACTACAGGGTTCATGCATCATTTGTTAAATGAACAAGAGATTCGGAAAAAAGCACAATTCGCAATCCCTGATAAAATTGACCGATTGAAGCACTGGAGAACATTGCAATTCTCTGCAGAATCAGCGGGGAATGAACATCAGGTTGCCATTTTTAAAAAGCTGCATTCTGTTACTAGTTCTATCGACTGGGATGATTTTGTGCTGGGGGAGAGAGGCTGGTCACACCGTGATCTCTGGATGGATAATCTCTTATTTGACGACAAGAAGCTTTGCGCTATCTTGGATTTTGACCGAATGAAATATGACTATCCCCAGTTGGATGCAGCAAGGGCTGTCATTTCAGGTGCTCTAAACGATGGCCGTCTGGACGTGGATCGAGTACGTGCATTTATGGACGGCTACAATTGCCACTGTCCTATGGATGAAAAGAAAATGGTTCAGTCTTTAAAACTATTGTGGCTGATGGAAAGTACGTGGTGGATTACTGACGATATGGCTGACCATAAAGGGCCACCAATAAGGTTTGCGGAAGAGATGATGTGGCTTACTGATCACTTCTTTCAATTGGAAGAGATAATTACAACTTCTTAAAAAGGATATGGTGAATAGGATGTCAATTGTTATTCGTGAAGGCACATTAAATGATGCAGAAGTTCTTTTATCCATACAAAAAACGGTGGTTTCTGAAGGAAAGTACTTAATTGCATTATCACATGAATTTTCAAAGACAGTCGACCAGCAAAAGGAGTGGATTGAAGGGATTCTTCAAAATGAAAGGGACACGCTCCTCGTTGCTGAAAAGGAAGGAGAAGTGGCAGGCTGTATTGTTTTTCAAACCAATTCAGGTAGAGAACGAACAGCTCATAAAGGGGATTTTGGCTTATTTCTTAGCCCTGAATATCGGGGACTAGGACTTGGAAGGATGCTTTTGGAAGAGCTGCTGGATTGGGCAGAAAAAAATCCTTATATAGAAAAGGTTTGTTTAGGCGTATTTTCAATCAATGAACGAGCGATCTCACTTTATAAAAAATTGGGCTTTCTTGAAGAGGGACGGAAAGTCAGGGAATTCAAATTTGGTGATGACGAGTATGTCGACGATATATTGATGTATAAATGGGTGAAGGAATGAATAGAAAGATGCAGGATACCTACCGAATTATTCCATATGAGAAAAAATATGCAGATCAGACCGTTCAAATGTGGCGGGACAGCAAGGAAGCAGCCATTGAACAAAAGGAAATCCATAGTTTTAATAGTCATTTGTATTTTTTAAATGAAATTCTGCCGAAAGAGTTCGAGATTGATATTGCCACGCTGGGTGAGCAGGTCGTGGGAATCATTGCTTATAACAAAAGTGAAATCAGCCAGCTTTATATCCATAACGATTATCAAGGAAAAGGGATTGGCAAGGAATTGTTAAATAGAGCAAAGAAAAACTCATCAGGCTCACTTTCTCTCTATACTTTTGAAATCAATGAGAAAGCCCAGCAGTTTTATGCCCGCAACGGTTTTAAAATCACTGCACGAGGACATGAGAATGAAGAAAACCTGCCGGATGTACGGATGGAATGGAAGTGGTAGATTGAAATAATGATTACTACTAGATTCTGTTTGTTTATTGAATTAAATTTTTGAAAATATTGGCTATATTAAAGTAATTATTTCCGAATAAAAGAGCATTAATAGAAGACATTGTATCCTACATATACCAGCATGCAAATTAATATTGCCATAAAAAAACTTGTAGAGCGTGTTTTTCGAAAAGATGTATTTAATTTCATTTTGATGCTGAAGTAAGTGATATAGATGATTAATGCAAAGAATATGATAATAAAAGAATAATCCCTAAATGAAAATGCTGAAAAAAGAAAAATCATATTAAAAAATAGGACAAGAATACTTTCTGTAGGAGAAAAATGTTTATTCATTTTATAAACCTCCATTTGGAAATAAGAATTTTTCTTGCGATTATTTATTGATAAATAATCCTCTATTTAATAGTACGTATGTTTTGACTTTAAGTTTCATATTCTTCCATAGTAAATTACACATTTATCCAAATGAAGGAATGAATCCAAAAAGTGTCGAAAATATAAGCAAACCTAATTAGATGTTGATAGGAGAATGAACATGAGCACAGAAACGTGGAAAAAAGTCGATGAGTATTTTACAAAGAAGCTGCACGAACCCGAATCCATCATGGATAATGTATTGAAATCAAACGAGGAAGCGGGACTGCCGTCCATCGATGTTTCACCGAACCAAGGGAAGCTGCTGAATCTCTTAGTACAGATGAAAGGGGCCACAAAAATCCTGGAAATCGGTACACTTGGTGGCTACAGCACCATCTGGATGGCGAGAGCGCTGCCTGAGAACGGAAAATTGATCACCTTGGAATATGCAGAAAAACATGCGGATGTAGCGAGAAAAAATATTGAGCATGCCGGGATTTCAGATAAGGTTGAGATTATGGTTGGAGCCGCTTTGGATTCCCTTCCGGTGTTAGAAGAACGCGGGGAAAAGGATTTTGATTTTATTTTTATTGACGCAGATAAACCGAACAATCCTCATTATTTGGAATGGGCATTGAAATTAAGTAAACCGGGTACGGTCATCATCGGGGACAATGTTGTGAGAGATGGAAAAGTGGTGGATGAAGACACAGAAGATGCCGTCATTAAAGGTGTTCAATCGTTTATCGACCTTCTTTCTAGAAATCCCCACATTGATTCTACGGCGATTCAAACTGTCGGAAGCAAAGGCTACGATGGATTTGTACTTGGAATTGTTAAATGACAAAAGGATTAAGTGAAATGGAATTAGGTACTCCTTTTGCAAAAGGGAATACAGCAGACATCTATCTATGGGAAAATAAAATCGTGAAACTCTATAAAGAACATTTGCCTGATAATGAAGCAGCGAATGAAGCTGAGAAACAAATGGCTGCCTACTCAACCGGACTTCCTGTTCCAAAAATGTGGGATGTGGCAAAGGTGAATGGAAGGCAAGTGCTGATCATGGAGTATGTGAAAGGGGAGACGTTAGGACAACTCCTCCAGAAAAATGAGGAAAAGGCAAAATACTATCTTTCAACCTCCATTGACCTTCAATTGAACATGCATGAGAAAGAAACGAATAAACTTGTTGATATGTCCGAAAAATTGAGACGTCAAATAGAAAATGCTCCCATTTTGACAAATGAGCAAAAAGAAGCGCTCATCAAGAAATTAAGCACCATGACCTATGAGCCAAAGCTTTGCCATGGGGACTTCCATCTATATAATGTGGTTCAATCCCTTGAAAATTTCACCATCATTGACTGGGTCGATGCAAGTTCCGGAGACGTTCGTGCAGATGTCTATCGTTCCTACCTATTATACTCAGAAGTTTCCAGTGAATTAGCTGAAGCCTATCTGAGCATTTATTGTGAAAAAAGCGGCTTGAGCAAAACGGAAATTCAGGAATGGGCACCAATCATAGCAGGCGCCAGGCTCGCAGAGAAGGTATCTGGCGAAAATGAACAGTATTTGATTGGAATTGTTAACGGGTATATGTATAAATAAATAGCATTAAAATTTACATCCGCTGTCGATGGCAGTGGATGTTTTTTTATTTTAGGGGTGTCCTTTTTTCATTTTCGATTGTATATAGAGTGTGAAAGGAGGTGATACGACATGGCAGAGGCATTATTGAAAGATTCCAAATTGAAGTTGATGTTCCAAGCAGGGGTGGATGAAAATGGAGATCCTGTTTTCAAGAACAAGACCCTCAATAACATCAAAACGGATTCCACTCCGGATCAATTGGATCAAGTGGCGCAGGCCCTAAAAGCTCTTTGCAGCTCTCCTCTTGTTGAGGTTGAAAGGGACGACAGCTACGACATTGAGGCGTAATAACGTTCATGAAAGCTAAATAAAACAGGAAGGAGGTGAACCATTTTGGCAAAATCACTTGAACTTCAATTTGTAACAGCTGACGGCAAATCAGCGAAGGTTTCGATTGACAATCCAATCGAGCCTGTTGACACAGCTCAGGTCAAAGCTTCGATGGAGGCTATCATTGCAGCAGATGTGTTCTTCACAAATGCAGGGTCATCCTATTCAGGCATTAAGGGTGCCCGAGTAGTTGAGCGCAATGTCACGGACTACACGATTGAGTAATCATGGGGGCCTGTTCATTTGGACAGGCCTTTCATCATTAAGATGAGAGGAGGGAGAAAAGTGGACCAATTCATCCCATTTATCAGTGAGGTTGGATTTCCCATTGCGGTCACAGTGTATCTGCTTTATCGGATTGAGACTAAGCTGGATGCGATCGTTGCCTCAATTGTCAATCTGCCTGAACGAATTAAAGGGGTATAAATAAAATCCTTCGCCATTTTCTAGGGCGAAGGATTTTTTTCGTAGGAATATATTATGAAAGGTATAAGCGCAATGTTTCTTGCAGTGTTCCTTTTGTTTCAGCTTTTTTATCGAACGTGATGCCAGCGTGGACCATCTTTCTTGTGAGTTCTGGACGCATACCCGAAATGATGGCTTTGCATCCCATCATATTGACCCCCGTCAGAACTTTTTGGAAATGGTCCATGACATCCAATTCCATATCGGCTACCCCGGATAGATCGATAACCAATGTCTGTACCTGCTGTGCAGAAATATCCATCAGTGCTTTTTCTTCGATTGTCTGCATTCGGTAAGTGTCGATGGAGCCGATTAAAGGGAGTACTGCCACAGTTGGGCTGACAGGAATGATTGGAACAGAAAGGTGTTCCACAAGCTTTCTCTGTTCGTTGATCATTTCATCTTTATAGGTTGAATAATTTAGGAAAAATCCATTCAAGAAATCATCAATGCCATCATTGATTTTTTTCTCAAGTGCATAGAATTCTTCTTGGGTAGGGACGATGTCGTTCAAAGTCTCCCATTTATAATTGAATTCCCAGAGTGTCCTTCGAATCGCCTGGACCCATTCTAGTTTGAACGCAAGTGTCAGATTGTGCTGAGCCCATGCAATTCCTTCCTGACGTGCAAATGCTGCCAATTCTGCATCTCTTTCCTCGATAACATTCAAAGCAAGTGTTTCTGCATTTTTCAAAAGATCTATATTGCCTTTCAAAAGGATCTCATTGATTTTTGAAGCAACATTAACCGCTTCAGATAAGAGTTTTTCTTGAAATTTTCCCCTGTTTTCAATAATAAATTGAGAGATATTTGCACAATTTTGAAATGTTGCGTTCATGTAAGGTACACTCCTCAAAAAAGGTTCTATTTAATAGTATATATTAACTATTCTCATCTACCCTTTATTCTCCTCCTTTAAACATAAAAAAATGTGAAATTTTCATTAAAGCTGAAAAAAGTTTTTTTCGATATAATGGGAAAGGAGCTTTAAACGAAAGGATTTGTTTGACATCATGAAAAGAGCCATTTTATTTTTATGGCAAATTGCATTGATATCCGCTATTTATCTCGTATCAGTTTTTATCGTAAAATCACTGCATATCCCTGTTCCTGCGGGGGTCTTTGGCATGGTCCTATTATTCGCCCTGCTATCAACGGGTATCATTAAGCTAGAATATATTTCTATAGGGGCAGGATTCTTGAATAAGCATTTGGGATTCTTTTTCATTCCTATAGCAGTTGGGCTGATGAATGAAGGAACTCTTGTGAGGGAAATGGGCACCCAATTGTTCTTGATGATCTTCGGCAGTACGATCATTGGGCTCCTCATCACAGCTGGATTGACTCATTTTTTATCCAAGAAGGAGGGGAAGCAGCATGCACCTTCTAACATGGATTGAAATTATTTTAACCATCTTAGTCTATATCGGGGCAAGATTTGTATCTCAAAAAGTGAAATCGCCTCTGACGACACCGATATTCACTTCAACAGCCGTCATCATTCTGATTTTCTTATTGTGTCATATTTCATATAAAGCATACAGTGAAGCCAATCGCATCATATCATCTATGCTTGGACCCGTAACAGTAGCGTTAGCAGTTCCTATCTATCAGAATCGTAAATTGATCAGAAAACGGATGCTTCCTGCTGCAGCAGGGCTGTTGATCGGAACCATTTCTACGATCCTGACAGCTGTATGGTTTTCTATTTGGCTTGGACTGCCTGAAAAAATCCAGGCAACCGCGGCTGTCAAAGCAGTCTCCACTCCTGTTGCCATCCAGGCTGCGTTGTTAATTGGAGGAGACCCATCCCTTGCAGCAGCTTTTGTCATCACTGCCGGCATCATCGGGGCTGTGTTCGGACCGTTTATCTTATCTAAATGCAAAATTACGGATCCTTTTTCAAGAGGACTTGGCATCGGAACCGTCTCCCATGCCATCGGGACAAGCCAAGCCGGGATGGAAGGACCGATTGAAGGGGCAGCATCAAGTGCGGCCATGGGTCTTGCTGCCATGATCACCGCCATCATCCTGCCATGGCTGTATCCGTTGATTTCTTAAGGTTTTGAGCATAAGATAGTAAAAGATGATTTGACCTAGGAGGAATACAATGAAAATAGCAGATCTTATTACATCAAGAAGAAACATTAAGAAATTCAAGCCAGATCCACTAGACAAAAATAAAGTATTGGAATGGCTCGATGCAGCGTCATGGGCGCCAAATCATAAAATGACAGAACCGTGGGAAATCCTGTTCGTCGGACCTGAAACTAGAGCAGAGATTAACCATAAAATAGATTTTGGCGGTGCTCCCGTCGTCATGGTTATCCTTTCTAAAAAAGGAAAGACAGAAGTCGAAAGAGAAGAAAACATGGCTGCCACAGCCTGCTTTATCCAAAACTTCATGCTTGCTGCCTGGTCTGAAGGAGTGGGAACGTTCTGGTCTTCTGCAGCTGCTTCAAAGCGCAGCCGCGACATATTGAATATCTCAGACGAATATGATGTAGTCGGCGTCATCTCAGCCGGATATCCCGAAGAAATTCCGGAACCAAAGCCAAGAACTCCGATCAGCCAAAAAATAAAAGAATTATCATAAAAATGAAGCTCCCTGTTACGTCGGGGAGCTTTTTATTATTATATTCGAAAAATTAAAATAATTAATTTGATTACAAGGAAACTCTCATACTATCTTACTATTATCAGATTTTCTGCAAATTCTGATTGTTTAACCCTTAAATATTTACTATTATTAAAATAGTAAATATTATTTTACTATTGTTTTAAAAAGTACATATCGAGCAAGGAAAGGGAGGAAATGGTGTGGAAAATAAAGAATTGAACAGGGGATTGAAATCCCGCCATATTCAAATGATCGCCCTTGGGGGAACGATAGGGGTAGGTCTGTTTATGGGATCCGCCAGCACGATTCGCTGGACAGGACCATCTGTCATGCTGGCGTATGCCTTGGCAGGAATCTTCATCTTTTTCATCATGCGCGCGATGGGGGAGATGCTTTATGTCGAACCGAGCACAGGTTCTTTTGCGACATTCGGCTACAAGTATATCCATCCGCTTGCCGGCTACCTGACAGCATGGAGCAATTGGTTCCAATGGGTGGTTGTAGGGATGTCTGAAATTATTGCTGTAGGCGCTTACATGCAATATTGGTTCCCGGATCTGCCTGCATGGATCCCGGGGCTGATTGCACTGGTTCTACTCGGTGCTGCGAACTTGATCTCGGTAAAATCATTCGGTGAATTTGAATTTTGGTTCGCTCTCATCAAGATTGTCACAATTATTTTGATGATCATTGCTGGCTTTGGACTTGTCTTTTTCGGCATCGGCAACGGGGGGAACGCCATCGGCATCTCTAATCTTTGGACACACGGCGGCTTTTTTGCCGGAGGCTGGAAAGGATTCTTCTTCGCCTTGTCGCTAGTCATCGGTGCTTACCAAGGAGTAGAACTGATCGGTATCACGGCAGGGGAAGCTGAAAATCCGAAGAAAACGTTGAGAAATGCCATTCAAAGCATCATCTGGAGAATCCTTGTCTTTTATATCGGGGCGATTTTTATCATCGTTACCGTCTATCCATGGAATGAACTGAGCTCCATTGGAAGTCCGTTTGTCGGTACATTTGCTAAAATCGGCATCACGGCAGCAGCAGGATTCATTAATTTTGTTGTCATTACAGCCGCTCTTTCCGGCTGCAACAGCGGCATCTACAGTGCTGGAAGGATGCTTTACACACTTGGTGTCAATGGACAGGCGCCGAAGTTTTTCAAAAAGGTTTCGTCCAGCGGCGTTCCACTTGTTGGGACAATCGGGGTTCTCGCAGGTTTGGTGATCGGTGTTATTCTTAGCTACATTGCACCTGAAAATCTATTTGTCTACGTATACAGTGCAAGCGTACTTCCGGGGATGATTCCTTGGTTTGTCATCTTGATCAGCCAAACGCGCTTCCGCAAATTGAAGACGGATAAAATGGGGAATCATCCGTTCAAGATGCCACTCGCTCCACTGACAAACTATTTAACGATTGCTTTCCTGCTAGTGGTTTTGGTGGGAATGTGGGTAAATGAGGATACACGCATTTCTTTGATTGCGGGAATTGTTTTTCTGGGATTGGTTGTCATTAGTTATTATGTATTTGGAATCCATAAAAAAACACCGATTGATGCAGATAATGAAGATGAAGTTGCATAAGAAACAGAAAAGACTCAGGGAATCAATCCGTGAGTCTTTTTAAAATGTATCTACAATTGTCTTTATATCTATATTAGCCAATGACTTTGCGTCTTCATAGGAAACGGGGAATTTACTTACCCAGTTGTTGTAGACTCTGGTTAAGTATGTCCGGTTATAAACCTTACCGGCAAATTCGTTATAAAAATACAGCAGCAGGACGTTTACGACAATATCCGGGAGCTGTTTCCTTGTTTCGATGCCCTTGAACGAAATGATGTCGATGCCCTTCGGCTGATTGCCAGTGGCATATTGAAAAATTTCAGCAGGCGTTTTCGCAAGGCACAATTGTCTCAACTCTGATTCATTCGTAAAGAAGCCCACATTATTACCCCTATCATGTTGCAGATTTTCTCTCTTTAGAAAAGTTTTCTAGTTTCTTAGTTTAATTTAACCATAAAGTCTATCATTTGGATAGGGGTTAGGGCAAGTTGTAACATGATTAAAATAATTGAAGATATAGTGAAAAGGGTTGTATTTGATAGATTGGGGTTTCTGCGGGCGGTGGAAATGATGTCAAAACGGGGGAAATATCGTCATCATTATTTCTCAGGAAAGCGCAGGATGTGACAGGTGCCGTGCGGTTAAGGTCGAATCATGTATTCTAGAGAGGAAAAGTGGAGAAAGAGAGCGGAATTTGAATTTTTCGGAGGAGTATTTTCCTATATGTTTGTTGATCTGAATCCTGCCAATTTCCTATGTGGAATGATTTTGGAGGGAGTTTCCCATGTTGTATTTCCATAGAGGATTAGCCAATCTGGTTGTCGAATAAGAAATAGACCGGAAATGGGAGAAGGGGGATTGAAAATGTCTGCACAAACATTTGTATATGCTACATACATAGCAGCTTCGAAAGAACAGGTCTGGGATGCTTTGACTAATGGAGACATCACGGAGCAATATTTCTTTGGAACAAGGGTGGAGTCTGAATGGACAGAAGGATCTGATGTCAACTATTACCGCGAAGGGCAGGTATGCGACTATGGATCAGTTTTGAAGTGTGATCCATACAAACTTCTATCGTACACGTGGATCAATTCGTCTGATAAATATCCCCGTACAAGCCCGACGGTTGTTACATTTAAATTTCAGCCGATGGGAGAGGCTGTCAAACTGACTCTAAAGCATGAGAATCTCCTGGAAACCGACTACATTGAAGATGAAGATACGTTCGTCGGCTTCAACAATGGATGGCCGGCGATCCTCAGTAACTTAAAGACGTTTTTGGAGACGGGGAAAGTATTGAATCTAATGTAGGAAATATATTAAAGCGGTCGCATGGGGAATAAATCGTGCGGCCGATTGTTTTTTGGACAGGTATGATTGGTTTGTGCCCGCGCACGTGTGTATTCCACGGTAAAGGGGATAAAAACTACCTTAACGTGCCCTTGCGAGTATACATTCCACGGTAAAGGGAACAAAAACTTCCGGAACGTGACCGTTCACGTGTACATCCAGCGATAAAGGGAACAAAATCTTCCGATACGTAACTCTCCGAAAGCACTTCCTACAATTAAGGGAACAATAGGTTCTCAATCATTCTCACGCAAGAGAGCAACAGCCAAAATTGATGCATATGCGAATCAATCCGGCAACGGAATACGCATCCAGATATCCACGAAAAAACAGACGAATCGCTGCATGCAATCCGCCTGTCGTCATTCAACTGTCATCTCAGTCACTGCCATCACTCTCATCGCTGCGTTCTTCTCGGTCTATCGGCCGGTTGATTTCATTTGCCAGTTCATCTAAAAATTCATCCGATAGAAGGGGCTTTTTTTCTTTTTTCATGGTCATTCCTCCTAAGGTTTGTTTTTCTATTCTGATCAGCATTTTTCACAAAATTTATTTTTGCTATACCTCTTAAAAAAATGATTTACTTTTTCGAAGGACGGGAGTATTATTATCACAGTTTCAAATTTCTAATTCGCTGAAACCATCAGGTGCGGGGGAACCATTCAAGGGATCGATGTGTTGATCCATGGGGTGAATCCTTTTAAGGTAGGGCTACTCATTGGCCCGAATCCGTCAGCTAACCTCGTAAGCGTTAGATTGAGAAGGAAGGTGAAGCTTGTGACTAGGTCTCTACTATGTCCACAGGTCTTTTATGATGGCTTGTGGGCATTTTTTTGTGAAAAAAGAGAGCCGATGCATCAAACATTCAGAAAGATTCAAAGCTACATACTACTTAGGCGGGTGCATTCAAATTGATGTCAATCATGAAAAGGATTTTAATCGGCCGTCCGTTGAAATCCACTGAATTAAGTGAACAAAAGCTGAACAAAACGAAGGCGCTGGCCATTCTTTCGTCAGATGCCCTATCATCTATCGCCTATGGTCCGGAGCAAATCTTGATAGCGCTCATGGTCATTGGATCTGCGGCTTTCTGGTATTCCATACCGGTCGCAGTCGGGGTCATCATTCTTTTAACAGCACTTATCTTATCCTATAGACAAATTATTTTTGCCTATCCTCATGGCGGCGGGGCATATGTTGTTTCGAAGAACAATCTTGGAGTCAACGCAGGGCTGATCGCAGGGGGTTCCCTGCTGGTGGATTACATTTTAACTGTTGCAGTAAGTGTATCTGCAGGAACGGATGCGATAACCTCGGCATTCCCTGCACTCCACAGTCACACTGTGGAAATTGCTGTAATTTTCGTCATCTTGATCACCATTTTAAATTTGCGCGGGCTGACAGAGTCTGCTTCTATTTTAGCATATCCTGTGTATCTTTTTGTCCTGGCCTTTATCCTGCTGATTGGCGGGGGGATTTACAAAATCGTGACGGGCGACGTTTCAGCCAGCGCCCATACGCCAATCGGGACACCGGTAGCCGGCATCAGCCTGTTCATTTTGCTGAGGACATTCGCATCAGGATGTTCGGCGTTGACCGGTGTGGAGGCAATCTCCAATGCCATTCCGCACTTTAAAGACCCTGCACCGAACAATGCGGCAAAAACATTGTTGGCAATGGGGGGATTATTGGCTGCGCTGTTTGCCGGTATTGTGTACTTAGCCTATTACTTGGGAACGGTGCCGAATGAAAAGGTAACGGTTGTATCGCAAATGGCGGAAGAAATTTTCGGAAGGAATGTGTTTTATTACTTTATTCAAGGGACAACTGCCTTGATATTGATTCTTGCAGCCAATACAGGCTATTCTGCCTTTCCGCTGCTCGCTGTGAACTTGGCCAAAGATAAATTCATTCCTAGGATGTTTCTGATCCGCGGCGACAGGCTTGGCTATTCGAATGGAATCATCATACTTGGATTCTTCTCCATCCTGCTCATCCTTGCTTTCCAAGCTAAGACAGAACATCTTATCCCGCTTTATGCGGTGGGGGTTTTCCTTCCGTTTACCTTGTCACAGACAGGGATGATGGTGAAATGGATGCGGGAAAAGCCGAAGGGATGGAGGCAGAAGCTTACCATCAATACGATTGGTGCTGCCATCAGTTTGATTGTCACCATCATGTTTTTCCTGACGAAATTTCCAAAGGTATGGCCGATCCTGGTTTTCCTTCCACTCATTGTGCTGCTGTTTCACAGGATCCGCCGACATTACGATGCGGTGGGGGATCAGCTCAGATTGAGTACTTGTGAACCGGCATTCAAAATCGAAGGAAATGTCATGATCGTTCCTGTTGCAGGAATGACCCATGTAGTAGAGAATTCGCTGAATTATGCGAAATCCCTTCATCCAGATCAAATAATTGCTGTGTATATTGCATTTGAGAGGGACAGTGAAAAAGAATTCGAGGAAAAATGGAAGAAGTGGCAGCCCGACATTCGTTTGGTGACCCTTCATTCACACTATCGGAGCATCATCAACCCATTGACGAAGTTTGTTGATACGGTCGAGAAAAAAGCGAAGGAAGGAAACTACAGGGTAACGGTCGTGATCCCGCAGTTCATTCCAAAAAAAGGCTGGCACAACATCCTTCACAACCAATCAAGCCTTTTGATTCGGACGTTCCTTCTGTACCGGAGAGATGTCATTGTCACCACAGTCCCTTTCCATTTGAAGAAATAATTACGAGCCGGTTCCCATTGGGGAATCGGTTTTTTCTTGCTGATCAAGGTACTTTCCCTTTTCCTGCATATTTTTTCCTGAACTGCACATTTTAATAGTATTAAAATGGTTATAGAAGGTTGAGGTTTTTAGGTTGGCATCAAAAAATCCGATTTCTTCATCTGAATTAGGGATGCTGTGGCTAACATTTCAGGAGAAGACGCTGATATTACGAGTGCTCGAATATTTTATCGAAAAAGCCGACGACCAGCAGGCGAAGAATATCATGGGTGGCCTGTGGCAGGAGCTCGATTATTATGTCAAAAAAATAAAAGACATCTTTAAAGAAGAAGGTGCTGCGATTCCGGTCGGTTTTACAAGCAAGGATGTTAACCTCAATGCCCCGAAGCTTTTTGACAATGGTTTTGACATCATGTTTCTCCGAATCCTTAAGGAAGTCAGCATGGGGATGTATACAATCAATTTAAATATGTCCTATCGGGATGACGTCATGTCTCTATATGAAGGGTTAACGACGATTACTCAGCGTGTATATAAACTATCGACTCTCTATCTCCTTGATAAAGGAATTCTAACCGTTCCGCCGCATGTCACTATGCCAAAAACAACAGACTTCATCCATGAAAAAAGTTATTTAAAAGGTTTGTTCACTCTAAGTGAAAAAAGGCCGTTAAATGATATTGAACTGGGGATCCTCCATCATGGTATCGAAACGAATAACATTGGGATGCAGCTTGTCACAGGTTTCGCACAATGTTCTGAGGATAAGGAAGTCAAAGAATATTTTGTGAAGGGGCTTGATTTGGCTAAGCAGCAGATTAAACTCTTCCAGAAAACTTTGCTGGACAGTGATGTGCAATTTTCTGCAACTTCCGGGTGCACGGTTACAACTTCGACGATCGCGCCGTTTTCCCAAAGATTGATGATGTACTGCGTGTATCTTTTGAACGGCTTCGGGCTGGTGGGCAGCGGTTTTGGAGCAATGTTCAGCTTGCGAACCGATTTAGCTTTGAATAATGCTTTGGTATCAAAGGACATTTATATGTATGCAGCGGAGGGAATAAGAATTTTGATCAAAAATGGATGGATGGAAGAGCCTCCGCAGATGGAGGATCGGAACGGATTGATAGGGGATTAGATTTGGGCTAAGCATTTTTGCTGGCCCTTTTTTTATTTTTTCCATAATTTTTACTTTAGGGTGTCCTTTTTCCTTTTGGACTTGTATATAGGAGGTAAAAAAAGGAGAATTACTTATGACGAAATGTTTAGTCCACGAAAGTCCGATTCTAGTTCTGCCCTCATTGGCTGTGAAGGCGGGGTTGAATGAAGCCATCATCCTCCAGCAGTTCCATTACTGGATTTCTTCAAGCCGGCATGAACACGAGGGAAGAAAATGGGTGTACAACACCTACGAACAATGGCAGAAGCAATTCCCTTTTTGGTCTATCAGCACAATAAGAAGGACGATTGCGAAGCTTGAAAAAGATGGCTGGATCGAGAGTAGGAATTATAATAAATCGAAATTGGATAACACGAAATGGTACAGCATTTGCTACGAAAAACTATCCGAAGTGGAAGGCATTGATGTCGAGCCTGACCACGAACTGAATCAAACTGAACAGCTCGATGAATCAAATCGGACAGACGACCTGGTCAATATGGACAAGCCATTACCAGAGAGTACTTCAGAGAATCCAGCAGAGAATTCCAAACAAGTAGAAGATGCCGCGCAGGCTGCGGATCCACTTCATTTTTTCGAGGTAAATGGGTTTGGCTATCCTGGCCATTATATTCGGGAGAAAATCACGCATTGGTGCACGGATCTATCGAAAGAGCTTGTGGTAGAAGCAATGAAAATGGCTTTAGAGCGCGGGGTGAAGAACTGGAAATACGCCGAGTGCATTCTCATCAACTGGGTGGATCAGGACATCCAGTCCCTTGAAGATGTACAAGTTTTGCAGAAAAAGCATCGAGAGAGCAAAAAGCAAAGAGTTCCTCAGCGAAAGCAGAATAAGGTACGGGTAGAAAAAATACCAGAGTGGCTGGAGAAAAAAGAAGAATACAAGCAGGAGGAAAAAGATCCAATCTTAATAGAAAAAAAGAGAAAAATGATCGAAATTCAACAGAAGTATCAAGGTAAAGAGAATCAAAGGTAGATAGATGACTTTCGCAAAACATCCAACCCACCGCAAAAAATAGTCAATCAAAGTGAAAGTTCCAGTGGCTTATTCCGTCTAATGTATAAGGGCATAGAGGGGGATAGAACGAATGTCGATACAAAAAATTGAGAGTTGGTTCCATGACTATCATCAGGATATTTATAACTTCTTGATTTATTATGTGGGATCCACCGATGTAGAAGATATGCTGCAAGAGGTTTTCATCCGGGCATTGAAAGGAATCCATACATTTCGGGGCGACAGCAATCCGAAAACGTGGCTATTTTCGATCGCCAGGAATATAGCCGTGGATGTTAAACGAAAAGAGAAAAGCGATTTTCAAAAAGTATCCGCTTTGCAAAATCAAATCGATGTGGGAAATGTGCATGCCGCTACGCCTGAGGAGGCGTTTGAATTAGATCAGCGCAAAAGTGAGCTGATTGCTGCCATCCGAACGCTGAAGCAAAATTATCAGGACGTCATTTTCCTGCGGGCACTTAAGGAGTTTTCCATTGAAGAAACGGCAGAAATCCTTGGCTGGAAAACGAATAAAGTCAGTGTGACCTATCACAGGGCCATAAAAACACTCCGAGACCATCTCATTGAAAAGGGGGGATATCCTGAATGGATCGATTTATGAAAGAAGATCAATTAGTAGTAAAAGAAATCAACAGCCTGCCACAGGGAAAAACATTGTCTGAGGAAAAACAAAGCCAGATACTTCAGGCACTGCGGCTCGAGCATGAAAAAATGGAGAAACTAAATCGTAAAAAGTCCATATTCAGATGGATTGGCAGCAGTGTATTGATCGCTGCGGCTGCTTCACTTTTCCTTGTACTCGCCCTTCAGCAAAACGATGTGAAGGATCTTGGGGAAATCAAACAGCATCATCCAGTCAAACAGGTTCCATCCCCTGCGGAAACATTCAATGACCTTTATCAAGACCATCCGGATTTCCAGCCTGTTTTCATGGATTTCGAAGGTGGCCTGTGGGCTGTGGGAGAAAAAGATGTCTATCATTTAAGTAATAGGAAATGGACGAGAGTGACGCCTAGCGGATTTTCATATAATATGAACGCCCCCGAAACTGGCAGCGCCATTTTCCTAAGTAAGGAGCGTGCTGTCATTGCTGTTCAAGATCCTGATAACTTTAAAGTGAAATTATATTCTACTCAAGACGGTGGAAAAACGTGGTCGGCTACCTCATTTGGAGAAATGATGACAAGTGTGAAAATGACTTCCATCAATGAAAACGAGATATGGCTGCTTGGCATTGGTGATGCAGGAATGGGCAGCAGCGCTCAAATTGTCTATCGCTCCTCTGATGGAGGCAAGACATGGGATAAAGTGAATGAGGAGCGAACTTCCGGAAGTAAGCTTGATATTACATTTGTTGATGAGAAAAGCGGATTCATGGCTATTCAAAGCAATTATCCCGGAGCACAGTATTTTCACACAGAGGATAGTGGGGCGACATGGGAGCGAAAAGGGCTGCCGATTTATCCTGGAATTGAACCAGAGCTGCAGCAGCCGCTTGCCAACCCAACTTTCTTTTCGAACGGAAATGGGGTATTTCCTGTACGGGGAGACCAATCCTTCCTTCTATATGAAACAAAAGATAATGGGCAGACATGGAGTGCAGATAAACCTGTTCTGAAAACCGATTATTACATTAACAAAGTCTATTTCTATGATCAGCGTAATGGATGGCTCTTTACGGAAAACAGCATCTATCATACAGTGAACGGCGGGGAGTCATGGGAAAATTATTCGGATATCCCGAAATTCCCGTTTATTCACGAGATTCATTTTGACTCACCTGAAAATGGTCAGATTATATCCATTGAAGATGGACATTCAACATTATTTACAACGGATGATGGAGGAAAGAGCTGGACCGAAACATCCTTTCAATAAATGAATGCCTGTGACAAACCAGCTTGGACAATTTGTCTGAGCGGTTTTTTTAGACAAAGCATTTTTTGGAAAGAATAATGAATGTCAACTGCAAAAGTATCCATATTAATAGGGAGGCTTTGAAGTGACGAAACGAAAAATTCCGAGGTGAGTAGGTTTGAAGGAAATGACGCAAAAGGAATTATCTTATGTCGAAGATGAAATCAGAGCGGAAGAAATTACCGCGAAGACTCTCAACTGGTGTGCATCCATGTGCCTGGACATTGAACTCAGGGATGCACTGGCAGATATGGCGGAACGGCATCAATTGAGGATTGCTGCCTTATCGAAATATTTTCATGAATCTGGTCCGATCCAATAACAGGGAGGTGCTTATATGCCCAATAATATAGAAGAAAGAGGATTGACCGAACGGGAGATGCTTCAATTGTGCCTGGAGCTTGAAAAGGCGCGCTGCCACAGCATCACCGATATCTTGACAGAGTGTGCGAATGAAGAACTTTGCAGCGTGTACAGGCAAAGCCTGGATAATGCATTCGATATCCATCGTGAATTGTTTAATATCCTTAATCAAAAAGGCTGGTATAAGGTATTGCCTGCCCATGTGGCACAAATAGAAGAAGTACAAAACATGATGCGGGATAATCTGAATCCGGACCATGAATGATTGCCCAATTACTTTGGGTAATTTTTTTGTCTATTTTTCAAGAGACGAAAAATTCGTATAATAGCAGCTCCTTATTTATAATAAAGGTAAGTAATGGAGGAAAGGTTGGATACATATGACAAGTAAACATGCGGTGAAACTGACTTCTTTATCTTCTAAAGGAGGCTGCGGCTGCAAAATCGGACCTGCTGATTTAGCACAGGTGCTACGGTCCTTGCCGGCTGCCGTTCCAAATCCGAATGTCCTGGTTGGACTCGATACTAGTGACGATGCAGGTGTGTACAAGCTGACGGATGATCTGGCGATTGTACAGACGCTTGATTTTTTCACACCGATTGTAGACGATCCTTATTCCTTTGGTCAAGTGGCTGCGGCCAATGCTATCAGCGACATTTATGCGATGGGCGGCAAGCCTTTGACGGCACTGAATATCGTTGCATTTCCGATCGCCTCGTTGGATAAAGAAATACTGGCCGACATCCTCCGCGGAGCAGGGGACAAATTGAAAGAAGCAGGAGCATCACTTGTCGGAGGGCATTCCATTGATGACAAGGAGCCGAAATTCGGAATGGCTGTCACTGGTACCGTGCATCCAGACAAAATCCGTACAAATGCCGGTGCCAAAGCAGGGGATAAGCTGATCCTTACAAAACCAATCGGCGTCGGTATTTTAACGAGCGCCATTAAAAACAATCTTCTAAGCGATGAAGAAATCGAGCGTGTGACGAAAGTGATGACGACACTAAATAAAACGGCTGCAGAAATCATGGAGCCATTTGATGTGCATGCATGTACGGATGTGACTGGCTTCGGACTTTTAGGCCATGCTTCTGAAATGGCAAAGGGAAGCAGCAAACTTCTGCAGATCGACCACTCCAAGGTGCCTGTGCTGCCTCGGGCAAGAGAAATTGCAGAAAGAGGCGTCATCCCTGGAGGAACAAAGAACAACTTTGCTCACCTGGAAGGATCCGTGACATTCCCAGAGGATATGGATCAAGTAGATCAATGGATTCTATGTGATGCTGTGACATCCGGCGGGTTATTAATTTCCGTTTCCGGCGCACAAGCAGAAGACCTTCATCAGAAATTGCAAGAAGCAGGTGTGGAAGCCGCAATAATTGGAGAAGTTGTTAAGGAAGATAAAGGGCATATCACAGTCATATAATCATACAAGTAGTAAGAGAGGCGAACGAATGTGTTTAAGGATTTGACGATTCAAGAGCTATTGGAAGCTAGGAAAAATAAGAAGATAACCCTGATCGACGTACGCTCGCCTTCTGAATACAAGACTGCCACCATCCCTGGCAGCATCAACATTCCCATTTTCACTGACGAAGAGCGCGGAGAGATAGGGACCATTTATAAACAAGTAAATGTAGAAGCGGCTAAAGAAAGAGGACTTGAAATCGTATCAGCAAAACTCCCGCAGTTTATAAAAGAATTCAGTATGCTGGAGGGTGATCGGGTGGTATTTTGCTGGAGAGGCGGAATGCGGAGCAAAACCTCAGCAACAGTGGTGGATTTGATGGGTATACCTGTAAGCCGGCTCCAAGGCGGAGTCAGGTCCTACCGCAGATGGGTTGTGAAGGCACTTGAAGAATCTAATTTCACTCAGGATGCATTCGTTCTGAATGGATATACGGGTTCAGGAAAAACCACCATTTTACGTCGTTTGAAAAAACAAGGTTTCCCTGTCTTGGACCTGGAGCAGATGGCTAATCATCGGGGGTCGATTTTCGGACAAATTGGGTTGACGCCAAATAATCAAAAAATGTTCGAAGCGCTGCTCATTGAAGAAATGCAGGGTCTTGAGAATAGCCCATATTTTTTAATAGAAGCAGAAAGTCAAAGAATCGGGAAAATCATGCTGCCTCAATGGATTATGGATAAAAAAGAAAACGGTATTCAATTTTTTATCGATATGCCCCTGGAGATAAGAGCGTTAAATATCCTGGAAGAGTACCGTCCGTGGGAGCATGCAGAAGAGTGCATGATATCATTTCAAAAAATTAAGAGGCGCATTCATACCCCAATTGCTGCGCAGATCGAAAAAGACCTTGAACTTGGCCGGTACGAGTCTGCCGTCCAGATGCTGCTTGCCTATTATTACGATCCGCGCTATGAACATACAGCGAGCCAATATCCAAAAGAAAAGCAAATGAGGTTGAAGGTAAGCAACATAGAAGAGGCAGCCAATGCCATTCGTGAACTGATGGATTCTAAATTGAAAATTAGGCAATAAAGTACAAAAACCTCAGAGTGGATTCTGAGGTTTTTTATTTTGGCGCTTTTCGGATAGATTGTTGCTATTTTAACCACCTTTATAAGAAGTGATAAATTACCTATCAGGAGGCGGTTTCTCAATGATTAAAGACATCTTTGCCAGACGAAGTATTTGGACAAATACCTCTATTGGTTCAGTTTCCTTCAACAAAGTAAGAAGTTGGCGAAAAAAGAGCAGATAAACCAAATGCTTATCAGTGCTTGCCAAAACTCAAATAGTATTACAGTGAATTTCTTAAGGGAGATAAAAAACCATTCTAATAGGGAACGGCTGTAAATAGTTATTAAGTTAAGGAAGAATTCTGAGACAACATTTTTCTAATAATTCTTATTTGTCCTCTATGGTTAATTTCATCTTCAAATACGTGAAACCAAATGAAATAATTATTAGATGGGTGATTATCCCATATTCTGTTTTCATACAACCAATCATCATCTAGATTAGCAAATTCTCTTAATGTTCTACTTCTCACTTCTTCTAGTTTGACTATATAAAACTCTAACGGATGTCCTTTAATATGTGTTCTTCCTATATCTCCTAGGCTGTATGGTATACCCCATTCTTCCATTTCTTGTTCATTGGGTTTCCTACCGTCAAAAATCTCTATTTGAAACCCTTTTTCAACAGCAGCCATATGTAATAAAAGGGACCCGATACTATTACTTTCTTTGCTCGGTAAATAGTCTAATTCGGAAGTAGTTAAACCATGTACGGCTTCTAAAGTTGTTTTTCTAGCATAGTTCATTTGTGAGACAAGATGACCCATTTGGGAGCTAAACCCCTTTAATTTTTCTATCTTAAATTCCAAAGAACTTTCACCTCATTTACTCAATTAGAAATCTCGATACCCTGTTCATTAGCTGGATATCTCCTATAACAATAGTACTATAAAAGGTAAATTTACCTATGACTTATTGAAAACAACAATCATTACGAAAAGAGCATTTATTTTAATGTTCTGCTAAGTTCTATGTCAGCAAAATTGTCGGGGCCATGGACTTTGTCTCCGTAAATACCATTCACATTTGTCATTCCCATTTTCATCCAGAATCTAATGGCTGGCCAATTCTTTAATGCCACGTTAGCACGGATTTCAGAAAACCCATTTCTTTGAACAAGTTCAAGAAGTTCTTGAATGACTTCCTTGCCCATTCCTTTAGTTTGAAAATCACTATTTATATAAAAATAGCAGATATAAAAGGCATCAGGTATAGGGTGGCCGTGAATGCAATTGAGCATTCCTACAATATTTTCATTCTCTTTAAAGCGGATGACTTGGATTTTAAATTTTTCTTTTTGTCCGCTTGGAGGGAGATCCCCTTCGTAGAAGCATCGGGAAACATAAATTTTATCTAAAGGAAGCCCATCCCATTCATGAATGTAATTCCCTTGTTCATACAAATCTTGAACATTTTCAATTTCAGATTCCTTTAGGTCTTGAATAGTAAGATTTTTAGTAGTCCAGCAATCCGGGATCAAGTTGAATGTCATTTACTGATTTACCTCGTCTTCCTTATATTCCAATTCTTTTTTTAGGTAATAATGTTGAAATTCCCTGCCAACCCCATCAAGTGTTCCGTAAACCACATATCCATGTTTCTTGTAGAAGTCCAATGCCTGGAAGCTTAGCGTATCGACTTTTATAAAATCGCATTTTTTCTGTTCGGCAATGGCTTCTGCTTCTTTAAGGAGTTTTGATCCGTATCCTGTCTTCCTGAAATCTTCATTCACCATAAGTACATGAATTTCAAGCCAGTTCCAGCAAATCTCTCCGAGTAGGCCGCCACAGACATTTCCTTCATCATCTTTTAGACTGAGTGAAACTTCCTCATAACGATCTTTAAGATCATCTGGAAAGTGCTTTACGTTAAAGAAGTAAAGCATTTGATTAACTCGGGACTTATCTTGGGGTGTTGTTTGTCTAGTAATCGTAAGCATAATAAATACTCCTAATCTATTTTTTACCATTTTACCATAGATTTGTAGGAATCATTTATATAGAAAAAAACGAGTGGAATTTCCACTCGCTTCCCGTCTTTTAAGCTTGTTTTCTTAAAAGGTTTACAAATTCATTTAATTTATCCAAAGAGCGGATATTTTCATTACATTTTGTTTGGTCACTGCAAATATAATTGCCGCGTTTTGTATAGGTGCCCTGGACCTTTCCTTTTGTTTCCGTTAGAAACATGCCTACTTCTTCATGGCAGTGGCAGATTGTGCAGATCCCTTTTTTGGAGGAAGTACTGAATGTCCCGTGCAGGCCGACTAACTTATTTTCCAGCTGGACGACCATATATTTTTTATTGCTTCCCGGGTCGATCCAGCTCAGATAGGAAAGACTTCGAAAATCAATAGAATCAAGAGGGGGGACTTTCAGTTTCTTAGCTTTTGGGAAAAGCTTCTTTAATGTATGTTCAGTGACTTCCTTGAAAGGGATGACATAAGGCTTCAAACTTTCCAGAAAGGATTCTGCCTCATCTGAGTTTTTTAAATTCCCTAGTGGTTTCAAGACTTGCATTTGACTTTCCGTCCATTCCGGAAAGAGGTCTGAAACTTTTTCCGTTGATAGGGAATGGAGGGCATCAAGTACTGAGGAATCATTCACAGTAGAATGGCCGTTAATCAATATTTGTGTTTGATAGCGGATGAAATTAAATTGATCATTTCGGATAAATGGCTCCATGCTTTCAACTCCTTTTCTTTCTTTAGCTGGAATTGCCATAAGTAAATTATATTAAATCATTGGATTTAAGGATATGTAATAAACAATTAGAAAAAATATTTACATAAAAAAGCACGGGTTAATTCCGTGCTTTGGTATAGACAATTTTCTTTATCGATTCAATTGACAAAAAATATTCCGCAGCCAAATGGTCAATGGACGTGCCAGTTAGGAACGCTTTTCTGATTTCTTCATTACGGTGGTCCAGACGTCTTCTGCTTCCTGACTTCGCTCCCCATTGGGTGCGTTTTTTGTCAGGTTTAGGGATATAGATTGCTTCCCCTTGGACATATTTTTGTATTTCAACGAGCAGTTCATCAGGCAGCACTGCCGCTGCTTTTACATATTTCATCTCAACTCAGCCCCTTATTTTATGGTCCGCTAACTAAATAAGGTGCAAAGCCGATCTATGAAATAAGCATCGATGCTCTAAGGGCGATTCAAATCAACTAATAGTCCACCCCATGCAAAGGATCGCCTCTTCCAAGATAGGCTTTGCATGAGTTGCTGCAGACTTAGACAAATGCAGCTGCTTTGCCATTCCATCCACCTCCGCATAATGAATAATATGGAATTCCACTTTATTATATAAGATTTTTTAACAATTTGCATCTGATGGAGAATGTTGTAAATACTAGTGAAAACGACATTTTTTATCATAATCGTGCCGTATTTTATTTGCTCTACATGGGCAATTGAATCTCATTGCTTCATGCAAGAAATAACAAAATTCAAATATGGAGGGGAATAATTTGGATGCAGCAGGGATGACTGTCCGGATTTTGTGTTCATTTTTTGTATTGATTCTCCTTACCCGCATAATGGGGAGAAAAGAAATCAGTCAAATGACTTTTTTTAATTTTGTTTCTGCCATTGTCATTGGAACTTTGGGAGGGGCATTAATAACAGATTCTTCGCTTAGCTTGGGTATGGGGCTTCTCTCCATAGTTGGATGGTCTGTTTTGACCATTATCATCGGATATGTTGATATTAAATCCAAAGGAGTCAGAAATGTAGTTAATGGGGAACCGGTTGTCCTGATTAAAGATGGGAACATTTTCGAAAGTGCATTAAAACGCTGCCGGCTGGATATAGATTCCCTTCAAGTCTTGTTGAGAAAGAAAGATGTGTTTGCCTTGAATGATGTAGAAACAGCGATTTTTGAAATGGACGGATCTCTATCAGTTAAGAAAAAGTCTGGGAAAGAACCTTTAACAAAGGCAGATGCAGGAGTGTTTCAATCAAAAACAAGCCAACATCCTGTTGCCATGCAGCTAATTGAAAACGGAAGAATCATTTTCACCAATCTGGAAAAATTAAATGCTTCTGAGATATGGCTTCTGGCACAGCTCCGCAAAAGGGGAATCAGTGCTGTTGAAGAGGTTTTTTATGCGGAACTGGAGCCTGATGGAAGCGTTTATATAGATAAATTTGCCGACAAGTAATGGATCTAATCCTTGAAACTTATGTAGAAATAACCTTAATAAATCTTCCTTTTTCTGAACGGCTTTTGGCTTCAGCATTCATGTGCTTTACGTTTTCAGATACTTGAGAGGCAGGAAGAAGGCGTGCTCCAATCAATACAGAAGGATCAATTAGTCTGACTTTTCCTTTACGGTGCATATCATATTGATTATCATCCTCTTTTACAACAACATTCGGATGAAGCTGTTTAAGGAGAGTTTGAATTTCAGGATCATGAAGATTCTTTAGTGCATACATGGCTTCTTGATCGGCCTTTAGTAAAATGGAGAAAGGAAGCAGCTTTTTATCCAGCGCTCTCTTGATGACTTTAGCCAAGAGTTCATAACCATAGACGTTCATTGGATCTAAGAAATAATCGATGACTTCCAGATAATACGTTTTTACAAACCATTCAGCGATATTTAGGTCTTTTATATATAGTGAACCACTTATAACTATCAGGTTGTCTAAAAATGCATGAACTTCTTCTATTGAAATCTTTCCATAGCTGTACATATCTCTTAATGTATAATCAATCCTGTCGGCGCACAATTCGGGTGCAGGCTGTTCCAGCAAGGTCCATTGTTCAATATCATTGAGTATATCTTGGTGGTGATATCCGTATTTTTGAAGAATCATTGGAATTTCTGAGTCCTCAATAACCTGATTGAAAATTTGTTCATGAAAGTCTTCTTGGTCAATTTTAAAGACAAAATCAATAACGTGTGAAAAGGCGGTATGCGACACATCATGCAAAAGCCCTGCAATTTGCTCCTCGATAGAACCCCCGAATTTTTTAATGAGAAGCATAACTCCGATGGAATGATCATACCTTGTTCCATTCCATTCAGGATTGACAAAGCAGCTTGCACCACCTTGATAGATCCCCTTTAGCCTCTGAACTGGCTTGCTTCTAATTAATTCCTCCAAAACAGGCTCTATGTGAAACTCACCGTATAATTCGTCTTTGATTAACATTTTGATTCACTCCTTAAGTTAATACTAGAACATTCGTTCTTGTTAGTCAAAAGGTTTTTGAAAATTATAATAGTTTAGTTGTATAAGAAGGCTAGGTTGTATACAATATTTACGATAGCTATTACAATTTTTGGAATAAAGTGATATAGGAAGTGATAATCATGAAAATAGATTCATTGGATCACCTTGTACTGACTGTTAAAAATATCGAAGAAACCTGCAATTTTTATGAGGAGGCATTAGGAATGGAAGTCGTGGACTTTGGTGAAGGGAGAAAGGCACTGAAATTTGGCAGTCAAAAAATCAACCTGCATCAAAAAGGAAAAGAATTTGAACCGAAAGCTGATAAACCGACGGCCGGATCTGCTGATTTATGTTTTATTACTTCCGTTCCAGTAAGCAAGGTGATGGATCATTTAAAGAATTGTTCCATTGAGGTAATAGAAGGACCAGTTGATCGTACGGGGGCCATGGGGAAAATCAAATCAGTCTACTTCAGAGATCCGGATTTGAATTTAATTGAGGTTTCTAACTATCAAGAATAAAAAATAGTGTTGTAATCCATTGATTGAGGGAGGGGGAGTGATTTGAAAAGAAAAGTGAACATTTCCATCTTTGTGATCATTTTTAGTATCATATGTTATTCAATCTTTTTTAATGGATTCTTCGGCGTTAATAGTATAGAGATTCAGGAATCAGATAAATCATATAATGCTGGAATTAAAACCACAGATAAAAAGCAAATTGCAGAAATTATGGGAATTCTTAATAGGGCTAATAAAATCACTTTTACTAAGTATAAAATTGCAGGAAAGTCTAAGTATAAAATTCAATTAGAATACAGAGACAAAACGAAAGAAAATTTACATTTTTACGAGAACTTCGGCAAGAATACAACCTTAATAACTAGTAACAAGTGCAGTTGTTATTACAAAATAAATTCGAGACAAACGAAAAAAATATTCCAACTTCTATTAAATTAATAAGATAAGACTTAGGGAACTCCGAATTATCTTGGAGCTCCCTATATTTTATATTCACAAAGATTTTTTGAATTGTTCATTTATCAATAAATACCCGAAAACGCGAATCATACTTAGTAGGAGTAAATTCAATAATTTCATAGTCTGCAAGATTTTCCTGATAAAAAGGGTCTTCTTTTACCATTTCTTCCGCATCAGTTCTCTTTTCAAGGTTTGCCAGCAGCACTCCCCCGGTTCTAGGCGTCCTTCTTCCTGAAAAAATAAGCTTCCCATTTTTATATTGCCGGTCTAGAAATTCAATATGCAGTTGAAGGAAGTCATCAATCTTTTCCAAAGGTACTTTATAATTCACCAAGATTAAAAACAACTAAATCACCACTTTTTATATTTTTGATTTCATTATATTGGAAATTGGGTTAAAAATCATTCCAATTGTTTCAAGACTATAAGGGCAAGATTTAGGAGGCATTTATTTTTCACGCTTGCTACAATATAAATAAGAAATGTGAATGGGAAGCGGGGGATAGGCTGATGCAAATACTCACTATGACTTTCGACGAAAAATGGGAACAGGTCCTGCAATGCAACGGGAATTATGATGGTATGTTCTATACAGCTGTCAAGACCACTAAAATCTACTGTCGTCCTTCATGCAGGTCAAGAAAGCCCAAAAAAGAAAATGTAGAATTCTATGATACCCGTGAAGAAGCTAAAGATGCAGGATTTCGCGCATGCAAACGGTGCCAGCCGGATGCCCCTTTTTCTCCGCAGCTGACATTGGTATCTACGGTATTTGATTATTTTCATAAACACTACAATGAAAGGATCAAGCTTCAAGATATAGCTGATCATGCTGGGGTCAGCATGTATTATCTGGAGCGCTTCTTTAAAAAGGAAACGCGAAAGACATTGAATGAAATGCTTGAAATCATCCGAATTGATAAAGCTGCATCATTGCTAAAGAGTACAGATAAGACGAATTTGGAAATCTGCTATGAAGCAGGATTTCAAAGTCCGTCCAATTTCTATAAGTCTTTCCGCAAAGTAAAGGGCTTCACTCCAAGTGATTATCGAAAAAGATTCCAGGAGACAACCATACAATGACAACTTTTAAGGAAAACATCAGTATTCCTGTTCCACATGATTTCAATTATGAAGAATGCCTTGTGTTTCTTGGCCGATCTGAATCAGAAGTTTTGCATGTTATCGAGGGGAATGCGATATATAAAGCTTTTGAGTGGAATAAAGAATTATACATAATGAAGATTACGTGTAATGCACATGGTCTTGAAGCAGTCATATTAGAAGGGAAAGTTTCTGACGAAGTGTGCCAATATATCAATGATTATGTAATCGAGTGGTTTGATTTAGACAGGGATTTGGACGTTTTTTTTGATTTAATGAAGCAAGATCCCATTCTTCAAACCATTTCAGGAAAATATGACGGCCTGCGTATCATTGGAATTCCGGATCTTTTTGAAGCTCTCACCTGGGCAGTGATTGGGCAGCAGATTTCATTAAAATTTGCGTATACTCTCAAAAAAAGATTGGTAGAATCATTCGGCCAAAAAGTTGTATATAACGGACGCCATTATTGGACTTATCCGAGCATTCAAACCATAGCAAATCTAGAAATTGAGCAGCTTCGTGCGCTTCAATTCACCTCCAGAAAGGCAGAGTATATAATTGGGATTGCCAAGCATATGCAAAAGGGTAATCTTTCAAAGAAAAAACTCTTATGCTTAAGAAAATTTGAAAAGATGCATTTAGAATTGACTAAGATTCGTGGGGTGGGTGCATGGACAGCAGACTACGTTCTAATGAAATGCCTGCTCCAGCCGGAAGCATTTCCGATCTCTGATGCAGGTCTTCATAATGCAATTAAAAAAATTAACAACATGCACCGTAAGCCGGAATTAGCTGAATTAAAATCATGGTCAAAAAATTGGGAAGGCTGGCAGGCATATGCGGTCTTCTATTTGTGGAGGTCATTATATGAATGAAATATTTACGGTTTACTATGATTCACCGATTGGGATGCTTTCAATAAACGGCAGAGAGGATGCTGTCCTATCCATTTTATTTGATGAAGAGCAGGAGCAGGCGGTTCCTCCTGATGAAAATACACCCTATCCTGTAAGGGAATGTTATTTGCAGTTGGACGAATATTTTAAAGGGAACTTAAAAGATTTCAATTTCCCATACAGGATGGAAGGTACCCCTTTTCAAAAATCAGTGTGGAAAGGACTCACAATCATTCCTTATGGACAGACATGGTCTTACAAGGACCTTGCCGTTCATGTAGGCAATGAAAAAGCAGTGAGGGCGGTCGGGACCACCAACAGCAAAAACCAATTAAGCATAGTAGTGCCTTGCCACCGTGTCATTGGTTCGAATGGAAAGTTAACCGGCTATGCAGGCGGTGTCTGGCGCAAAGAATGGCTATTGAATCATGAGAAGAAAAATTTCACATCCACTAAAGAAGGAATCAATCTGTCCTTAATGAATAATTAGATTAAAAGGGAGGGTTGAAGTATGAATAAACAAACCATATTGTCTGAAAAAGCGTCTGTCGCTCATTGGGCAGAGAATAAGAAAAGTATATCGAATCATAAATGGTTCGCTCCTTTAAAGGAAGGTTCATGGGGGACGGGGGATGTCATTTCACATTTCATCGTTTGGGATGAATTTCTTCTAGAACATAGACTTCCATATATAATGAATCATGAACCATTTCCTGCATTCAAAATTGATGTACAGAAGATGAATCAGGATGCTTCCGATTATGCAAGAGCAGGGATTTCCAAAGAGCAATTGATTGATGAATTCACTTCTATCCGCAGTAAACTTGTTCAAATGATCAACAGTATTCCGGAAGAGCGATTTGATTCCATGCATCAAATCGGTTCGAGATCGTTAACATTGAATGATTATTTTATGGGTCTTATTGAACACGATCAAAAACATATGCAGGAGATAGATGATTTTTTGAATGATGACGAAATGAAACAGTAAGGTACGATTGCTTTCCCCATTCCAGTCGATAAATAATTATTCATACAAAAAAAGGAAAAGGTGACATCTTGATCGAATAACTTTCAAGGTTCAGTTTTGTATGCATTATTCATAGAGGGGGGAATGGAAATGGTTGATTTAGAATTTGAAATCTTAGAGTTGCCTGCCTATCGTGCAATTGGTTTGAAATGGGATGGAGCTTACTCTGAAGCAAGTACATTGGGGACGGTCATTCAAAAAATGTCCGAACGTGTGCATGAACTGGAGGGTGCAGTCAACCCGGACGTGCAATTAGGCTTGTCCTATCATACACGTGTAGATGGTTTTGTGCATTATTCTGCTTATGAAGTAAGTGAGAAGCAAGACGTACCGGAGGATATGGTAGAAATCAGAGTGCCGGCTATGACTTATTTGTTTATGCATCATTCAAAAGGTAGCGATATCAATGATGCATACACAAAGGTGTACAATTGGTTCAATGATCATGACTACATACCTTATAGAGAAGAAGGGAAAGAATACTTTGATCACCTTCCAATCAAACACGAAAGGTATCCGAAAGATCGAGATGTGAATGATCCTGAATTTGATATTCTCATTCCTATTATTAAAAAATAATTACGAGAGAGTTAAAAAGACTGTCATCCAGATGAAGGATGACAGTCTTTGTTCTTACCGAGATGCTTTTGCCGGTGTTTTATCTAACTCAAACTGTTTTGTGATCATTTTCATTGCTTGCTCCGAACAGAACTTACTGAAATGTTCTCTTATTATTTCTTTTGCGTCTTGTTTATCTATAGGGTTATGTATGAGGTCATGTTTATTCATCCAATGATGCATAGTTTCATAAACAGCGCTGCTCCAACCACTCTTTTCACCTTCTGCATTTATTTTCCCCACAGTGCCAGATACCAGGATATCCATTGTGCCCTGCAGTTCCAATAATCCTCGGTCAAAGTCCTTTTTAAAGTCCTTATCCTTCATTCCAGAGATTTTTCTTAGTTCTCTCGTATCAATTCCTTCATTTTGCGAAATATGTTCAAAAAGATTCATGGCTTCACGGGATACCAAGCCATTTTCATACCTTTCTTCCAATGAACTTTCACTGCCAAGCAATGCTCGTATGGCTGGGAGAAGCTCAGTTGAGATCAAAAATGATTTCTTTTTCAGGAATTTCCCGTATGCTGCTGCACCCTCAGTGGAAAATCTTGCTCTCCATCCCCACGGATCTTCTTCCGATCCTGTGTACCAATTTTCTTTTTTGGTAATCCCGTCTAATGAAGGATAATCCGGAATGACATGTGCAAGGGGCAAAATCCCTAATTCATCAATCACTGCCTTTGCTTCTTCGTATGTATGTACTCTATATTGTTTCATTTCACCTCTCCTTTCCTTTGTTCCGTATCATTTCGAGATGTGATATGAAAAACCCTTCCAAAAGAAATTTTAAAAAAGATTGACAGGAAAAAAATAACAGAATAACATATCATTATGATATATCAATTTGATATGTGGAGGATTGAAAATGTCTTTGGACTATTTGATTTTAGGTTTTTTAAGTATGAGGCCGGCGACAGGCTATGAAATAAAGACGAATTTCGAACAAAAGGTGGGAATCCTTGTTTGGGGAAATATTTCTTACGGTAACCTTTATCCAAAGTTGAAGAAGCTTGAGGAAAATGGATTGATTTATATTTCTGATGAAAGCGGAGACCGGAATAAAAAGGTATATGATTTAACAGGCAAAGGATGGATTGTCCTTGATAAATGGATGGGAGAGACCCCTGAATATCCTGTTTCAAGGGATGAACTGGTTTTAAAAATGATTTTTTGGGGTGTGAGCAGGCCGAATGATAAGGAAAGCCTGATTCGGCACTTGCGGGCGAGGGAAGTCAAAACGAGGGAACTGCTGCATGTTTGTGATACGTGGCGCGAGGATTATGGTTTTGTAGACGAATATGGCGCACTTGCCTTTGAGTTTGGCCAGGACAGATTGGAATCAGAGCTTGCCTGGCTGGAAAAATGCATTAAGAAGTTAGAGTCCAACCACCTGCCAACAGGTGTGGATCGGTTTAATATGGCACCGGAGCAAAAGGCTAGAAAGGAATTGGCATTAAACCAATTAAAAAATGAATAGGGGATTGTGTGATGAAGGGTCTGCTTTCAATAAAAAGTTATCGGCATTTATTTTTTGGACAGTTTTTCTCAGACTTCGGAGCTTTTTTTGACATCATTGCCATCAATATATTAATCAGCTATATTTGGGGGCTTGGTCCTGCCTATAATGCGGCGTTGCTTGTCGTGTTTTCTCTGCCTGTGGTGTTCATTGGGCCTGTTACGGCTGTCTGGGTGGACCGCCTTCCTAAGAAAGCAGTGATGCTGACATGTGATATCGTACGGGCGGTCATTGCTTTATCCTTGGTTTGGGTTGGGAATATTTATGTGTTATTTGTTCTCGTATTCTTTAAAGTCCTTTTTGGAGCTATGTTTGATCCTGCCAGACAGTCAACGATCAGATACACGGTTCCGGAAAACTATCTGCTTCATGCAAGCACAATGAGCCAGATCATGACGAACTCCGTTAAAATTGTTGCACCTGCTGCAGGAAGTGCTTTACTTCTTTTTATAAATCCTTCAAGTCTGTTTATATTTGAATCTGCAGGATTTTTGCTATCAGCTTTCTTCGTCTTCGGCATCCCTACATTTGAAGAAAAGAAGAGTAAAATTCTGAGGAGCGGGAATTCTTTTTTACATGAATTTAAAGAAGGATTCGGGTATATACGTACCAATTCCATTTTGTTTTTTGCTATCTTTTTCTTGAGTGCGGGAATGTTCATTGTTTTTCTCCAGGAAGCGCTGATCACGCCTTGGGCCAAAACGATGGGATTTGGAAAAGCGGAATTCGGCTATATTGTATCAGCAAGCGGACTCGGGATGGTCATCGGGGCTGTTGCATTGGGGAAATGGCCGTTTTGGAATAAAAATCCGATGAAAATCATGCTGTTTTCAGGTTTTCTTACTGGCTTTTTCGTGTGCTCATTTGGACTTGGTGTCCTTGATTTATTGGTTCTCCCGAAAATAATGTGGATCTCTATTTTCTTTTTGACCGGCATTATATCTTCAGGTGCTTATGTACCTTTTGGCTACATTTTGCAAAAGGAGACTTTGCCAGAAGTGATGGGGAGGGTATCAGGAGCATCCAATTCCATCATCAATTTATCGGTATTTCTCGGTCCAATGGCAGGCGGGGTTCTTGCAGCCACGTTCAGCATGAGTTTTGTGTTCATCGCATCGGGGCTGCTATTGACCATTTATGCGATTGTGGTCCATTTCTACATCCAACGGAATCCTGAACGATTTAGAAGAGAAGTATCTGTTATGGAGAAAGCCACAATTTGATTTTTGAATTTTTCCGTTTGTGGGATGATTTTTTAATTAAAGGAGTTTTTGAGCTGCTTAGAGAATTGGAATGGAAGGGGGGGAAACGTTTATATGAACGAAATTTTGATAGGAAATAAAAAGAGCTGGAATACAGTGTCACACCATTTCAATGGGGTTGACGCGCTGCCAAGCTACGGACCATTTGCACAAACGGAAGATGAATTACATCTTTTCAATGAGATAAAAGACAAAAACGTTCTGGAAATTGGATATGGAAGCGGACATTCACTGCGATATATGGCGGAACAGGGAGCAAGTGAATTATGGGGCGTTGATTTATCGGAAGAGCAGCGTTCGGCAGCTGAATCGACGCTTAATGGTTTGAATGCCAACTTGTTCTGTGCGCCGATGGAAGATGACATTGGTCTTCCTAAAGGACATTTTGATATCGTTTATTCTATTTATGCCATTGGTTGGACGACCGATCTTCCAGGGACGTTCCAGTTGATTCATTCCTATTTAAAAAAGGGCGGCTGCTTTATTTTCAGCTGGGATCATCCGCTTTATCCTCACTTGCTGATGGAAAATGGCCGCATCTATCTGGACAGCTCATACCAGGAAGAAGGGCCATACACCATCGAACGATTCAAGGGAGAAAATGCTCCCATGGTGCTTCATAAACGGAAATTAAGCACCTATATCAATGAATTGATCAAAGCTGGATTTACGATTGAACAGGTGATTGAAAGCGATGTAGGAGAGAGATTTGAAGGGGTCGATGGAGAAGTTTCTGATCGGTACTATTCATTATATAAAGCAAGACAATTTCCCACAACGATGATTATAAAAGCTGTGAAGATGTAAATTTCCAATCAAAAAGGGTTCCCGTGGCGGGAACCCTTTTTCGCTATATATGAAATGACTTCCTGTATAGTTTTTTCTCGTTCTGAAAAAGAAGATAATGGGCAGAAGCAACTTTTTCTTCTACGTAGTCAATTGAAAATTTTCCCGTCGGATCGGTCAAGCTTCCGATGGCCCTTGATAGGTAGTCGATAATTTTTTGCATATGCTCCATATCTTGCTCTTTAGAATCCGCGTTCATTTTTTCCATGATGTCATAGGCAAGGTTTTGAATGTGATGCAGTCTTCGTTGTTCCAATCTGATTCCTCCCCCGCATGATTTGTTTCTACAAGGATTATATGGAGTCGGGGACAGGAATATGAATGAAGACAAGTCAAAAGGAGAAACCTAAAAGGAAGGGATGGAGGTGAAACATATGGCACAGGATGTATTATGTGAAGTGAGCAACTGCAAGTTCAACCGTGATGGAAGAAAGTGTGGAGCTGAACAGATTTATGTTGTCAGCCACCGTGGGGAACAGGCTCATAACAGTGAAGAAACGGATTGCAAAACGTTTGAACCAGGTATGTAATCAGCATTGTTTTGATAAGGCAGTCATAGTCGGTGGCTGTCTTTTCTTAAAGATAGTATTGATAATAATTATCATTCTTATTCAAGATTTTTTCATAATTAAAACCACCTATTAATAGAAGAAAAGCTTTATAATAAAAAGGAATTGATCAGATGAATTTATTTCCAAATGGAGTTTGCTGCCATAATATTTTTACAAGATTAGGAGATATATAGAATGAAAGTAGTGGAGACAGAAAGATTGATTTTAAGGTGGTTAACAGAAGAGGATGCGGGGTTTATGCTGCAGCTTCTGAATGATACGGGATACATACAATTTATTGGAGACCGCGGCGTCAGAACTGAAGAAGAAGCACGGAATTTCCTCCTTAATGGTCCGATTAAAATGTATCAGGAGCATGGAATTGGCTTGTATTTGGTGGAGATGAAAGAAGATGGTGACCTTCTTGGGATTTGCGGTCTGATTAAGCGCGATGGACTTGAAGACATTGATATCGGTTTTGCTTTCCTGGAGCAGTTCCGCGGACAGGGCTATGCATTTGAAGCGGCAGAGGCTGCACTTGCATACGGAAAAGATGTAAAGAAATTGAAGCGAATCGTTGCCATTACGACAAAGGACAATGAAAGTTCCACAAAGCTACTTGAGAAAATCGGGCTCCGGTTCGAATCGTTTGTGACACTTCCGAATGATACAGAAGAGCTGAAATTGTTGTCGATTGAATTTTAGCTGGATTGAGGGGATCAGGATGCTGGAGGTTTTTGGGGTATGTATGAAAGCGCTAGGGAACAGGGAGCGCAGTATTCGGGTTTATTTGCCGAAAGGATATGAAGCTGGCAGGAAAAAGTACCCTGTCGTTTATATGCATGATGGTCAGAACGTTTTTGAAGATGAAGGTGCTTTTGGCGGCGTTTCACTGAACTTGAAAAAATACCTGGATGACAGCGGGACAGAGGTTATTGTGGTGACGATAGACCGTCATCCGGATTTTGATGGAAGGGTAAATGAAACGTGTCCATGGGTGAATGGGGATAATACAATCAAGCTTCTTGGAGAGCCCAGTGAATTAGGCGGCGAAGGGGATGCATACCTTTCCTTCATTGTTGATGAATTGAAGCCGTTGATTGATCAAAAGTACCGGACGGATGCGAATCAATCAGCCATGGCTGGAATTTCACTTGGTGGATTAATCACTGTATATGCAGCATGCAAATACCCGCAAATTTTCAGCAGGATTGCTGCTTTTTCATCCGGATTTTATCGGAATCAGCGAGAGATAGAAGAATTCATTAAAGGATCTGACCTGTCTCCGATTGAGTATGCCTATATGGACTGGGGAACGAAAGAAGGCGGAAATCCCGAGACTTGGCAGGGATTTATCGACTCCAATCAAGCCGTTGCGGAGATTTTGAAGAAAAAGGTTCGGAACTTTACATATGAAGTTGTGCAAGAAGGGGAGCATCATTATTTTTTATTTAAGAATCGGGTACCCGGTGTGATTGCCTCCATTTTTGGTGAAAGCAGGGATGAAAATTGAATATAGTTGTTAATTTGATGGATGTCCTTCAATTGGATGATGTCTATCTTCAGACATTTACGAGAAAAGAAACGAAATCTTGGGGAGCATTTTTTATAAATGAAAATAGCCCTGATTATTATAGCGCCAACCATGCACAGATAATTGAACCTTGTACAGATCCTACAGCAGTCATTGCTGAGGTGAAGGAATTTTATCAGTCAAAACATCTGGTTCCTAGATTTTATATATATCAATTAGAACAACAGCAGAAATTAGTGGCGGAATTAAAAAAAGAAGGCTTCGGATTTGAAGAGTTGCCGGGTGCTGTCCAAATTTGGGATGGAAAGGTCCGGGAAACTGAGCACAGAACAGATATCACAATTGAATTGGTGACAAAAGAGAATGCGGAAGTAGCCGTTGAGATAGAATGTCAAATTGATGAGCTTGGAGGAGAAAGCAGGAGGAATACGTTTTATGAAGAGTTCAATCATCCTGCTTTTGCACATTATTTGCTCAGAGTGAACGGCACCGCATGCAGCACTGCGTGTTTATTTATCGAGGGGAAGCAGGCGAGGATTGAAAGTGTGGCAACAGTGCCTGAATTCCGGGGACAAGGCTTGATTGGAGAATTAATTTATTTTCTTCAAAAAGAAGCAAGGTCAAGGGGAATTGAACAGCTTTGGATCTTGCCGATTACCCCTCGTGTTGAGAAGGTTTATGAGCGGTATGGGTTTCAAACTGTAGGGGAAATCATCACCGGACATGCATTTTTGAGCGGTAAAAGCATAAAGGAGATACAGGGAAGTTAATTAGGGATACAGGAAGGAGCCATTAATGAAGCATTATTTAACTCCAATATCAATTTTAGTGCTGGCACTTTCGATTTACTGTGGCTGCCGGATGTTAGCAAATGAATGGAAACAGGATCATTTTATTAAACAGGATGCCGCCGCATCCATCCGTTCCGTTTTAGACCGTGGTGTACAAAAACCAAAATTGCTCATGACTGCAGATGAAGTAGCCGTCTATCTAGGTATCAATACTGAAGAGGTTCAGCAGTTAGGACCCATAGCAAATTCTTCTGGTGTGACAAGTGAACTGCCATACATCCAAATCGGGAATCAGATTTACTTTTCCAAAATGGCTGTGGATGAATGGATATCCAAACAGGGTACCGTTATTGTCCCATGAAAAAAAGAAAAGCAGTGCCTCCGAGATGGAAGGCACTGCTTCTTTATATTACGAAACCACTGTAAATAAAAAGTTCTCTACAAATTCACAAACCTTTTCCTGTGGCGGTGGGGACTCTTTCAGCTTCTTTTCTGCGAGCAGGATCACATCTTTGAAACGATCCATTTTCTTTGCATTGTTTAAAGAAATTTCTCCAGTGACTAAGTTTACGGCCATGTTCTTCACATCATCATTGTCCGATTGGTAGAGGAGGTAAGCGACACAACAAACGCGATCCATAATACATAACCACCCTTTCAACAAAGTCTCCCTATATTATTTCAATATTCGATTAATTTCTCCTCTTTTTTTCCAAAAAAAATGTCCTCAGCTTTTCTGCTAAGGACATATTGCGATTTATTTTTTCTCTTTTTGATCTTTTTTTGTAATTTCGCTTCGCATATTTGGTTCTTTTGAGAACTCGGCATCCGTATTTTTATTATTTGGGTATTTGTTTTGACGCTCACGATTGTCATTTTTGTTAGTCATCGCTTAGCCCTCCTTTCCTTTTCCTACAAAGTAGTATGTGCTGAATGGAGAAAATTATGAGGAAAAAGTGGAAGGGGGGTGGGCATAATAATATTATGTAAACTCGTGCAGGAATTTTTCACTTTTTACCTGCCGATTTCAGGGCTTTACTTTACGAATATGGGTAAATAGGTATATAATAGGAGTAACAAATGATACTAAAAAGGAACCCTGATTGGCCTCAGGGTCCCACTACAGCATAAACTGCATGAAGTGCAGCGGCTCACCAGAGTCAAATCGAAAAGGAAGTAATCAGCCCCTAACGCTTGTCGGAGAGCCTACAGGGAGCCGGTTACTTCTTTTTTTGCGTAACCGCAATGATTGATACGACGAGAGAGGCAAACAAAATCATGATCTGCAAAGTATCTGAAGTCGAAATCATTAAGCGACCACCCCCTTTCATGTAGGGAGTTGAGCCGCCGCTCATCCTGCTTTATTTAGCTGTAGTATTTCTATTATACACCATTCCTGCCATTATTTCATCAAGTAAAGAACAAGCGTTCGTATATTTCTTAAAAATCCTATTCATTTTTGGAAGAATATTCTATAATTATGTAAGGATGAAGGATATTCAGTTAAATACAGAGAATGTGTAAATGGGGATGATTGGTAATGGGGGAGTGGTCTATTTGAGAAATAAGTCCGTTGTTTTGGCGATTCTTGCATCCGTCTTGCTGTACGGATGCAGTGAAGAAAAAGTGATTTCAACGAAAGCTGCAAAACCAGCTGTTGAAAATACAGAAGAGAAAAAGGATAAACCCGAAGAAAATACAAAAGCGCCTTCCGAAAAAGGGGAGTCGAAAAATGAGCTGGAAGCTGCTGCGAATTTCCAGTACCCTCGCTATGAAGAGCGGGCAATTGATACAACCAGTTCATTTGAGAATATTAAAACCCTTAAACCGGATACTGTCCAGAATCAAAATAAAGCAGCTTATGATATTCAGCTTCAAATGAACCCAGATGGGAAATTTGAAGCAAATGCAAATATTGAAGTAGAAAATTTATCTTCAGAAGATTGGTCTGAGATTCTTTTTTATTTCATTCCAAATGCTTTTACAGAAAAGAATAAACCTGTTTTTATGAATCATGCAAGTGATGTGAAAATTACACAAGTCGAATTGGATGGTAAATCCGTTCCATTCCAATTAGCATTCGATACGTTACTATTACCGTTAGATAGCCCGTTTCTGAAAAATACAAAGAAAGCGGTTACAGTAAAATACTCGTTTACCGTTCCCGAGATGGGAGCTCGTTTTTCCAAGGAAAAGGATAATTATTATTTGGCGCAATGGTATCCGATGCTGGCTACCTATCACGCAGGATGGGTAAAGGGCAACTATACTCCAGTGTCGGAATCATACCACACAGATTTCAGCAGCTTTCAAATATCTTACGACCTTCCGGATGAGTATAACATTTTCAGTTCATCAGATAATGATCCTAAAACATCAAGTAAAAAGGGAACGCTGACTTTGGACAAAAGTAAAGAATTCTTCCTTGGCTTAACCAAAAATATGGTGAGCAAATCGACAACTGTGGATGGAATCGAAATCCGTGTGACAGCTTTTCCTGAAAATAAAGATAAAGTGGATGAAGCTTTAACAGCAGCTAAAAAAGCAATGCACTTTTTTAATCAAATCGGTCCGTACCAGCACAAACAGGTCGATATTATCCTTGATGAAGGTGGAATGGAATACCCTGGAATTGTCACTGCCAGCAGAGGAGATGGATTAGACGGCATCGATTTTGTCGTTGCACATGAGATGGCCCATCAATGGTTTTATGGAACAGTATCGAATAATCCTTTTATCGATGCATATATCGATGAGGGGATGACCAGTTTTGCCACCTATCTATTTATGATGACTCAGACCAAGGAAGCGCCGGAAAGTGTCTTCCAGTCAGCGAAAGATCGAGATGAACAAGTCATAATGGACAAAAAGAGAGAAATCCTATTAGCCCACACGCCTGTCACAGAATTCCTAAACGGAAATTGGACTGTAAATACGTATGATGTTCCATCGTTTAAACTTTGGGAACTGACCGGCGATCTCACCTCAGCACAAGCTTTCTTGAAGAAGTATTATGAAACATATGCATACCAGACCGTTGATTCAAAAGAGTACATCCGATTCTTAAAAGCCTATTTTCAATTAAAGGACAATACCTTTTTTGAAAATTGGATTAAATTAGATTAGAAGAATAGGAGGTCGATCGGTGGATACGGAAGAAAGGAAAGAGGTAAAAAGAGAGCTTACAAAAGGGAAAATCGTTTGGATTGCTGTTGTTGTATTGATTCTATATGCGGCATCTCTTTATTTCTTTATTGGTACAGCATCTCGTCCGTTATGGCTTCTTTTGCTTAGCACGTTTAATTGTGCTGTCTTTTTAAAAGCGTCTTACGAATCGGTTAGAATAAAAAGCATGATTCTGTTTTCGTTAGGCACTTTATTTTTTGCAACGGCAAGTATCATGACGATTTTTCATTTAGGATAATTTTAAAAAATAAAATGAAAGGAGATGATTAAGCTGCAATATTTTATTGGGATACAGCCTCCGCGGGACTATGCGGAAAAAATCGTTCATCTGCAAAAACTTTGGAAAAACAACAGACTTCCAGAAGTTGTGGAGCCTCATGTGACAGTCAAGGCTCAAAGCGGGTTGTCTGCCGACCTTGCCTGGGTGCCATCTATTAAGGAAGTTTGTCAGCAAACGTCTCCTTTCAAGATTACATTGGGGGAGCCTGCTTACTATGCCCAAGACGTCCTGTATTTGAGGGTGGAATCACCCCAATTAACAAATCTTCACTTAAGGCTGGTTGAAGCCATTTCTCCGCCTGAAGAGTTGATTAAGCGCTATTTTGAAAGAGAGAACTACTCGCCTCATTTAACTATTGGGCAGACTTATTGGGGGATGTCATACGAGGAGTTGCAAGAAATGGAGCAAAAAGCAAAGGACGTCTTGGCGCCATTCCCAACTTTCGAAGTTCAACATGTGCAAATTTATGAAGAATATGAAACCAATAAATATCGCAAGTTTTTGGAAATTCCGCTAGCGACTTAACTAGGAGAAATGTATGGAAAAATTAGAATTTGCAAGGGGCTATCAAAAAGATAGGGTCTTGCGTCAATCATTTAACCAATTGGCCGAAATGACATTTGGCATCCAGTTTGAATACTGGTTTGAAAAAGGATATTGGACTTCAAAATACGAACCGTTTTCTTTTCATGTTGATGGAAAGATCGTTGCCAATGTATCCGTCAACCATTTGGAATGGATGGTCAATGGCGAATCATTTAAGACCATTCAAATCGGGACGGTCATGACACACCCGGATTATCGGGGGGAAGGGTTGTCCAGAAAGCTGATGGAAAAAGTACTGGAAGAGTATGATTCCAACGTGGATTGGATGTACTTATTCGCGAATAACAGTGTGTTGGATTTTTACCCGAAGTTTGGATTCAAAGCTGTGACAGAATCTCTATTTCATATTCCATTCAAAGGTATTGATAGTAACAAGGCAGTGAAAAAACTGTCATTGCAGGATGAATCGTTTGTTTATCAATTTGTATCTGAAAGAAATACGGTTTCCTCTCAATTTGGAACGAGGGGTACCGCAGAATTATTTATGTTTTATTATCTAAATGGTTTTGGCAGCGACGTTTATTTTATAGAAGAAGAAAATGTGATGGCCGTTTATCAGATTCATGAAGATGAATTGCATTTGTTTGATCTAGTGAGCAAAGCTCCTGTGTCCTATAAACGGATTTTCAAGATCGTTGCCACACCGGATGTCAATGAAATCATTTTGCATTTTACTCCTGAAGACGTAGATCTTCCTTGGCAGACAAATCATTTCAATGGAAGCGAGCAGCTATTTATCAGAAGCGGCAAGCTGGATAAACTCCCGAAAAGTATCAAACATCATCTGTTTTCGCAGGCCTGAATTTATCCGTAATTTACCAATGCTTGAAATCTTTCCTGTATGCTAAAATTTACAAGTATGTGAATTTTAGAGGGGGATCAACTTGAAACGCCATTTATTTGTATTAATTACTAGTCTTTTAATCTTGTTAACGATTTTAGCCACCACGGCAGAAGCTCATCCCGGTGCACGCGATGAACTTGGCGGACATTTCCGCAATGCCGACTGCTCTTATTTGCTTCATGATCCGACTCCTTTGGCAAAGACCGCCAAAACGATGGATCAGTTGGTTTCGTTGATCAGACAAAATAACAGCAATTCCAAATGTGCAACAGGATTTAATGCCTCAAAAATTGATTTAGAAGGCCACACGTTGTCAGGCAATTCTGCAAGTACACCGCCTGCATCTACTCCAAAGACAAGCACACCAAAAGCTACTGTCACAAAGCCCGCAGTCACCACTGCGCCTGCACTTCAAATGGGGCATACATATAATGCGACACTTGTGAAATGTACTGACGGCGACACCGCCAATTTCAATGTGAACGGCAAAGTCTATAAAACCCGCTTCCTTTTCATCGACACGCCAGAAAGCACGATTGAACACGAGGCCTTTGGAAAAGAAGCAAGCGAATTTACCTGCAGTTATTTGAAACGAGGGAAAATAACCCTTGAAACAGATGGCGGCAGCCTTTATGACAAGTATGGACGCCTGCTTGCATGGGTGTTCGTCAATGGGAAGCTCGAACAGGAATCTGTGACAGAAGCAGGATTGGTAGAGGATTTCTACGATTATGGAACGTATAAATACGAAGATCGAATTCGTGCAGCCATGGATGATGCAAAAGAGAACTACCGCGGCATGTACGCATCCTTAAAGCCAAAAACGGCAGAAGCAAGCACGACTGCAGAAAAATCATCTGATGAAGAGAAGAAAAAGGAAGACCAAAAAGATACATCTACTGTTGTAAAACAGGAGAAGAAAACTGAGAAGAAAACAGAAAAGAAAGCACAAGCACCTTCCGCAACAGTGAAAAAAGAGGCATCCAAGACAGAAAGTGCAAAAGATGAAGAAAGCGGCGGATCAGGTACAATGATCTTCGGCCTATTCATTTTAATCATTGTCATCCTATTCTTCCTGATTCCTGTAATCAAGCGCAGGCCATTGATCGCCCACAAAATGCGTTCTAAGAAATTAATTTGGAACCTTGTGCTGGGATTGATCTATTGCGTATTTTGGTTCATCATTTTAATTATCATTATCATCGAACTCGTACATTCCTTCATTAAGAGGAAGTAGTTTTCGGTATCAAAAAAAGCGAATCCCGTAGATAAGGGATTCGCTTTTTTTGTTAATGATAAAAAAATAGTAATTATCAAAATATTTTCTAAAATCAATTGACAAGTTTTCCTGTGAGTGATAATTTTAAATAAAGTATTGTTCTTTATAAAGAACAAAATGAAATTAAATTTATTGCTAATACATATAAAACCTTTGTCCCTCATAAGATTATTTGAAATTAGCCTTTTAATTGATTTCTTTCAGGAATTCTATGCGATAAACGTTCTGTAACAAGAACGAAATAGATTTTGGAGGCCATTAACATTATGAGTGCAATTGCTGGAATATACCATTTCAATAATGAACCGATACCTGCTGAAGACTGCTGTGGAATGATGAATGCGCTAAAACATTTTCCGGCAAATGATATAAAAGCGATGAGTCGCAGTAATATCTTTCTTGGATGCCACGCCCAATGGATTACTCCAGAATCGATTGGTGAAGTGGTTCCCTACTATGATTATGAAAGACAGCTGGCTATCACATCAGATGCCATCATCGATAACCGAGCAGAACTATTTGAAATGCTGCAAATTGATAAGGATGAAAGAAAATCAATGCCGGACAGCAAATTGATTCTGCTCGCCTATTCTAAATGGGGAGAAGAAACTCCTAAACATCTCATCGGTGATTTTGCATTCATGATTTGGGACGAAAAGAATCAAAAGCTCTTTGGGGCAAGGGATTTTTCAGGAACGAGAACGCTTTATTACTATAAGGACTATCAGAGAATGGCGTTTTGCACCACAATCAAGCCGCTGCTGACATTGCCGTATGTAGAGAAAGAGTTGAATGAACAATGGATTGCGGAGTTTTTGGCGATACCTGTGAGAGCAGATTCGGTAGATACGTCTTCAACTGTTTATAAACGTGTAAATCAAATTCCTCCTTCACATAGTGTCACAGTCGAGAATGGAAAAATTTCGTTTAATAGATATTGCAAGTTAAATTGTGAATCGAAAATAAAGTTAAAGTCAAACGGAGAATATGAAGAAGCGTTCCGAGAAGTGTTCCAAAGAGCTGTAGACGCTAGATTAAGAACGCACCGCAGTGTAGGGGCACACTTAAGCGGAGGATTGGATTCAGGATCCGTAGTCAGTTTTGCTGCAAAGTCATTGGCAAAAGAAAATAAAAAACTACATACATTCAGTTATGTACCAGTGGATGATTTTGTGGATTGGACACCCCGATATCGAGTGGCTGATGAGAGGCCATTAATTAAGTCAACTGTAAATTATGTTGGAAATATAGAAGATAATTATTTAAATTTTGCAGATCAAAATTCATTTACAGAAATTGATGATTGGCTAGAATTACTGGAAATGCCCTATAAGAGTTTTGAGAACTCATTTTGGATTAAAGGAATCTATGAAAAAGTTCGAAATCAAGATATAGGTGTATTGTTAAATGGACAAAGAGGAAATTGGACTATTTCTTGGGGGCCGGTCCTTGACTATAATGCCATTCTCTTAAAAAGGATGCATTTGCTGAAACTATATAAAGAAGTTAGATTATACGCTGCTAATGTGGGTGTAACGAAATCAAGAGTATTATCTTTTGTCGGTAAGAAGGCCTATCCACAAGTCGCACAGCATTTTTCAAAAGTGGCCGAATATGAAAACTCCATGATGATTAATCCTGATTTTGCATCAAGATCAAATGTTATTGAAAAAATTGAAAACGAAGGAATCAAAGTTTCCGGGAACTTAAGTAGTGCTTATGAAGTGAGGAATCATCAATTTGAGAAATCATTCTTTTGGAATTTAAACGGTGTAATTGGATCCAAAATGTCCCTAAGATATTCGGTCTGGGAACGTGATCCCACAAATGATTTGGATGTCATTCGATTTTGTTTATCCGTTCCAGAACATCAATATGTTCAAAATGGACTAGATCGTTCTCTCATAAGAAGAGCAACAAAAAATTACCTGCCTGATAATATTCGATTAAATCAGCGTACCCGTGGGATTCAAGGAACGGATGGCATCCATCGGATGAAGCCTTTCTGGGCTGAATTCATTCATGAAATTGAAAAGTTGATGCTAGATGAAGAGATGAAAGAGTACCTAAATATATCAGTACTCTCAGAAGCATTAGCTAAATTGCGTCATGAACCTAAAGAAAATCAAGTATTCGATTCAGAATTCAGGATATTAATGAGAAGTTTAATTTTCTACCGTTTTATGAAAAAGAATATTTGAAAGGAGGTGAAAGAATGAAAAAAGTTTGGGAAGAACCAAAATTAGAAGTATTAGATGTAAAGATGACTATGGCTGGACCTGGAAAAGCAACTCCTGATGCTGTTCAAGATGATGTTGATGAAACGGTTCATTACAGCTGATTTCCTGAAAATTGCAATCTTAAACGCCCTTATACAGAAATGAGTATGAGGGTTTTTTTAAAATTAAATGGAGTGAAAACATTGATAAATACTGAAACGAGAGTCATTTATAAAGCATTTGGGCTAACCATTAGAAGTGAAATACCTTTGCCTGAATTACTGACAGCTGAAGTTAAGGATACCTCTGTAGATGTGGAGATAAAGCTTCAGGATCTTCAATCCCAATGGAATGACCTATTATCTAATCCTCCACAAAAAGTTGTCGTTAAAAAAAACTTTGTAATGTTCTGCATTACTGATACTGCAATCTTCTCAGTACAGGACGGTAACTTAATAGCCGTCTCTCCAATAGCAGGAGCTGATGAAAACAAAATAAGGTTATATATTTTGGGCACATGCATGGGAGCAATATTAATGCAGAGAAAAACAATGCCGCTGCATGGTAGTGCCATTGAGATCAATGGCAAGGCATATGCTTTTGTAGGGGAATCGGGTGCAGGAAAATCCACGCTTGCAGCGGCTTTTTTGGAAAAGGGATACAGACTGATCAGTGATGATGTCATTGCAGTGGCTTTTTCGAGAAATCAGACGCCAGTCGTGATGCCATCCTATCCACAGCAAAAATTATGGGAAGAAAGTTTAAAAGGTTTTGGTATGGATGAGAAATTCTATCTTCCATTATTTGAAAGGGAAACAAAATATGCAATTCCCGTTCAAGATAAGTTTCTCAATTCTGTACTGCCGCTTGGTGGTGTTTTTGAGCTTATAAAAGGTGAAGGAGACGCAATAACTCTTAATCGAATTCAAAGTCTTTCAAAATTAACGGTATTTTTCCAGCATACTTTTAGAAGTTCCTTTCTATCTCCCTTAGGTTTAATGGACTGGCATTTTCATGCTTCAACCAAAATCATTAATCAAATAGAGATGTATCAATTACAAAGGCCATTGGAAGGTTTTACAGCAAATATGCTTGTCGAGAAAGTAATAAGACAAATTGGAACTGGTCAGGAGGATAAAAAGTGATTGAGATTAAGGAGATATCTTTGAGCGAGATCGTCGTGAAAAACAGCGGTTATATCGAAAGTGATATGGATGGAGAAAAAGTAATGTTGAGTATTGAGAATGGGAAATATTACAACTTAGGGAAAGTGGGAGGTGAAATATGGGACCTAATTCACACACCTATTAAAATAGAAACCATCTTATCAAAGCTGCATTCAACTTATGAAATTGATGAAAATACTTGTAAGGAACATGTTATTTCTTTTATTGAAACTTTAATGAAAGAAGGATTAATCAAAAGAGTATAAATTTATATTTTGTATAAATAGTATCCTGCTATTAATTGAAAGGAATCTAGATGATTGTGAATAAATTAAGGGGAATCCTACAGTTGGATCGTACTAGAAGGGCTTTACTATTTGAGGCATACTTTTCTTTGGCCTGGGCCAGGATCCTTAAAAGCATCCCATTTTCCCAAACTTCAAAGTTCTTGGGTGACAAAATGATGGAAACACCTTATGCGCTTAATGCAAATCAAACGGAACTGTTAACGAATATTATGGAAGCGATTCAGATTATGAGCAGGCATACTTTTTGGGAGAGCAAATGTCTCGTACAGGCAATTGCTGGTATGAAAATGCTGGAAAGAAGAAAAATTGACAGTACTTTATATCTTGGCACCGCAAAGGATTTGAATGGAGATTTCATTGCACATGCATGGCTGCGAAGCGGTAATTTGTTCATTACTGGTGCTGAAAGGATGAAAGAATTCACGGTAGTAGGAAAATTCGCAAATAAGTGCAAGTAAGGGGATTGTTTAGGAGGTGAAGAAAAATGATACATAACTTTAAACCGGATTATTCTCGGTTGCCGAGGGAATTAAATTTATTATTAGACATTCTTAAAATGAAGGATGATCAAAAAATCAATCAAGAATCGTTATTAAATATCCATTGGGATTCCTTTTTGAAATTGGCAAGGCATCATAGAATCTATCCAGTAATTTATCCTAAAATAAAAAATGTGGGACAAGAGAATATCCCTGAATTTGTTATACAGACTTTAAAGAATGATTACAAAAAAAATATATTTCAAATGATGTATTTAAGCGCAGAAATGGAATCGATTAATGAGTTGTTCAATCAAAGTGATGTTCGATTACTCTTTTTAAAAGGTCCAACTTTAGCAGTTGACTTGTATGGAGACATTTCTCTTCGCACCTCAAGTGACTTAGATGTACTCGTTCCCATTCATGACTTAGAAAAGGTGGATAAGCTGCTTTTAGAAAAAGGGTATGAAAAGGATGATTATATTCTTTCCGTTTTAAACGATTGGAAATGGAGGCATCATCATCTTACATACTTTGATCAATCAAAAGGGATTAAACTTGAAATTCATTGGAGATTAAATCCTGGCCCTGGAATTGAACCACGATTTGAAGATCTTTGGGCGCGTAAAAGAATTTGTGAAAAATTTGATTCTCCTTTATTTGTTTTGGGGAGAGAAGATTTATTTTTATTTTTGGTTTCCCATGGTGCAAGGCACGGTTGGTCAAGACTCCGATGGCTAATGGATATTCATCAGATACTCCTGAAAGAGCTGGACTGGAAAATGTTAAAAAACCTTTTAGAAAAATATCATTGCACACATCTTGCAGGCCAGGCTTTAACTTTGGCATCATCACTATTGAATACACCAATTAATACGAAATTGCAGCATATAATTAGGGGAAATCGTCCAGCTAAATTAGCCCAAATTACTATGTTTTACTTAGAAAGGCTGGTGAATCTGCATACAGAGCCACTCCCAACAGATATAGCCAATTACCATAGCCGCTATCTATATTCTATTAAATCCATTACACAGAAAATATTCTACTTCTTAAATTTTCTATATCCGTATCATTCAGATAGTATGATTATGCCTTTGCCAAAAGGTCTTCATTTTCTTTACTTTCCATTGCGGCCATTTCTATGGATTTGGAGAAAATCAAAAAGACAGGCACTTTCTTAGGAGGGAGAACTATCATTGAAGCCACTATTTCAATTCGCAAAGAAGCTGCATCATTTTTCAGGTAAGATAGTTTATTATAATCTCCTAGGGATGGTTTTCATTAGTTTATTAGAAGGGATAGGCATCATTCTCCTTATTCCCATGATTCATGCAGCCGGGATTCTTCAATTGAATGGCAGTGGATCTTTTTATATGGCAAAATTCAATGAACTCATTCATCCGATTCCAGTTCAATTTCGACTGCCGATTTTTTTGGGAATCTATATCATCCTCGTTTTTCTTCAAAGTTCAGTTCAAAGAAAACTGACTATTAGAAGCGTAAAAATCCAACAAGAATTCAGTTCTAAATTAAGACGGGATTTATATAAAGATATACTCGATGTAAATTGGGGATTCTTGCTTTCAAAAAGAAAATCAGAACTAGTGAATTCCCTCACATCTGACATCGCCAGAGTGACAAGCGGTATTAATTTATTGCTTCAATTTTGTTCTGCCGTCATTTTCACTACAATACAGGTTGGAATTGCATTTATGTTATCTGCAAAACTCACATTGTTAATAGTCATCTTTGGCATGTTAATTGTCTTTTTATCTAAGAGATTTTTAAAAAAATCCAGGTCAATTGGAAAACAAACCTCTGAAATTTCTTTGAACTATTTATCTGGAATCACAGATCAGATCAATGGAATAAAAGAAATTAAAAGCAACCATCTAGAGAAAACACAGTTAAAGTGGATGAAGTTATTGACACAACAAATGATGGACGAACAAATTGAATACATTACATTAAAAACATCTTCTCAATCTTTCTATAAACTTTCATCAGCCATTTTAGTATCCTTTTTTCTTTTAATATCCCTTACTCTATTCCAATCTTCATCCCAGGAACTAATGCTGATATTAGTCATATTTTCAAGGCTATGGCCAAGGTTTACAATCATTCAAGCCAACTTGGAGCAAATCTTCACAGCAATGCCTGCTTTTTCGACTGTTCAGAAATTGCAGGAGGACTGTCTTGCTGCCAAGGAAACAATTGGTGTAAATGAAGGGGAATTAAAAAACTTAAAAATTGTTCAGGGATTCGAATTAAAAAACATTTATTTTAGGTATAATACGCAAATTCCATCTTATACATTAGAAGATATTACTATTAAAATACCCGTCAACACCATGACTGCAATAATAGGGCACTCAGGGGCAGGCAAAAGTACATTGATAGATATTCTAATGGGGCTGAATAAAGCAGAAAAAGGAGAGGTATTGATTGATCAAATGCCTTTAACGAGTCAAAATATCCTTTCACTGAGAAAATCACTTAGCTATGTACCACAGGATCCTTTTTTATTTAATGGGACGATTAGAGAAAACTTGTTATTGGTTTCTCCTTCTGCATCCGAAGAGGAAATCTGGCAATCCTTGCATTTTGCTGCAGCAGATGAATTTGTGGAAGATCTCCCGAGAGGGCTTGATACAGTTATAGGGGATAGAGGGATGAAATTGTCGGGAGGAGAGCGTCAGCGAATTGTCCTGGCAAGAGCGTTATTGCGAAAACCATCCATCCTGGTTTTGGATGAAGCAACAAGTGCCTTAGATTCAGAAAATGAATCAAAAATACAAGAAGCAATTGATCAATTAAAAGGTTCAATGACAATCATAGTTATTGCCCACCGGCTTTCAACAATTAAAAATGCGGATCAAGTAATCGTTTTGGATCATGGCAAGGCGGTTCAACAAGAAATATACGCGAAATTTTCAACTGTGTAAAAGGAAGAATTTATTCCATAGATAAACTAACAACTTCACTAAATATTCAAAAAGTAGTTGACTCGTTCTTTATAAAGAACTAAAATGGTAATATAATAGCAAGATAGTAACTAAAATCCATTGGTGTATTTTTTTTGTTCAAGTTGTTCTTTATTTAGAACGAAAAGTTCTTGAGGAAAAACAAAGAGGTAAGGTGGTCGTACTAATATGGCGAAAGAAATCAATTTAAAAGATTTATATAGGGTTATTAAGAAAAGAGTTTGGGTCATTGGAATAATCACATTTATTTCGCTAATCCTTGGATGGATCCAGCTTTCCTATTATACGACTCCCCTTTATCAAACTTCGGCAAAAATCATCGTCGGAGCAGATGAGGATCATATGAAAACCTTGAGAGTAATCATAAAAGATTCCAGAGTCCTTCAAGAAGTAGCGAAGAAATTAAACCTTCCTATTTCACCTGAAGCCCTGGCAGGAAAGATAAATGTAGTCAGTATCGACAGCTCCCAAGTGATGAGCATCAGTGTTATTGATACTGACCCTAAGCGTGCGGCAGACATTGCCAATACAACTGCTGAGGTATTTAAGGACGAAATCCCTACGATTATTAATTTTAATGATGTCATTCCGCTCTCACCTGCAAAAGTTAATGCTTGGCCTATAAATGAAAAGAGTACTCTCTCATATGTGAAATATCTTATTATCGGGTTAATTTTGGGCATTGGAGTGGTTTTCTTACTGGATTCCCTTGATGAGAAGATGTATAAAGAAAGCGATATTGAAGAATATCTGGGGCTGCCTATACTTGGGAACGTTTCGAAAATGAACAAGCGAAACAGCAAAAGAAAGAATCATATAAAGTTAAATTTAGTCATGAGGGGAGGAGAGTTCTTTGATCATAAATAAGAAAAAATTAAAAAATGAAAATACAAAAAGTAAATTAATCACCTACTTACATCCTGATTCCATTATATCTGAACAATATCGTACGATTTTGACAAATATAAAGTTTGCAATGCCTGAAAAACAAAGCTGTGCTTTTGTTATCACTTCCCCAGGAAAAGGGGAAGGGAAATCGACCTCTGCTGCGAATCTTGCCGTATCGATGGCTCAACAAAAGAAGAAGGTTCTTTTAATAGATGGGAATTTAAGAGATCCCATGTTACATACAATCTTAAATATCCCCAACACAACGGGCTTAACGGATGTTTTGACAGGTAGAGTGACATTAGAAGAAGCAAGGTTCAGAACAGAGATTGGGAGGCTTGAAGTACTGACAAGTGGAACGATTCCTTATAATCCAGTTGAACTATTAGGCTCGCAGCTGCTTAAGGATTTATTACATAGGGCTCTGCAATTATATGATATTGTACTAATCGATTCTCCGTCTGTTTCAGAAGTAACCGATACAAAGCTGCTGGCCAATCAAAGTAATGGGGTCATTGTGGTCATCAATCGAAGTAAAACGAAGATTAAAAAAGCAATTGAAATGAAAAAAGAATTAGAATTTGCAAAAGCAAAATTTATTGGAGTAATATTGCATGATTGAATATCAAAACTGCAATTATTTTTTTAATCAATTCGTTCTCTAAAAAGAACAAAAAGCGCTATTTTAAAATGGTGATGCCATCCCTACCGTTATCAATGGAGGCACTCGATCATGCTGTGGGTTGAAAGACCTTAGACGCTTGTCGTCAGGAGTGTGGTGTGAGGGGGGGTTGAATGCCCCAATTTTAATAAAGTTCTTAATTATGTATTTTGTTAAAAAATGTATAATTAAGAACTTTATTTTTTATCAAAGGAATGCAATCAGACATCATTTATCCTATAAAACAATAATAAGGAGGGAACCAATGAAATATTGGCAGCGATTATCCATTTTTATTTGTATTGACTCATTCATAATCTTATTTTCTATTTTATTCGCCCAATTGTTAGTAAATGGGGGAGTTCATGTATCGAATAGTACATTCATGGTGACATCATCCGCCATAATTCTTAGCTACTCATTTTTATTCTACTATTTCAAACTTTATAAGAAGGCGTGGGAGTACGCCAGTCTTGGCGAACTCATGATTATTTTCAAAACAGTGACAATAACCACTCTCGTGTCCGCACTCCTTTCTATAACAATGTTTGGTGGTAAAAACATTCGTGTGATTATCACTGCTGGAATTCTTCAATTTCTAATCATAAGCGGTTCTCGCTTTTGTATAAGACTGTATAGAGATTTAGTGATTCTTAATCAAAATCCGCAGAAAAGAACCCTGGTAATCGGAGCTGGATCTGCAGGTACGATGGTGGCCAGGCAGCTTCTGCATAATAAGGATTCTGAACTCCTTCCGATTGGATTTATTGATGATAATATCAAAAAACAAAATCTGCAAATATTAGGCATTCCCGTCATTGGCGGCGTGATGGATATAGAAAAAATCGTTGAAACTTTTCAAATTGAACATATAGTCATAGCCATTCCATCGCTTTCTAGAAGAGAACTGAATACTATTTTTCAGGAATGTTTAAAAACGAAGGTTAAAACGCAAATATTGCCAATGATTGAAGACCTTGTCTCTGGAAAAGTATCTGTCAATCAATTCAGAGATGTACAAGTGGAAGATCTCCTAGGGAGAATGCCTGTAGAATTAGACACCGCAAGTATTGCAGATTCTATAACAAATAAAGTGGTATTGGTTACCGGTGCAGGCGGTTCAATAGGATCTGAAATTTGCAGGCAAGCGGCCAAATTTAAACCTGCAAAATTAATTCTTTTAGGCCATGGAGAGAATAGCATTTACTCCATTGAAATGGAGCTGAAAGAAACGTATAAGAATGAACCGATTGAAATTATTCCGGAAATTGCAGACCTTCAAGACTCAAAGAAAATGATGAGTGTAATGGAAGAATACCATCCACATGTTGTCTATCATGCTGCTGCACATAAACATGTACCTCTAATGGAAAGAAATCCAGAGGAGGCTGTCAAAAATAATCTAATTGGAACCATTAATGCTGCGAATGCTGCAAGTTGGCATAATGTTGATACATTTGTCATGATTTCATCGGATAAAGCTGTTAATCCAACCAGTGTAATGGGAGCTACAAAGCGACTATCGGAAATGGTTATACAACAAATGAACAAAGAGAGTGAAACTAAATTCGTCGTTGTTCGTTTCGGGAATGTCCTCGGAAGCAGAGGAAGTGTAATTCCGCTGTTCAAAAAACAAATTGCAAATGGGGGGCCGGTTACCGTTACGCATCCTGAAATGATCCGTTATTTTATGACAATTCCTGAAGCTTCAAGGCTAGTGATTCAAGCAGGGGCACTGGCAAATGGCGGAGAGATTTTTGTATTAGATATGGGTGAGCCGGTTAAAATTGTTGATCTTGCTGAAAATCTAATAAAATTATCTGGACATACAGTTGAAGATATTGGGATCGAATTCACGGGAATCAGGCCAGGGGAAAAATTATATGAAGAATTATTAAAAGACGAAGAAGTCCTTGATAGACAAATCTATCCCAAAATCTTTATTGGTAGATCAACAAACCTGTATTTACAAGAGATAGAGGAACTAATAGCTGAATATTCCTCTTTAGAGAAAGAAGAATTACGTGAAAGACTGCTGAACTTAGCCAATCACCGTTTGAGGGTAAAGAGAAAATCCATAGTAGCGTCATTATCAAGTTAAAGAGGTGGATAAGATGAAAGTAAGAAAAGCCATTATTCCAGCAGCCGGTCTTGGGACAAGATTTTTGCCAGCGACAAAAGCGATGCCAAAGGAAATGCTTCCCATCGTGGATAAGCCAACGATTCAATACATTGTAGAAGAAGCCATTGAATCGGGTATCGAAGACATCATTATTGTTACAGGAAAAGGAAAAAGAGCGATTGAAGATCACTTTGACCATTCCTTTGAATTGGAACAAAATCTCTTAGATAAAGGCAAGCTGGAATTGCTGAGCGAAGTGCAAAAAACATCTAAAATGGTGGATATTCATTATATTCGCCAGAAAGAACCTAAGGGATTGGGTCATGCAGTATGGTGTGCAAGAAAATTCATTGGCAACGAACCTTTTGCAGTACTCCTTGGGGATGATATAGTCCAGGCAGAGAAGCCTTGTTTAAAACAGATGATTGATCAATTCAATCGGTATAAATCTTCTATCTTAGGTGTGCAGACTGTTCCGGAAGATGAAGTATCAAGATACGGGATTGTAGGAGGCAGTCAAATCGGTGACCGATTCTACGGGATTGATCAATTGGTGGAAAAGCCTAAAAGAGAAGAAGCGCCATCCAATTTAGCCATAATGGGCCGTTATATTTTGAGTCCGAAAATTTTCGAAATCCTCTCCCGTCAAAAGCCTGGAGCTGGTGGCGAAATACAATTGACAGATGCCATTTCAGAATTAAATAAGTATGAAGCGGTGTATGCCTATGATTTTGAGGGGACACGTTATGATGTTGGAGAAAAGCTGGGTTTCATTAAAACGACATTGGAATTTGCCTTGAAAAGAGATGATTTAAATAAACACCTGCTGGATTACTTTAAGGAAGTATTGGATCAGCAATTGATAAAATGATAGGAAGATGATTGATGGCAAATAAAATACTGTTCTGCGCCACTGTAGATTACCATTTTAAAGCCTTTCATATACCATATATGAAATGGTTCAAAGAACAAGGCTGGGAAGTTCATGTAGCAGCTTCCGGAGAGTTGAAACTGCCATTCACAGATAGAAAATTCAATATTCCATTTAAGCGGTCACCTGTTCACACAGAAAATGCTAGAGCCTATTTTCAGCTTAAAAAAGTTATTGATCAAGAGAAATATCAATTGATTCATTGCCATACACCGATGGGCGGTGTACTTGCACGATTAGCTGCACGTGCAGCAAGAAAAAAAGGATCCAAGTTAATCTATACAGCTCACGGCTTCCACTTTTGCAAAGGAGCGCCATTGAAAAATTGGCTTCTCTATTATCCTATAGAGAAATGGCTGGCTCAGTATACAGATTGCCTAATTACTATCAATATGGAAGACTACGCACGGGCGTTGCATCATTTAAAAGCTAAAAAAATCAGGCATGTTCACGGTGTAGGGGTGGATACAGAAAGATTTAAACCCATCACCGAACAAATGAAAATGAAAATAAGAAAATCATTAGGATATCAACCTGATGATTTTTTATTATTTTATGGAGCAGAATTTAATCAAAATAAGAATCATTCCTTACTACTTCGTGCTTTTGCAAATATAAAAGAAAAAATGCCTCATGCTAAACTGCTGCTTGCCGGCGAAGGCATAACAATGGAAGAATGCAAACGACAAGTGGTCCACTTAGGCATTGAGAATATGGTCGATTTCCTTGGATACAGAAATGATGTAGATCAACTGCTCCCAATATGTGATGCAGCAGTATCTTCAAGTCTTCGAGAAGGGCTTCCAGTAAACATCATGGAAGCAATGGCGTGTGGGCTGCCAGTTATCTGCTCGAATAATCGCGGCCATCGGGAGCTGGTTGTTGATGGGGAAAATGGCTATTTATTCAGTGTTGATAATCCTGAGCAGTTTGAGAATTGCTTAATTGCTCTATATCAAAACCCTAGCCCTATTGATCACATGAAATTAAAATTCATGAACTATTCTAAGAAATACTCCCTCAAGTTGGTCAGTAGAGAATTAATGGAAATATATTCGAGTTTTATGGTGGTGGATCAAAATGAATCCAAAAGTAAGTATAGTCGTTCCTATCTATAATGTTGATAAATACTTGGTTAGGTGTTTGGACAGTTTACTTAACCAAACCCTAAAAGACATTGAAATAATATGTGTTAACGATGGATCATCGGACGCGAGTCTTCCAATCTTAGAAAAATACGAAGAAATTGATAAAAGGATTAACATTATCAATAAAGTTAATGGGGGAGTATCTTCTGCAAGAAATTGCGGAATTGATGCAGCAAGAGGCGAGTATATAGGCTTTGTTGATCCAGATGACTGGGTTGACCATGATATGTACCTCTCACTTTATAAAACGGCAATTTCTGATAAAGCGGATATTGTCATGTGTTCCTATATTCGCGAGTTCTCAAACCATTCCAAAGAAAAGAAATTTAATTTTCCAGAAAAAAGTATTTTTGAAAATCAATCAGTTAAGTCGAACATCATGCGTAAATTAATTGGACCACTTAATGAAGAGGTTGCAAATCCAGAGCTAATGGACGCATGGGGAACTGTTTGGTCAAAGTTATTTCGTGCAGATATTATTAAAAGCAATGAAATTCGGTTTACAGATCTTAATGTGATTGGAACAAATGAGGACTTATTATTCAACATTCAAGTAATTAATTTTGCACAAACCTTTGTTTTCTTAAATAAACCTTACTATCATTATTGGCGAGCTAATTCCGGTTCTGTAACAACAGGGTTTAAACCACTATTATTTGACCAATGGCTAAACCTGTATCACCTTATAGAAGAGTTTATAAAAAAAAATTCTTTATCGGAAGAGTATTATTCTGCACTGAATAATCGCATGTGCTTGGGGACTCTTGGTCTCGGACTAAATACTATAAGTAAAGAAAACAAAGATTCATCGTTTAAAAAGATTAAACACTTAAAACATATCCTTAAGAGTGAACAATTAAAAAACTCTTTTAAACAATTAGACTTAAAAAAATTTCCACTTATTTGGAAGGTGTTTTATTTTAGTGCAAAAATACGATCAGCAACTAGTTTATATTTCATGCTAATTGCCATAGAAATACTGCGAAAGAATCTAAGATAGGAGTGTGCGGATTTGAAACCACTTCGTGTTCTGCAAGTAGTTACGGTGATGAACCGTGGGGGTCTGGAAACAATGTTAATGAACTACTATCGTCATATTGACCGAGATAAAATTCAATTTGATTTTATGGTTCACCGACAAGAAGAAGGTCACTACGACCAGGAAATAATAAAGCTTGGAGGCAAGATTTATAAAATGCCTCAAATAAAACCAGGGAATTATAAATCATATTTTATTAAACTCGATGATTTTTTCCAAGTACACCCATATTATAAAATCGTTCATTCACACATAAATGAGAATAGTAGTTTTGTGTTAAGGGCAGCAAAAAAAGCTGGAATTCCTTGCCGAATAGCCCACAGTCACTTAAGTGATTTAGGGATTGACTACAAACTTCCTTTCCGGTTATATGCCAGATATGAAATGAGAGATCACCCAAGTGATTACTTTGCGTGTTCTAAAAATGCAGGAAAATGGTTGTTTGGAAGAAATAAAAAATTGAATCTTGAACGAGTTACTATTCTTAATAATGCCGTTAATACACAAGAGTTTACATATGACCCCAAAAAACGATTGAAACTAAGAAAGGATCTTGGAATTAGAGAAGAACAACTAGTAGTAGGTCATATTGGAAGATTTAACAAACAAAAAAACCATATATTTCTTATCGAAATTTTTAAAGAGATATTAACATTGAATGGAGATGCTATTCTTTTACTTGCTGGTGACGGATATCTAAAAACTAAGGTAGAAAAAAAGGTAAAGGAAATGGGATTAATTGATCAAGTGAAGTTTATAGGAGTTCGATCGGATATTCCTAATCTACTGCAAGCGATGGACATTTTTTTATTCCCATCCTTATTCGAAGGGCTTCCAGTGGTTTTGGTAGAAGCTCAAGCAGCAGGATTGAGATGTGTAGTTTCAGATTCAATTACAAAAGAATGCGATCTTACGGATAGAATTGAATTTATGAGTTTAAACTCGCCGCCATTAACATGGGCCAAAAAAATACTTTCACTTTCATATGAACACCTGGATACCTCTAACATGCTGCGGAACAGAGGCTATGATACTTTTACAATGAGTAAATGGTTAACGAAATATTATTTTGATCATGCATTATGATTATAAAAAATGGAGGAATAGCTGGATGGTTCCGACACTTACAGTATTCACACCAACCTTTAATAGAGCTTATACTCTTCATCAGTGTTATGAAAGCTTAATCAGGCAAACTTGTAAAGACTTTATTTGGCTGATTATCGATGATGGTTCCACCGATAACACTCATTCACTTGTAGAGAAATGGATTAAAGAAAAGAAAATCACTATTCGATACGTTTATCAACAAAATCAAGGAATGCATGGTGCCCATAATAAAGCATATGAGTTGATCGAATCCGAATTAAATGTATGCATTGACTCAGATGACTTTATGCCAGATGATGCGGTTGAGAAAATTTTATCCTTTTGGAAGAAGTATGGAGGCGCTCATGTTGCGGGAATTGTAGGGTTAGATGCAGATAGACAGGGAAATGTTATTGGTACTTTAATGCCCGAAGAAGTAAAGGAATCGACACTAATCAATTTATATGGGAAACATAAGGTGAAAGGAGATAAAAAACTTGTTTATAGGACAGAATTAATGAAAGAAACGCCGCCATATCCAATCTTTCCTGGCGAAAAATATTGTCCTTTAAGCTATAAATATATTTTGATTGATCAAAAATTTCCCTTATTGATATTAAATGAAGTGCTTTGTACAGTAGAATATCTGCCGGATGGCTCAAGTTTAAATATGATCAGTCAATATAAGAAAAACCCTAGAGGTTTTTCTTTTTTTCGTAAAGAGGCAATGAAATATTCACCCACCTATAAGGATAGATTTCGTGAGTCCATCCATTATGTTTCCAGCAATCTAATGATTGGGAATGGTAAATTCATTTTTGAATCACCAAGGAAACTTACTACCTTAATGACCACACCCTTAGGCTTTATTTTATATTTTTACTTAAAATATACAAACCTACCTTGAGTATTAAAGAATATTTAGTTTCTACAAATGGAAGGGTTTTAAAATGACAATTTTCTACTTTAATCTTGTGGTTGTGTATGTATTTTCGTTATGTGCTAGATATTTTTCGAAGGTAACTTCAAACTTTTCAGTTGTTGCTCCCAATAAGATACCTGCAACAATTGCACTGACTAGCCTAGTGGTAATTGCTGGACTAAGAAATAATATTGGGGACACTTTTTTTTATATGCATTCTTATAAATTGAAACATTTTACTTTAGGTGACATTGATTTTTCAGGTGATTTTGGATTTGATTTATATCAAATGATATTACAAAGAATATCGAGGGATCCTCAAATTTTAGTTTTAATTACTGCTTTAATAACAAATGTGCTAATAGTAGTGGTTTTATATAGATACTCAAGGTTATTTGAAATTAGCTTATTTGTCTATATTACTGCAGGATCATATTTAGTCTCAATGAATGGAATAAGACAATTCTTAGCAGCATCTATAATTTTCGGTGCAACCAAATACATTATGAATGGTGATTGGAAAAAATACATCTTTATTATATTAATTGCTTCAACCATTCACAAAAGTGCTTTAGTTTTAATTCCTATTTACTTCATTGTTCGCAGTCCAGCTTGGAGTAAAATAACATTACTGCTAATTTTGGGATCTATATTTATCGTTTTTGGATTTAACCAATTTTCTTCCGTATTGTTTTCTGCTATTGAAGACACACAATATGGCCACTATTCTAATTTCCAAGAAGGCGGGGCCAATATTCTAAGGGTTATCATTACGGCGGTACCAATTGTAATAGCCTACATCGGACGAGAAAAGCTAAAGCTTATATTTCCTAAAAGTGATTATATTGTAAATATGTCCATTATTAGTTTAGTATTCATGTTAATTTCAACACAAAACTGGATATTTGCTCGATTTGATATTTACTTTGGACTTTACAATTTAATCCTAATTTCGTGGGTTGTGAAGCTTTTTTCAATAAAAGATCAAAAACTAATCTACCTCTCTATATTAGTTTGTTATTTTATTTTATATATTTTCGAGCAGAGTATTGGCATGGGTATTATTTATAAAAGTGTTTATATAAATTTATAGGTGGGGATGAGGAATGGCAATTTTAGTAACCGGTGGCGCAGGATATATCGGAAGCCACACGTTGGTAGAACTGTTGCAAGCTGGATATCAGGCAGTAGTGGTTGATAATTTTTCAAACAGCAGTGAAGAGTCATTAAAAAGAGTGAGTGAGATTACAGGAAAAAAGGTTGAGTATTATTCCGGTAGTTTGCTGGATAAAGAGTTAATGGAAAGGATATTTATTGAAAATCATATTCATGCAGTCATCCATTTTGCTGGCCTGAAAGCGGTAGGTGAATCTGTTGAAAAACCTCTTCATTATTATCAAAACAATATTGGAGGTACGCTATCCTTACTTGAAACTATGTTAAAATTCAATGTAAAAAGTCTTGTATTCAGTTCATCTGCAACAGTTTATGGAAACCCCAAAACCGTTCCGGTTATAGAAGAATCTCATCTGTCCACAACAAACCCTTATGGGCGGACAAAGCTTTTCATTGAAGAAATTTTAAAGGATCTGTCCAATGCAGACCCGAACTGGAGCATCACAACTCTTCGTTACTTTAATCCGATTGGCGCCCATAGCAGCGGGGAAATCGGAGAAGATCCAAAAGGTATTCCCAATAACCTTTTACCATTCATTACAAAGGTTGCTTCTGGAGAATTAGAAATGCTTCACGTATTCGGAGCGGATTATCCTACAGAGGATGGCACAGGTGTAAGAGATTATATTCATGTGGTTGATTTAGCTGAGGGCCACGTAAAAGCTCTTGAGAAGAACATTCAACACACAGGTATTCACACTTACAACTTAGGGACAGGCAATGGATACTCTGTTCTTCAGGTCATTCAATCATTTGAGAAAACAACCGGTATAAAGATTCCTTATAAAATCGAAGGTAGACGGCCAGGGGATGTACCTGTTTGTTTCGCAGATGCTACTAAAGCAGAATTCGAATGGGGTTGGAAAGCAGGAAGAAGAATTGATGAAATGTGCAAAGATGCATGGAATTGGCAGTCAAAATATCCTGCTGGGTATAAAACAAATAAAATAGAAGAAATCTCTAGTAGCCCTCGCTTGCAGAACAGCGAGGGTCTTTTAATGGAATAAATTCAGAACCGAGGTAAGAAATGTGAATGAAAGACAATTTCAAGAATTATTGAAAGAAATTTATATGTTAGGAAATGAAAGTGAAAATATTCGGATAAGTGAATTGCTTGAAGAATTAAAGCGAAAAATTTATTCAGCTTTATATACGTCAAAATGAGCTTTATAAGGGTGAGGAAGCTTGAAAAGGTTATTTGATTTGACTATAGGATTTATTATATTAATTTGTTCATTTCCGTTTATGATTTTCATTGGCATACTAGTAAAAACAAAAATTGGATCGCCAATCATTTTTAAACAGCTCCGACCTGGATTAGAGGGTAAGCCGTTTTATCTCTATAAGTTCAGGACAATGAAGGATTCAATAGATGATTATGGAGCATTACTCCCGGATAACCAAAGGCTCACAAAAGTGGGGAAGTTTTTGAGGAAATACAGTCTTGATGAATTGCCGCAGTTTATTAATGTGGTGAAAGGTGATTTAAGCCTTGTTGGACCAAGGCCATTATTGATGGAATATTTGCCGCTATATTCGGCCGAGCAAAGGCTCCGACACCATGTGAGGCCAGGCATCACAGGTTGGGCGCAAATTAATGGAAGAAATTCGATTAGCTGGAATGAAAAATTTCTCCTGGATGTCTGGTATGTGAAGAATCAAAGCTTTATCTTAGATCTTAAAATCATCTTTTTGACTATCTTTAAAGTACTTTCATCTGCAGGAGTCAATCAAACTGAAATGGTAACGATGGAAAAGTTCGAAGGAACAAATACAGTTGTGAGAGAGGGTCATGGATGAAAATTGCCGTAATTGGTAGTGGCGGGCATAGCAAAGTCATTCAAGAAATGATCATGAGTATGACCGGAAACGAAATCATTGGAATATTTGATGATAAGTTCCAAAAGGAATTTAAAGAACAAAATGTACAGTATGGACCTGTTTTTTCAGCAAAAAGAATGGCTGAAAAGGATGATCAAGTAAAATTCATATTAGCCATTGGGAATAACGAAGTAAGAAATAAAATCGTAAATCTTTTAATGCTGCCAATTGAAAAATATGCCACAATTATTCATCCTTCTGCTGTCATTAGTAAAACTGCAAAAATCAGGAACGGGAGCGTAATCATGCCAAATGCAGTCATTAATGCAGAGGCTGTAGTTGGTTCGCACTGTATTATCAATACGAGCTCCGTCATTGAACACAACTGCATGCTTCGTGATTTCGTTCATATTTCTCCAAAGGCTGTCTTAACGGGAGGGGTTGAAGTGGAAGATGGGGTACAGTTAGGTGCTGGTAGTACAGTCATTCCAAATATAAAAATTGGAAGCTGGTCCATGATTGGTGCTGGTGCAGTTGTTATAAGGGACATTCCCTCTAATAGCATTGCAGTAGGAGTGCCAGCCAAAGTACTAAACAAATCCAAAGGAGGAAAAGCCATTGTTGACTGCTACAGAAAAACAGCGAATCTATCTTTCGCCACCTCACATGAGCGGCCATGAAATGAAATATATTCAAGAGGCATTTGATACAAACTGGGTCGCACCACTAGGACCGAATGTAGACGCTTTTGAAAAGGAAATTGCCCACTATGTAGGAGCCAATGATGCTGTAGCAGTGAGTTCTGGAACTGCAGCGATTCATTTGGCTCTTTCTTTATTGAATGTCAATAAAGGGGATACCGTATTTTGCTCCTCTCTAACATTTGTTGCCAGTGCCAATCCGATAATCTATCAAGGCGCAGTGCCGGTATTCATCGATTCAGAACCCGATACTTGGAACATGTCCCCGGTGGGCCTTGAGAAAGCATTAAAAGACGCCGCTTCAACTGGAAAGCTTCCAAAAGCGGTGATCGTTGTCAATTTATATGGCCAGAGTGCAAAAATGGATGAAATCTTAAGGTTATGTGAGGAATATGACATTCCAGTTATTGAAGATGCAGCAGAATCTCTTGGATCAACTTATAAAGGAAAACCAAGTGGAGCGTTTGGGAAATTCGGGATATTCTCATTTAATGGAAATAAAATTATCACTACATCGGGAGGAGGAATTTTAGTCTCCAATGATAAGGAACTATTAAAAAAGGCACGGTTTCTGGCTACTCAAGCGCGAGATGCAGCTCCGCATTACCAGCATAGCACAACAGGATTCAACTATCGCATGAGTAATATCTTAGCGGGAATCGGCAGAGCACAACTTCAAGTGTTGGAGGACAGAGTTGCAGCAAGGAAACGAATATTTTCTGTCTATTTTCAAGAACTGAATCATCTCCCAGGAGTATCTTTTATGCCTGAACTTGAAGACACAAAAAGCAACCGATGGCTGACAGCTTTAACAATCAATGAAGAAATGGCCGGTGTTTCTGCACAAACATTAATAAATGAATTAACAAATCAAAATATTGAAGCACGTCCTGTATGGAAGCCACTTCATTTGCAGCCGCTATTTGAAAGTACCAAATATTATCCACACTATGAAGAGGAGAGCATTTCTGAAAGGCTATTTGAAGACGGAATTTGTCTTCCCTCTGGCTCGAATATGACAAATGAACAGCAAATGAGAATCATTAATGCAGTGGAAAACCATTTTAAAGCGAGGGTTTAAAAAAGATGTGAAAAATAAGGGGAAAAGATGAGGTATAACGAATGCTTGGACAAAAAATATATGAATTGCGAAAAAGAAAAGGACTTACATTATCTGAACTGGCAGATCGAGCAGATATCTCTAAGTCCTACCTTAGCAATATTGAAAGAAATATTAATAAAAATCCATCAATTCAAGTCACCAAGAAAATTGCTGCCGTACTTGATGTGGATCTGAACGTCCTTTTAAACGCTGATTCAAAGAAAATAAATGAAACTATTGAAACTGAAATCGCCGATTTGGCTAAGGAATTAAAAAGCTCGGGGATTGAAAGAGAGCAGATAGAGGAATATAGAACGCTGCTGGAGTTTATCAAATGGAAAAACCAAAATTCAGATGTTAAATAGGAAAAGTAATCTCTTTCGCTAATATTTCCTGAAGGAGGAGAGTAATGAACCAAAATAAACCCATTAAAATTTTGCACGTAGTTGGTGCAATGAATCGTGCAGGAACAGAGACCTTGTTAATGAATATCTACAGAAACATGAACAGGGAAAAAGTTCAGTTTGACTTTATATCCTATAGTAAAAATGATGCACACTATGACCGTGAAATCAAAGATTTGGGCGGTAGGATTATTAAACTTTCTAAAACGAATTCAATCTTGGAACTCTACAATATAATGAAGAAATATGGACCCTATGATGCTGTACACTCACATACATTATTTCATTGTGGGCTGGCTAATTTAGCTGCTTTTTTTAGTGGTGTAAAGGTTCGGATTTCTCATGCTCATACGACAAAGGACGATGATTCTAATTTTGCAAGAAAATTATATATTCATTCAATGAGAACATTAATTAAAATTTTTTCTACTCATTTTTTAGCGTGCAGCCAAGAGGCTGGAAAGTATTTATTCGGTGGGAAGCTGTTAGAGAGAGAAAGGTTCAAGTTCTTTCCTAATAGTATTGAGTACTCATCCTTTCTAAAAAAGCCAATCCACGAAGTTGAAAAAATAAAAAAAGAAATGCAGCTTGAGAAAAACATCGTAATCGGGCATATAGGGAGATTTAGTGAATCAAAGAACCATTACTTCCTCTTGACTATCATGAAAATTATTAAGAAAAAGAAACTGCCCATAAAAATGGTGTTGGTTGGAGATGGGAATTTAAAAGCTGAACTGGAAGAAATGGTTGCAAAGGAAGGGATGACAGAAGATATAAAGTTTGCAGGAATTAGAGAGGACATACCTGCTTTACTTCATACGATGGATCTGTTTGTGTTTCCATCAAAGTATGAAGGATTAGGGATAGTGCTCTTAGAGGCGCAAGCAAGCGGCTTGCATTGTATAGTATCAGAAGCCATTCAGCCTGAAGCAGATATGAAATTAGGATTAATGACCAGGCTTCATTTATCAGATGGGGAGAATGTTTGGGCGGATACAATCATTGCAAAGGCTATAAAAAAACAAAGGGAAAATGATACGAAAAAAATAAACCAAGCATTTGAAGAGCAAGGATTCTCCATATTTAATGGGATAGAAGAACTCATGAATATTTATCAGGACATTCCAGGAGGAAGAAATGAAAAATATATTAATAGCTTCCTTTGATATGGAAGTAGGAGGTGTAGAAAGAAGCCTCATCAGTATGTTGAATAATTTTGACTATGAAAGTTATCAAGTTGATCTTATGCTTTATAGCCATACCGGGGATTTTATGAACTTACTTCCTCTTCAAACAAATCTTCTACCAGAAATAAAAAAATATAAGACTTTTAGATTGTCAATTAAAGAAATGATAAGTAAAGGGGAACTTAGCATTGCCTTTGTTAGACTAATTGCTAAATATCTTGCGACCTTAACAAACGCAACTGAAGAAGGATATAAACAAATGCAATACATGTGGAAATACGCACTTCCGTTCTTACCAAAATTAGAAAAAGAATATGATATTGCCATCAGTTATTTATGGCCACACTATTTTGTTGCAGAAAAAGTAAATGCAAAATTAAAAATTGCGTGGGTTCATACTGATTTTTCGGTGATTGATACAGATGAGAAACTGGATATAAAAATGTGGAGTAAATTTGATTACATAGCAGCCGTCTCATCAGAATGCAAAAAAGCATTTCTAGAAAAATACCCAGTCCTACACGGTAAAGTTATAGTAATTGAAAACATTACCTCACCAGACTTTATTCGTAAATTAGCTGATGAAGGAATAGAAGAATTTATAAAAAATGATTCGCGCTTTAAAGTGGTGACAGTTGGGAGATTATCCCATGCAAAAGGGATAGACATGGCTGTCGACGCATTAAAAATCCTAAAAGACAAAGATTATCCTATTGTTTGGTATATAGTTGGATATGGCGGGGATGAAAGCAAAATACGAGAGTTAGTTGCTGTTCATAAATTAGAAAATGAATTTATCTTATTGGGGAAAAAAATAAATCCATATCCATATATAAAAATAGCAGATCTTTACGTGCAGCCTTCAAGGTATGAAGGGAAGGCAGTAACAGTAGGTGAGGCACAAATTCTTGCAAAACCAGTAATGATCACAAATTATACAACTGCCTCAAGCCAGTTGAGAGATGGTTTAGACGGATATATCTGCAAATTAAGTGCAGAAGGAATCGCTGATGGAATTGAAAAACTCTACCGAGATAATGAGTTGAAAATGAGTCTAGAAATGAATTGTAAAAGTACAGATTTTTCCAATACCCATGAAATTAACAAGTTATATCAAATAATGTGAGGAGGAGCAATTAATGAGTATGCCTTTGGTTAGCATAATTGTTCCTATTTATAATGTAGAGAAATATATAGAAAGATGCATTAAGAGTATATTGATGCAAACATACAGTAACTTGGAAATCATTTTAGTGAATGATGGTTCTCCAGACAATTGTGGGAATATTGCAGAGGATTTCAAGAATCGAGACAAAAGGATAAAAGTATTACATAAAGAAAATGGTGGTCTTTCCGATGCAAGGAACCATGGAATGCTTCATGCAACGGGATTATATACTATGTTTGTCGATAGTGATGATTGGATTGAAGTGAACATGGTATCAGATTTAGTGAATACAATCGTATTATTCAAAGCTGATGTGGTCCAATCAGCTTTTTATTATGCATATGATTCGTATTTGCTTGCAGATACAAGATACTATGATCTAGATGATCAACCCACCATGCTTAACAAACAAGAACTGATGTATGAATTAGTGGTTAATGAAAGAGTAAAGAACTTTGCTTGGGGGAAGCTTTACAAAACAATATTGATTCAGGATATTCCGTTCAAAAAAGGAGTTTTATATGAGGATGTTTTTTGGGCGCACCACATCATGCACAAAGTAGAGACATTCATTCTTCTTCACACACCGCTTTATAATTATTACCAGCGAGAAGATAGTATTGTAGGGAATTACAGTTTGAAGAATTTAGATTTTATTAGGGGCCTGAAGGAAAGGCATTCCTTCATTGAACGAAATTATCAAATTTTGACTAATGAATCCTTAAAATCGTTAGCAAAGGCCATTTTAATCCAATACAACTTAATACTCTTTAACAACAAAAAAATAAATGGAATGCAGATTAGAAGGAAGATGAGAAACTATCTTTTGAATAATTATTCGGAAATTAAAATGGCATTTAGCGATTGTCCAACCTTGCAATTTCAACTTCAACTATTTAAATTCCATCCATTCTTACCAGTGCTTTATTTAGGAATAAAAAAATCACTTAGGTTCCTAAAATTCAAAAAACCATTAAATGATGGATTAGTGAAAATATATATAACACCAAAAAATAATAAAAGAGGTGTTCAGTATTAAAACACTTGAATACTTGAAAGCAAAAGTTATTATAATGATTATCCATTTGTTTAACATGTTGCCTATAAAAAACAATAAAATTTTCTTTTTTAGTTATTATGGAAGCCAATATGGAGGTAATCCAAAATATATATCTGAGTTCATTTTAGAGAATTACCCTCATGATTGCTTTGATATCGTATGGGCATTTAATCAGCCTCATACTAAAAAAAGCATTCCGGGAATACGTAAGGTAAAAAGGTTTTCAATCAAATATTTTTATGAAATCTGTACTTCTAAAATTGTCATTACTAATTTTAGGACTACAGATTTTTTTGTAAAAAGAAAACACCAATATTATATCCAAACTTGGCATAGCTCTTTGCGATTAAAACATATTGAAGGGGATGCAGAAAAGGAACTTCCAAGAGAATATATAGATATGGCAAAAAGGGATTCCCGTAAATGTGATTTACTTGTATCAGGCTGCCATTATAGCTCCATGATTTATAAAAGAGCTTTTTGGTATAGGGGAGAAATTTTTGAAGTTGGCACACCTAGAAACGACTTATTATTTTCAAATAATAGGCATAAAAAAGAGCAGGTTTTAAACAGGCTAAACATTGATGAAGGTCTGAAAATTCTATTGTACGCCCCAACATTTAGGAAAGGCAATAATTTAGAAATCTATAAAATAAATACCAAAAAAATCGCTGGAGATTTAAAGATGAAATTTGGTGGAGAGTGGGTTGTTCTGATAAAGCTGCATCCTCATTTACTAAACAAGTCAAGTCAACTACACTTTTCTTCTAACGTCATTGATGTGACAAATTACGATGATATTCAAGAGCTTCTTTTAATATCTGATGTGCTAATTACTGATTATTCTTCGCTTATGTTCGATTATGCCTTAACACGGCGCCCCTGCTTTTTATATATCCCGGACATTGAAAATTATATTAAAAATGAAAGAGGTCTGTATTTTGATGTAAATGATCTCCCATTCGAAATTGCCTTAAATCAGAAAGAACTCAATCAAAGAATAAAAGATTTTGATAGCGATATATATGATCAAAAAGTGAAACATTTTCTAAAAGCAGCGGGTTCTTTTGAGAACGGGAGAGCATGTGAGCTCTTAGTTAATCGAATTTCTAAAGTTTGTTTTGACATTAAAAGGAGTGATTATAGTGAAGCAATATAAAACAGGATATACGACTGGGGTATTTGATTTATTCCATATTGGGCATTTGAATATATTGAAGAAAGCAAAAGAACATTGCGATTATTTAATTGTTGGGGTTAGTACAGACGAATTAGTAATGTCTTATAAAAATAAAAAACCTGTCATTCCTCTTGAGGAAAGAATCGCTATCGTAGGAGGAATTAAATATGTTGATCGAGTAGTTCAACAGACAAATCGCGACAAATTTTCAGCATGGGAGCAATTAAGATTTGATGTAATGTTTGTAGGAGATGATTGGAAAGGGCATCAACTGTTTAATGAAGTGGAGAGAAATTTTAATCATGTAGGTGTAGATATAGTCTATTTCCCCTATACAAAAGGAGTATCCTCTACTTTGGTAAAACAGAAAATCACATTGTGATTGAATAAAATTAGAGGTGAAATTTAATGAAGAAAAAACTTTTATTTGTAATTGAATCTTTGGATTGTGCAGGCGCAGAAAAGAGTCTTGTTACATTATTATCTTTATTAGATTATACAAGATTTGAAGTGGATTTAATGCTTTTCGCACATGGGGAAATGCTTGAAAAACTTGTTCCCGAAGATGTGACGATATTAAAGCCATTGAGTTACTTGACATTTGCCAAATTAAATATGAAATCTGCATTTTTACAATCTTTAAAACTAAAAAATTTTGATTATTTGAAGGCGAGATTAAAGTATTCATGGGCAATTAGAAAGAAGAAATGCGGGAATATAAAAAAAGCTCGATTATTTTGGAAGAATATATCTTCTGTCATTGAAGATAGTCCCAAAACATATGATATTGCGATAAGTTATTCGCAAGGAGTTCCAACATTTTATGTAGCTGAAAAAGTTAAAGCTGAAAAGAAGTATGCGTGGGTGAACACAAGTTATAAGCTTGAGGACAAAGAAAAAATATTCCAAAAAAATTTTTATCAAGTTTTCACAAAAATTATTGCTGTATCTGATACTGCAAAGAATATTTTTTTAAAAGTCTATCCTGAATTTTCCCCTAAAATTAATGTGATCTATGATATTAATGATTTTGAATTAATATCAAAAATGTCATATTTAGGTAAATCTTTTGAGGGTAACTTTAGTGGTAATAAAATACTAACAATTGGAAGATTGAGCGAAGGTAAAGGATATGATATTGCTCTTGAGGCTTGTAAAAAATTAAAGAATTATGGAATTGATTTTAAATGGTATGTACTGGGAAAGGGGCCTCTAGAAAACCAAATTAAAAATTACATTAAAGATAATGATTTAGAAAGTCATTTTATATTAATAGGTGTAGAAGCGAATCCTTACTCTAAAATAAAAAATTCGGATATTTATGTTCAAACTTCTAAATTTGAAGGTTTCGGGCTGGCAATAGCAGAAGCTAGAATGTTAAATGTTCCTGTAGTTACTACAAACTTTGACTCGGTATATAATCAAATGATTAATGGGAAAAATGGCCTCGTAGTTGAAATGAATTCAGAAGCCGTATTTCAAGGGATTCTAAAACTTATACAAAATCAATCATTAAAGAAGGAAATTATTGATTACCTTAAGAATGAAAAAAAAGGAAATTTAGAGGAACTAGATAAATTTTATCAATTAATTGGATGACTTAGTTTAGGAAGTGATAAGGCAATGAAGCAAAAGGTTTTATTCATGATCATTAATATGAATATTGGTGGGACAGAAAAAGCTCTTCTTAATCTGCTTGAAGAATTTCCTGAAAATAAATTTGAAGTGACAATTTTAATGTTAGAGAAGAATGGAGGTTTTTTAAGTTATATTCCAGAATACGTAAAAATAGAGGTGCTAGATAGTTATCAGGAAATTAAACCATTTTTAAATCTGCCTCCACAAACTATCGTAAAGTTACTAATAAATAAAGGAAGATTCTTAAAGTTATTAAATTGGCTACCAAGATACTTAGTTTTAAAATTATTTAATGATCCAACTATTTTGTTTAAGTGGCTGCTAAAGGAAAAAAGAAAATTACCAACTGAATTTGATGTTGCTGTCGCTTATGCAGGTCCTATGGATTTCATAAGTTTTTTTATTGGCAAAAAAGTTAATGCAAAGAGAAAATATCAATGGATCCATTTTGATGTAACGAAAATTGGATTCAATAAATTCTTTGCTGCTAAGATTTATAAACAATTTACAAAGATATTCACTGTTTCTGAAGAAGGGAAAAACAAATTAAGTAATTTAATTCCAAATTCATTAGGAAAGATAGACGTTTTCCACAATGTCATCCATGTAGATGCCATTACTAAAATGGCAGAGGAAGATAAAGGATATCAGGACGATTTCAAAGGGACTCGCATTCTGACAGTTGGAAGATTAAGCAAAGAAAAAGGTCAAGATATGGCTATCAAAGCACTTGGAGAATTAATTAAAGAAGGGTATAACCTTCGTTGGTATTGTATTGGGGAAGGAAACGCCAGAAAGGATTATGAGGAACAAATTAAGAAATTGGGATTGGAAAATGAATTTATTCTTTTGGGTTCTAAGGCAAATCCTTATCCATATATGAAGGACTGCGATTTATATGTTCAACCATCTAGGCACGAAGGATTTTGTATAACACTTGCAGAAGCAAAAGTATTTAATAAACCAATAATTTGCACTACTTTTACAGGTGCTAAGGAGCAAATTATCCATAATTACACCGGCTTATTGGTTAATAATTATTATGATCTTTACAATGCAATAAAAAATCTAATGCAAAATAAAACATTAATGGAAAAGTATGAACACAATTTAAAACAAGAAAAGAAAAATAAAACATATGAAATAGAATTAAGGATATTCTGAATGGTTAGAAAATTAATATAAGTACAAAAATATCAAGAAAAGGAAATTATATGAGAACAAAATATTCAATAAAAAATGTATCTATAGGTGTATTTTCTCAGATTATCATTGCATTATTAGGTTTTATTTCTAGAAAAGTTTTTTTAGACAGCTTAGGAACAGAATATCTAGGTGTGAATGGTTTAATGACTAATGTTTTAGCAGCAATGGTGTTAATTGAAAGTGGAATTGGAACGAGTATTGTTTATAACTTGTACAAACCGTTAGCAAATAATGATACAGAAAAAGTGACAGCTTTAGTACAAATTTATAAAAAAGCATATTTTATCATTGCAGCATTATTGGGTTTGTTTAGTATGGGATTATATCCCTTATTAAATTATATAATGAAAGATGGTGAATCAATTTCTCACTTAAATATTATTTTTTTTATTTTTGTAATCAAAAACATAATTTCATATTTAAACGCCCACAAAATATCATTAATAAATGCCGATCAAAGAGGGTATTTGATTGCGAGAGTGAATTTATTATTTCAAATGGGCACAATAATTTTAAGAATACTTATTTTAATTTTTACAAATGATTACATTTTATATTTATTAGTAGAATTAATTTTATTCACATTACAGAATATTATTAATGGAAAGATTGTATACAAGAGATATCCTTATTTGAATACTAAGAAAAAGTATATGATTGATCATTCTACAAAACAAAATTTAAAAATAAATGTTAAGGCTATGTTTTTACACAGTATAGGTGGATATTTAGTTTTTGGAACTGATAATATTTTAATGTCATCATTTGTTGGTTTGGCATCAGTTGGACTTTATTCTAACTACTCAATGATTACACAGCAGGTTGCTGCTTTACTAACCCCAATATTAGGAGGTATCGGGGCTAGTATTGGAAATTTGATTGCAACAGAAAATGCAGAAAAAAAATACTCTATTTTCAAAATATCTTTTTTTGTTAATTTTTGGCTATATTCATTGAGTGTAATCTTTCTTTATAATTTGCTGGAGCCTTTTATTAGTTGGTGGATAGGAAAAGATTATCTACTGGATAAATTAACCTTCATTTTTATATTAATTAATTTTTACTTACTTGGAATGCGATCAGCAATATCAACATTTAAAATTAAATCCGGATTATTTGTTCAAGATAAGTTTGCTCCTGTTATTGAAGGGGCGATTAATCTAGGCGCATCCTTGATTTTAATGAAATATTTTGGATTAGCAGGAATTTTTATTGGTACTACAATAAGTACAATACTTACCGTACTATGGACACAACCGTTCATAGTATATAAGTTAGTATTTCAAAAATCAGTTTTGAGGTATTTTTATTTATATGGATTTTATGCAATGCTCACATTCTTAGGATGTATATTATCTCAAAAACTCTGTGGAATACTAGTAGAGGGTGATACATTTATTTCACTACTACAAAAAGGTTTGATTTGCCTCTTTGTTCCAAACATAGTATATGTCATTCTTTTCTTAAAAACAAAAGAATATAGATATATTTATAATACAGTTCTATCGAACTTAGTTTTCTTCAACAAAAAGAAACAATTTAAAGAAGTATAACAAAGTTTTTTATTTATACCTTGGAAAGAAAATTGTCAAGGTCGAAACAAATAAGAAAATGGACGGAATAGAGACCAAAAAAATAACAATATTATTTCACCTCCATTCGTGAGAGACATATTATATAGAAATGAATTTTTAAATGAAAATAAAATTTCATTTTGTACAGGCTTAAAGCAACAAATACGAGGTGAAATAATGGATAAAATAAGTGGGACAGAAAATATTTCGGATTTACAAGTATTATATTTAGATGGAACATCAGTTGGTTTAAACTTTAAAAACAAGATAGAAGCTTCTTCTATATTTATTCAGCAATCAGAAAATAATGGACTTACCTGGGAAAATTCAGTTTTAGAAACCGAATTAACCCCCTATTCAAGCGATGCGAAAGTCATTGGACTAAAAGAAAATACAATATATTATTTCAGATTAGTTACCATTTCAAATGTAGTTGAAACAATTACAGAAGACCCCTATATTTACAATCTTGAACTCACTAAATGGGGTGTGTTTAATGATGGAACTCATCCTATTGAAACCACAAAGGGAATTAATGATGCTTTAACATGGGCTCAAAAGAATAAGAAAAAAACTTTTAAAGTTCCTTCCGGTGTTTACTTGATAAAAAAAGGTGAACCGAATGATCCAGAATCAAGAATAAATATGGTAAGTGATATTACATTTGAATTAGACGCGAATACAGTTTTAGAAAAGGAATCAAATGATAAAGAAGGATATGAACTACTTTATATTGGTCCTGGGATAAATAACGTCAAATTACAAGGAGGAACATATAGGGGAGACAGACTTACACACGACTATACTAAAAGGGATACGCCATATTCTTCCGGTACTCATGAAAGTGGATATGGAATACTTTCACAAGGAGCTCAGAATTTAATAATTGAGAATGTTAAATCGGAATATTTCACTGGTGATGGATTGTGCATAGGTGGTAAAGCGACTGGCATAAGGTCAATCACGACTTCCGATTTAGAATTAGGGTCTTTAGATTTAACAGGTAATAAAGTTGTAGACCCCTTAAAAACAAGATTAAAATCCCCTGTTTATTTGACCAACGATATATTTAAATCACAAAAAACATTTGTTTTTGATCATGTGCAAAACATTAGCTTAGATACTACATTTGATGTATATTTTTTTAATTCGTCAAACGTCTTTTTAAATACTATTAATAACCAATATTTAATAAAAAGTTTTGTGCCAATTCCAGATGATGCCTATTATTTTTACGTAGTTTTCCATTCTTCCAATCTAAACAATGTTAGGTTAGAAATATGGAGCAAAGTAATTTCAAAAAATGTTACAGTAAACAATTCTGACTTTTCCTTTAATCGAAGACAAGGAATAACAGTTGGAGGGGCCGAAAATGTTACCATTTCAAACAATTTACTACATGATATCAATGGTACAGCCCCGCAATCGGGAATAGACGTTGAGGCTGGATTTTTCCCCAATAATAATATAAATATTAACAATAATCATTTTTATAATAATAAAGGGTACGATCTCATTCTTTTTGATGGAAGTAATGCAACAATTGAAAAAAATATCTTTGAATCAAAAGCCATTGGTCTTGCAATATCTAAACCATTTAGCGGTGTAAATGTATTAAATAACGGTTTTACAAATGCTGATATAACTATACTGGGTAAAAATGTGGTTTTTTCAAACAACACCATAAGTTATTCTCAGATAAATGTAACAGGTTATGACATTGAAATATCTGATACACTACTGACAGATGTTAAAATGACTCTAGATAGTAATATCCCTAATGGAATAAAAATATTTAACCTTACTCTTAAGTTTAATGGAATACCTAATACGGGTTTGTATTTAGGGAACGAAATGATGGAATTTAGAAACATTCACATGATTGGAAAAACTGAAGGTAGAAATTTGAGTGGACTTGGATCTAGTAAAAATGTTTATGAAAACTTTGTTATAGAAGGATATAATGTGAAATACGGATTTTCATTACCATTAGGAACCTACAATAATTGTTCATTTATATCCACTGAAAATGAAAATACTCCAATTAAAATTGATCAATCTGGATCTTATATTTTAAATGATTGCATTTTCGAAAATAATATTAAATCTTTGCAAATTGAAAATACTTCAGAAATATTCAATGTGGAAATAAATAACTCTACATTTAAAATAAAAAATAATATTAGTTATGGAGTTATATTTGTGAAATCTGCAAAAAAATTAAATATTTCAGGAAATACGTTCTATATGAAGAATCTTACTAATGGATCGACCCCAGTATTAAAAATAGGTCCATATGGATTTAGTAAGCCGTCACAAATATTTGAGGTTTCAATCATAGGAAACGAAATTTATACTAATATAGTAGCAATAGGCATAGATACCTCAAATGCTGGAACTGACGCACCACCATATCTCATCCAAGACAACACCTTATATAATGCAAAATTAAAGCTGACACTGAAGGACATGAACATTAACAATAAAGAGCTGACGAATTAAAATGCAGGAAGCCACTAAACTATTAGTGGCTTCCTGCATTTTAATTAATACTTTTTCCATTCTTTGCAAAGGAGAGATTCCCATGAAAATTGCACTACTATCTGACATACACGGAAATGCAATAGCTTTAAAGTCTGTCATAAAGGATATCAAATCAAGAGAAATAGAACAAATATGTGTATTAGGAGACATTTGTTTTAGAGGACCTGAACCCCAAAGGTCATTAGATTTGGTCCGTTCCTTAGATGCAAATGTTATAAAAGGAAATGCAGATGAATGGATAATTAGAGGCATTAAAGATGGAGAGGTGCCTGAAACTGTTTTTAATTGTATGGCAGAGGAAAGGGAATGGACAGTTAATCAATTAGATGAAGAATCTATTAAGTATTTATGCGGATTATCTAATGAAATAAGAATGGAGGTAGGCAGTTTAAAAATTCTAATGTTCCATGCAACTCCTGATAGTTTATTTGAAGTGATATTACCAGATGCCAGCGACACTTTAATGTTAGAAAAAATGATGAAGGATGATTCGAATATTTATATTTATTCTCATATACATAAACCGTTTATTCGTTTTATTAATGGGAAATGCGTAATGAATACGGGAAGTGTAGGGATGCCATTTGATGGCAGAAATGAATCTTCCTACATTATTTTAGAAATTAATCAAGACTCGTTTCACTCTACCATTGTTCGAGTGAAGTACGATGTAGAACATGCGATTCAACAGTACGAAAAATCGAATTATCCTAATAAAGAACAAATGATTTCAATTTTAAAAACTGGTCGTGTTTAATGTAATAAATCATAAAATGTATAAAGAACACAAGCCCGCTAAAAAAATGAAGTACATGATCCGAATCTTACCAATTCTGTATATGCATTCATCTGGCTCCAATCAAGTTGTTTCAATCCAACTTCTGTGCAAGAGCTTTCTCCATATATGAGCAAGAATCTGATTGTCTTGATCGGGAATATAATTCGTACTAGCACATCTGATTGAATTAGGGGTTCTTTATTTTCTACTGATTCTTGGTTTTCTTTCATTTATCCAGAGACTTAACCTCAAAAAGGAGGTGATCGCCCTTGGCGTAGCGATCCTATATGGTTTAACAGATGAGCTTCATCAGGTTCCGTTCGTTTTCGCTTGTTGATTTGGTTAAGGACGTTTTGGGGATTTTCATTGTTTGGTATCTATTTCGGCGTTCGTATTTCAGGAAAAGACCTTCCGAGACAGGGCTTTTCTTTACAAAATAAAAGATATTCAACATGAATTAAAGAGATTTCTGTCGAAAAAATGTTCTTTAAAATGAACGAAAAGTGCTTTATAATTAAAATAAGTAATTTATTCAAAAAATTTTTATTTATTTTGTTCTATATAAAGAACAAAAAAGAGGTGAACATATTGAGTAATGCTTGTTTGTATTCAAAACCAAAGGTAGTGGTTCACCAGCCCATCCGATTCGAGACGGCTCAAAGCTGGAATAAAGGGCATGGGAATCTGGATCATCCAGGTAAGGGAAATGGTGGCACCAATTATCCTAACGATCCCTATACTGGCCCGCATAATGGAAATGGCGGAGGCAATGGCAACGGAAAAGGGAATGGAGACAAGCCATAATTAAATTGTGATTGTGCCAGAGCCGATGTTTGATCATTGGCTTTGGCTCTTAAAAAGGAAGCTGTTTGCTAAAGGGGAGAAACCATGAATATTATACATACATTGGTTGGTGAACAATTCTTCCAAATTGCCAATCATTCGAGCACCCTTTCAAAAATGCTTGATAGGATGTTCTACGCTATTAGTCCAATGGATAATCAGCCTGATTTGTACATAAATATTAATGATGGATACGGTACTGTCTTTTTAGATTATGAAGTAGTGGCTGCAAAAGAGAATAGTGTTATTTCATTTAAACGGGCTGACTATTTAATCGAAGTTGATGAGGAATTTTCTCAGGCAAACATATTTGTTCATAATGAACTTGCATTAAAACATGCTCTGATGAACTTATATAGTTCATTTTTGGTCCATAAAAAATGGGGTCTTCTGATTCATTCTTCCTGTGTGATAGATAATGGTGCTGCACATATCTTTGCGGGACCATCTGGCTCCGGAAAGTCTACAGCAGCTATTCTTTCACATCCGCGTGAGATTTTGTCAGATGAAGCTGCCATCCTCAAGATTTCTGAGAATGGGGTTCAAGTTTATAATTCTCCATTTCGAAGTGAAATTGATTCCAGAGATGTTCTTGCAACTTGCCAACTTAGAAGCATTCAGATGCTTATTCAGGCAGAGGTAAATGAGAGAAAACAGCTCTCAAAGTCTGACGCATTGTTGAGTTTAATAGATAAAGTTTTTTATTGGCCGTATAGTTCACAGGAGACAGAAACCATTTTGAAATTATTGGAGAAGGTTGTAAGGAAGGTTCCTGTATACCAACTTTATTTTCAAAAAAATGATACCTTTTGGGAGTTGATATCTTAATGAAAAAGTATATTCAAAATCGTGGTTGTGAAACCACACAATTGGATAATGAGTGGATTATTTTAAATTCAAATAATTTAACGGTAACTAAAGTAAATGAAGTGGGAGGATACTGCTGGGAACTTCTTCAAAATGAACAGAGTCTGGAGAATTTAGTGAGTGCAGTAGAGGTACAGTTTTCCGGAGAATTACGGCAAGAAGAGATAACGGAAGACATTAAAGAATTTTTGGACAGCCTTCTGCAATGCGAGGTGATTGAAGTTGTTGTTTGATCAGCAGACGATTAATCTACTTCAGAATGTGATCAAAAGAGAAGGAAAGATCACACTTCCAGCTACCGGGAATAGTATGTTTCCTTATATACGCAGGGGGGATAGTTGCACGTTTATTCCTTTTGAACCTGATGAACTTAAAAGAGGAGATATTGCCTTATTTCATCAAATAGATGGAAGGCTCGTTGCGCATCGATTTTTTTATGTTCATCACGACCAGTATTTATTTAAAGGGGACTCAAATCAAGGATTTGATCATGTTGTAGCTAAAGAGCAATTAATTGGAAAATTAGTCTCGATTAAACGAAATAATAGATTGTATGCTCCTTCAGCGATATGGAAAATGATGATTTTAAATGTACCGATGCTTTCTGGAATGATCCGTCTTTATATTAATAAAAGAAAATGCTAATGGAGTGTACCCATTATGAATTACTTTCAACATGTTCGATCCTTGGTTATCGGAAAATATTTCAACTTGAAAGAAGGGCGAAAAGCTTTTGGGCTTCTTAAACCACACATTTTAAAATATTGGAGAGAGCATGCCATTTTATTCGGATTGCTTGCTGTCGATATCTTTTTAACGATTGCATTCGCCTGGTACTATGGGAATGTGACAGATGCTGCGATTGGCAGCCGCTTAAATCAATTAAAAAAGTTGGTTCCGATTGGTATTATTCTTATTCTATTGAGCATTTCGTGTACATTTTTAAATATAGTAGTAGAAAACAGAGCTTCAAATGGCGTGAAGAAAGAAATGAAAAATTATTTATTCAGCCATATTCTAAGGTTGCCTGCGAAATATACTTCGACTCATCCCACCGGTGAATTATTGTCCCACTTTTCAAATGATATCCACAGCGTTGATGGACTGATAGGAAGTAATTTAATCAACCTGATTCGTCTGCCGCTTATATACATAGTTGTATTTATTTATTTAATGCAAATTAATGTCACCTTGTCTGTGATCAGTTTATTGATTGCACCAATCGCACTTATTTCAGCCGTTTTTTTTGGAATGTTATTAAAGAAAAATGGACGGCAATTGCATGAACTTATAGCTGCTATCCACCACCATTTAAATGAATCCTTCCATGGTATTTCCGTCATTCGTTCATTTACACTTGAAAAAAAGCAATATAGCACGTTTGCTGAAAAAAACGAAGAGCTTTTCCAATTGGAAACTGCAAGTGCCAAACTGCAAGGATTATATTATGGTGGAGGCCAGTTTGTCAGCGCAGTCGTTTATCTGATCAGCATATGTTTGGGGTCTTACTACATATCACAATCTATATTGACAGTTGGTGCTTTACTGACTTTCATCAACCTCGTCAATCATTTGGTTTATCCATTAACGGGAATGGCGGGGCAGTGGGCAGGCTTCCAGCGCTCTGTTACTGCTTTGGAGAGGGTTTTGAAAGTCTTGGAGCAGCCAGTTGAATCAAAGAAACTGCCAACTTACGATCCTATTAATAAGGTAGGCTTATCTATTAAATTCACGGATATGACTTTCGGGTATGACGAAACAAAATTGTTATTTAGTCGATTGAATCTTGAATTTCCAGCGGGAAAAAAGATTGCATTAGTAGGTCCAAGCGGTGCAGGAAAAAGTTCGCTTTTTAATTTACTGCAGGGGCTTTATCAGCCGCATTCAGGCAGAATTTATTTGAACCAAATGCCTATTGAAGATCTTACAATGTCAGCTTTACGAAGTTCGATTGCCTATGTTGCTCAGGAAACGTTTTTATTTGCGGGGACGATTGAGGATAATTTAATGATTGCTAAGCCGAACATATCCCAACCGGAAATGATTAATGCTTGTAAAAAAGCCAATATTCACGAGTTTATTCAGTCTCTTTCGGATGGTTATCAGACAGAGATAGGGGAGAGGGGAATAAAATTATCAGGCGGTCAAAAACAGCGGCTGGCCGTTGCACGTGCTATTTTAAAGGATTCTCCCATACTCCTTTTAGATGAAGCCACATCTGCACTTGATAATGAATCGGAACACTTTGTTAAGAAAGCTCTTAATGAGTTAATGGAGGGACGGACGACCATTATCATTGCTCATAGATTAACGACTGTAAGGGATGCAGATATCATCGTGGTTTTGAATGAGGGACGAATAAGTGGAATTGGCACACACGAGGAATTAATCAGGGAAAATGATTTATACCAGCGCCTTAATAAAACGGATTTCGAATTAAAAGAATATGTGTCATTGTCTCTTGCAGCCAATGATTGAATCTCTAAGGGGTGAGTGAGACTATGAGTTTTATTTCTTCATTATATAAACCAAATTCCAGCATTGTATTTAATGAGGAAAATAGCCGGATTTTTATGAATGAACTTCAAAACAATGATATTGCCCCACAGATTTTACATCAACTAAAAGCGCGGGGTGCATGGAACCAAATACCTCCCACTATAAAGGAATATTTAAAAGATAAGCATGAGAAAACACTAATTAATAATTTTTTCATCAAACACCAAACCGAACAACTTCTCGTTCAACTTGAAGAAGAAGAAATAGAAGCAATACCATTAAAAGGAACGATATTTGCTGAGAAGGTATACGGACATTTTGGTGCCAGACCAACCTCGGATATTGATATATTAATAAAACGCAAGGATTTAAGCAGGGTACAGAAATGTGTAATGGATCTTGGATTCATTGAAGAAGAACCACTCATTCCAGGGCACTTCCATTGCAGCTACAGTAAAAAACTCCATGGATCGAGTATTCCATTAGTGGTAGAAATCCATTGGGACCTGCTTAAGGAAAATACCTCTACTCTAAATATTCAAGATTTCTGGGAAAATGCGCTGCCCTATAATCATTTTAAATATATTAAAGAGTTGTCCATCTATCACACCTTTTACTTTATGTGCCTTCATGGTTGGAGGCATAATTTAGATTCTTTTAAGCATTTTATTGATCTTGCAATGCTCATTACGAAATATCTTGCAGCAATCGATTATGAAAGACTGATGGATGATTGTACTTTTCACCAAACAAAAAAGCGTGTGATTCGCACTTTATCGATTGTTTACAAAGAATTTCCATTTTTGAACCAACTAAAAGAGTTTACTTGGAAAAAGAAAAACGTACATTGGGCATACGGATCAAATAATTCAAGTTCAAATAGAATGCTGCGCAAGTATATGGATTTCGCTGACTACCAGTTTTTCAGCTATGATAATCCAATACATACTTTCGCGCAGATTATAGATTTTCTAACTCCTCGAAAAAATTCAAAATAAAAACCTCGCTTTTTACGGCGAGGTTTCTTCATATTCATTCCTTAAAATACTGTCTAACCAACCCTTTCCCATCTTTCACTTCCACTTCAGCATAGGCACCATTTACAAAGGTAATCTGAGGAGGGACATGCCCGCAATCCACGTCATAGATGATGGGAATGCCGAGTTCATCTGCAAGTTCCTGATAAATATCTTCAGCTGTGTAGCCATTCACCGGCTGGTTGGCGCTGCTTCGGCCAAACAGAATGCCGCTAGTATTTTC